>JAADGO010000131.1 GCA_013152355.1 Chlorobiota bacterium
GTTTCGGTTGAATTGGAAGAGGTGTTTTATATGGATTGAAAAGGGATTTGCGCAGGTAGCCGGTAGTGCTTCTTTAAGGATGCAGGCTGGTTGTGCGCAACAGGATTAATATCCATTTCCATTGTTACAACCTTTCATTAAATATAGAAAATGAAAATTTGAAAATCATAAAATAATGGCAAATAAAAAATTTATTGAAAAGGCTTATTTAGCTGCTAAAGAGCAGTATGCAGCCCTTGGGGTCGATACAGGGGAGGTGTTGGAGAGGATGGATGAGGTAGTTATTTCATTACACTGCTGGCAAACCGATGATGTTGGCGGTTTTGAAAAACCCAACGCCGAACTGGGTGGCGGCGGCATCCAGGTTACCGGTAATTACCCCGGGAAATCAACAACAATAGCGGAGATGCGCGATGACCTGGATAAAGTAATGTCGTTGTTGCCGGGAAAACAACGGTTAAACCTACATGCTATTTATGGCGAATTTGGCGGGAAGCCGGTTGACCGCGACCAAATTGAGGTGAAACACTTCCAGGGCTGGATTAACTGGGCAAAAGAGCGGAGCATGGGGCTTGATTTCAATGCAACCTGTTTCTCGCACCCTAAAGCTGACGAAGGGTTCACACTCTCCAGTAAAAACGAAGGATACCGCCGGTTTTGGGTGGAGCACGTAAAGCGTTGCCGTGCCATTGCCGCCGAGATGGGTAAGCAACTGGGGACGCCATCTGTCCATAATACCTGGATACCTGATGGGATGAAAGATACGCCTGTCGACAGGTTTGGCCACCGCGCATTATTAAAAAAATCGCTGGATGAGGCCTTCATGGATGAGTACCCGAAGGAATATATGAAAGATGCAATTGAATCGAAACTATTTGGGATTGGTTCTGAGGCGTTTGTAGTTGGGTCGCATGACTTTTACCTTGGGTATGCTATTAAGAACGATAAGTTGATTTGCCTGGACAATGGGCATTTCCACCCGACCGAGCAGGTCGGCGATAAAATTTCGGCAGTGCTTCAGTTTGTCGATGAGCTGTTGCTGCATGTTACCAGAGGGGTACGCTGGGATAGCGACCATGTAGTTACTTTTAATGATGAAATACTTCTTATTGCCCAGGAAGTTATCCGTTCGGATGCGTTAAGCAGGGTAAATATCGGGCTCGATTTCTTTGATGCAAGTATCAACAGGGTTGGTGCTTATGTGGTTGGTACCCGTGCAACCCAAAAAGCATTTTTATTCGGCTTATTAGAGCCAAGGGGGGAATTGCTGAAATTCGAAGAAGAAGGAAAGGGCTTTGAAAGGCTGGCATTGCTTGAAGAGATGAAGTCGAAGCCATTCGGTGCAGTGTGGGACTATTATTGCCTGATAAATAATGTACCTGTTGGTGTCGATTATATAGGGGAAATACAAAAATACGAGGAAGGAATCCTTTCAAAAAGGTAACAGGGTAAAAAGCCTCTTAAAAAAGTCCCTCAGAAGCTATCTGAATTTTTAGGGTGTTTAAAAGCCCAATAGTTCGGTGTTTTTTATAAGTAACTGATTATCAGTCACTTAAAACACGAAGTCTCGGTCTTGTAGAACCTTAATAATCAGATATTTGCGTCTTAACGTCTTAGCGAGAAATAAAAATATAACGAACTATTGAAAGCCGGGAAGTATGAAAAAACAGGTAATTGCCATATTCGATATTGGAAAAACAAACAAGAAAATTATTCTTTTTGATAAAAACCTGGATATTGTATTTCAGAAAGAGGAGGAATTCCCTGCCGTTACCGATGAAGACGGGTATGAATGTGACGATATTGAACTGATTGAAGATTGGGTAAAGTCTTCATTGCAAGGTTTCTTAAACGGAGGTGAATATGATGTTGTTGCAGTAAATTTTTCTACTTATGGGGCATCGTTGGTGTTTTTAGATGAGAATGGCAAAAGGCTGGCTCCTGTTTATAATTACCTGAAGCCTATTTCTGAAGAGTTTGCAGGGGCATTATACCAAAAATATGGAGGAAAAGAAGAATTTTGCAGGAAAACGGCCAGCCCGGCTTTGGGGCTAATGCTGAATTCAGGGGTTCAGATTTTGTGGCTTAAAAATGAGCGGGAAGAGATTTTCAGGCAAACAAAAAATATACTCCACTTCCCTCAATATTTATCCTTCCTGCTGACTAACAAAATTACTTCTGAATCAACCTCAATTGGCTGCCATACGTTTATGTGGGATTTCGATAATATGAGATACCACCAATGGCTTGAAGATGAAGAAATCAAATTGCCACAACCATTGCCTAATTCAACGCTTGTAAAAGTTAGTATTGGAAAGGCAAATATTTATTCGGGGATCGGGATCCACGATAGTTCTGCTTCATTGGTGCCATACCTTCGCGGAAGCAATGAGGAATTTGTTTTAGTATCAACAGGTACCTGGTGCATAAACATGAACCCGTTTAACCATACTCCGCTTACTGCGGATGAACTTAAGCAGGATTGCCTAAGCTATTTGAGCATCAATCAGGAGCCTGTCAAGTCGTCAAGGCTGTTTATGGGGCATATCCACGATGTGAATACAGCACAACTGGAAAAGGCATTCAATGTGCCCGAGGGGAGTTATAAAAAGGTAGTGCCCGATGAAAACCTGATTGCCGAATACCTGAACGGAGGGGTAGGGGAACCGGTATTTTTCAAAAACGGGATTCCTCCTGATTATTTGGATAATGAAGTTGGCCTGGCTAGGTTTCCAGGTTTCCGGGAAGCCTACCACAGGTTAATGTACGACCTGTCCCTCCAATGTGCAAAGTCCCTGAATTTAGTCCTTAAAAGCAACGATGGTATTGAAAAGCTGTTTGTATCAGGAGGGTTTGCCCGAAATGAGATATTTGTGCGGCTCCTGGCCAACCTGTTCCCCGGCAAAAAAGTATATACTTCTGAAATAGATAATGCAAGTGCCCTGGGAGCTGCACTGGTTGTATGGGAAGCAATGGGTAAAAAAGCCTTTCCTGCAATCGACCTTGGCTTAACCGAATGGGAGGCTTTTGCTTTTTAACGAAGTTAGCGTGCAAGAGAACGAGTCAAAACGGTTAGGTTATTCCTTCACAATCCCTTAGTCCACAACTTTATGAAATGACCTGTTAATGACTTCTGATATAGAGTCTTTGTTTTTTGTAATAAGCTTGTTTAATGAGGGATAGCAGGATGATTTCAATAAAGGTAACCTCTAAAGGAAATTATTTCGTAAATTAGTGGCGTAAATTTCTCTTCTTAAACAGCTATAGCTATATAGCATAATAATGCCGGAATTATGAAATACCTTGGATTGATTGCTGTTTTATTTTTAATGATTATATCATCCTGTTCAAAGAGAACAAATTTCCAGGCTGATTTTGATAATATAAATGACCGTATTTGGGTTGGGAAGGACTTTTGGTCGGTTCCGCTTGAAGAATGGAGGGTTATTGACGGGCACCTGGAGTGCAATGGTGAAGTTGCGGAATCAAGGGTCAATATCTTAACCCACCTGCTTTCTCCTGATGACGGGGATTTTAAAATCTCGGCAAGAATGGGTTTGTTGAAGAAAAATGGAAGCCCTGGCTCTGCCGGGTTTTTACTTGGTGTTTATGATGAAGAAGACCCAAGCGCAAAGGCAGCATGTTATTTTGGGAAGAGTATCAAAGCAGGGGTCAGCCTCAAAGGGTTTGCTTTCCTGAACGGACAGCAGGTTGCCCTGCCGGAAGGATTCGATTGGGGTGAGTTTGTAATAAGTGTAAAAGGGAATAATAATTCATTGTCAATGGTTGTGGTTGATTCCAAAGGGAATTCAACAGGGAAGCTTACCAGTAAGATTGATGGCATACAAGGGCTGGTTGCCATTGCCAACAATATTACCCTTGAAAAAGAAGGGAAGCCGGGAAAATCAGGATTCTGGTTTGACAACCTGAAATTATCAGGTTCTAAGGTGGTACTGAAACAGGATAACGCTTTTGGGCCAATCCTATGGACAACGTATACGTTAAACAAAAATGTAGTTAAGCTGATGGCCCAGATGCCGCCTTTAGGTAAGAATGACAACCAGGAGGTGAAGTTGCAACTGCAAAAGGAGGGTGTATGGACAACAATGTCCACCAAAGGTATAGAACCCGATTCGAGGACAGCCATATTTAAAATTGTAAATTGGGACGCTACACAGGATACGCCTTTCAGGATTTTGTACACTGAAAAGGGCAGGGATGGGAGCCAAGCCCGGAATTATTACGAAGGGACTATACGCCGTGACCCTGCTGGCAAACCATTAAAAGTTGCAGGGTTAACGTGCCAGTTTTACAGCAGTTTCCCGTATTCTCCATTGGTTGAGAATTTAAGGAAGGTAAACCCAACCCTGATTTCCTCTATTTCTCAGGCGACCAGATTTATGAAAGCAACGGAGGTTACCGGATAATAAGGGAGCCGGCAGAACTGTCGATTGTTAATTACCTGGGCAAATATTATATGTTTGGCTGGGCATTTGGCGACCTGATGCGCGACCGCCCAACGGTTTGTACACCAGATGACCATGATGTATACCATGGGAACTTATGGGGGGAGGCTGGGAAGCACCTTTTTGCAAAAAATAACAATGCTGATTTAGGAGGTTTTACGCAATCTGTACAAATGGTTAATGTGGTAAACCGTACACAGTGTGGTAACCTGCCCGACCCTTATGACCCTACCCCGATTGGAGATGGGATGAGTGTTTGGTATACCGGTATAACTTATGGTAGGGTAAGTTTTGCAGTGGTTAGCGACAGGATATTTAAGTCGGGACCAGAAATAGTAAGTAGCTGGCAGGGTAGGAAAGACCACCTTACTGCCCCTTTAAAAGACCCATCGCAACTGATAAAACCAGGGTTGAAGATGCTTGGCGATAGGCAAATTAAATTCCTGGGCGATTGGATAACAGATTGGGAAGGAGCAGATATGAAAGTATTACTTACCCAAACTGTATTTGCAGGCGTTGCTACCCATCATGGCAGCCTGCTCGGATACGTATATGGCGACCTTGATTCGGGAGGCTGGCCAAAAAACGGGCGCGACAGGGCAATTAAAATAATGCGGAAAGGTTTTGTGTTCCAAATTGCCGGCGACCAGCATGTGCCATCGTTGGTGCAATATGGTGTAGACGATTATAGAGACGCCGGTTGGTGTTTCTGTACCCCCGCCATATCGGTAGGGTACCAACGCTGGTTCCTCCCCGATGAACTGGGGTGGGAGGTTTCCGGGCGGCCCGGGCATGGGGAGCCTAACACCGGGGATTACGAAGATGCATTTGGCAATAAGAATTTTGTGTATGCAATTGGAAACCCCGATAAACAGTCGAAATGGGACAAAAGGTATTTCCAGGCGCATAAGCGTTCTTCGGGTTTTGGCGTATGCACATTCAATAAGGACGACAGGACCATAAAAATTGATTCCTGGAAGTTCCTGGCACACGTTGATAATCCAAATGAGAACGACCAGTTCCCCGGTTGGCCGGTTACAATCAGCCAAATGGATAATTATGGCAGGAAAGCCGTAGCTTACCTGCCCGAAATAAGGGTAAACAAACCCAACCAGCTTATCCAGGTTATTGACGGGCAGGGTGAATTGGTGTATGTGGTTAGGATCAATGGCAATTCATTCCATCCTAAGGTATTTAAAAAAGGAAACTATTCCGTTATTATTGGGGAAGATGGGTTAATGAGGAAATTAAAAAATGTATCTACCGGTTCGGGAGGCAGTATCGCCGTTGAGTTATAATCGCCAAAGCATGATCTAGAAATTCTCTTTTAGTAGGGAATATAGCAATTAGGTTTAATGAATATTATATTTATATTTGTTCAGGAAAAAATATAAATACAATTAATTTAATTTCAATAATTTCAATAAGAATACACACAAAAGTAATGAAAAGGACTAGCTTATTATTTATTGGATTAGTAGCTTTAATAATAGCTGTTACATCATGCAATACGCCACAAAATAAGGCTAAAAAAGAGGAGCTTAAGCCTAATATTGTCTATATTCTGGCCGATGACCTGGGCTACGGCGATTTAAGCTGTTATGGACAGAAAAAGTTCAGTACGCCTAATATTGATAAAATGGCTGGCGAGGGTATGGTTTTCACACAACATTATGCGGGCACCACGGTGTGTGCCCCCTCCCGGTCTTCGCTGATGACAGGTATGAATACCGGCCATACGCCTATCAGGGGCAACAAAGCGTGGAAACCTGAGGGGCAATGGCCCATGGCTGCCGAAGCCTATACAATTGCCGAAATGCTAAAAAAAGCAGGCTACGTAACAGGTGGCTTCGGGAAATGGGGGCTTGGTTACCCGGGTTCGGAAGGCGATGCAAATATGCAGGGGTTCGATAAGTTTTTCGGGTACAACTGCCAGACTATGGCACATAATTACTACCCTACCCCGGGCATTTATGGGACAACCAGGAAAAAATAGAACTGGAAGGCAACCGTGGAGATAAGTTTGGGCAATACGCCCCTGATATTATCCACAAAAAGGCACTTGAGTTTATTGAAAAAAATAAAGAAAAGCCGTTCTTTCTGTTTTACCCCAATACAATCCCACATGCCGAATTGCTGTTGCCTGAGGAGAAACTGGCTAAATTCAGGGGGAAATTCCTTCCAGAGAAAAGTTATAAAGGTACCGAGCCGGGTGATAAAAGGTTCCGGATTGGCGGGTATGGTACCCAGCCCGAATCTCATGCAGCCTTTGCAGCTATGGTTACACTAATTGATAAACAGGTTGGGGAAGTGATTGCCAAATTAAAAGAACTGGGGCTGGATAAGAATACGATTGTTATGTTTTCCTCCGACAACGGGCCGCATTTGGAAGGGGGAGGCGACCCTGATTATTTTAACAGTAACGGCCCGTTGAAAGGATACAAACGCGACCTGTATGAAGGGGGAATCCGTGTGCCAATGATTGCCTGGTGGCCGGGGAAAATCACCCCGGGGTCGACTACAAACCACATATCTGCTTTTTGGGATGTAATGCCAACATTTGCCGAACTGGCTGGGATAGCCCCTCCTGACAATATCCAGGGGATTTCTTTCCTGCCGTCCCTTTTAGGTAAAGAAGGGCAGAAGGAGCATGATTATTTGTATTGGGAATTCCACGAACAAGGCGGGAAGCAGGCCGTACGAATGGGCAAATGGAAAGGAGTGAAGCTAAATGCATCGACTGATTCGTTGAACCAGGGGCAAATTGAATTATACGACCTGTCTACCGACATAGGCGAAGAAAACAACCTTGCCGCTGAGAATCCTGAATTGGTAGAGAAGATCAGGGCCGTTATGAAAAAAGAACATGTCCCGTCCGATATTTTCAAGTTTGAATATGAAATGAAAAAGTAAAGCCTTTTTTCAACCTGAACGGGTCAGCCAAGTGTGGCCTATCGACTTTATGAGCGATAGCTTATGGGATGGGAAAGAGGTTTAAAACTGATGTGTTTGATAAATTATGTACCCATAAAGGGCAAATCGTACAAGTCGGGATATAGCGAATTTAAGGTATTTGGAGGAAGAATAATTAGTTGAGCCGACAATCATACTAACTGCAGCAAAAGGGATGGGAGTCAATGCAGCTACGATAATCAGTAACGACCCGTATTTATTCAGAAGAGGCCAGTAGTTCATGAAAAACTTTTTGCGGAAAAACCTAAAATACAATCTCCTGTGTAGGTGCCTCCCGATCAAAAAAGTCAGGTATCCGATGCCATAAGAAGCCCCGCCAAAAAAAGCAAGGTTTAGGAAATAAACTGTTGTACTGCCCTTATTTATAGCCCATAGCATAAATAACTCAGGGGGGATCAGCCCAAAAATAAATTCAGATGCCAGGTAAATTCCGTAAATAATCAGGGGGCGGCTATAAAACCTTTGAACCCAGAAGTCGGAGTTGTGTTCGAAAACAAACTCACGGAAAAGGAAGTACAAGGCTAATAATACCATTAGCCAGCCTATTCCTTTAAGTCCGTTCCAGATTAAAAATTTTATATGTGAATTATTTTTCATGGCTTATTTTACACGTGTATGTACTGCTTGCAAAGTTATAACAACTTTGATAAAAGGGGGGCTTACTGTTTAAAGAATTATCCTTTAAAGAAATCCAACAATCCTTCCTCCCATCCATCAAGGAATTCGTTAATCTCATCAATAAACTGCTGTTGTTTCCGTTGGCGGTTAATAGTAAGGTGGATTACTATTTTATCGCGTGCAGGCGGGTATCCGGTTGTGATTGTCCATGCCAGGGCATTGGGGCAGTCGAGCATTGAATACCTTATCCCGCCTTTTATTTCATCGCGCCTAATGGTAAACTCACCCCAGATACAACCTATTTGTACAACTTCTTCAGCCCCGTCAAGTATTACTATATCGGGATAAATATCAGATAAGTAACTATTCTGTATCCGCTCTTTAATTACTGACTCACTGGTTTGTATATTGACAATCTTGAAAAACTCCATTTTCCTGTAACTGTATCAAATGGTGGTTAAAAACCGCCATCCCTTAATTTTAAGACCCCCAAAAAATATCCAAAGCTAATCCTTTTCCTTACGACTTGCAGCTTGTAGCTTGCAGCTTGTAGCTTTCTACTTACTACTTACGACTTTTTACCACCTCCACAAACAACCCTTCATCAGTCTTATTTACTTTGGCAATATTGTTTTTAGTCAGGCCTTTAATGGTTTTATCCCACTTACTTTGGCAATATTGTTTTTAGTCAGGCCTTTAATGGTTTTATCCCACTTTTTATTACTTAAGCCCGATTGTGCTTTCAAGTCGTTTAGGTCAATCGGGGAATTAGCTTTTAGAATGTTGAAAACTACTTTTTCGTCATCGCTCATTTCAACTGCTTTCTTTTCGGGGCGCATTTGCGGGAAAAACAACACATCCTGTATAGACGGGCTATTGGTCATAAACATGGTGAGGCGGTCGATACCGATCCCCATGCCCGATGTTGGCGGCATTCCAAACTCAAGGGCTTTCAGGAAATCCTGGTCGATAAACATAGCTTCATCGTCACCTTTTTCCGAAAGGCTCAACTGCTCCTCAAAACGCTCGCGCTGGTCAATAGGGTCGTTCAGTTCCGAGTAGGCATTTGCAAGCTCTTTCCCGTTTACTATCAACTCGAACCGTTCGGTCAGTTCCGGGTTGTCGCGGTGCTTTTTTGTTAGTGGCGACATCTCTTTCGGGTAATCGGTAATGAATGTTGGCTGAATGTAATGATGCTCGCATTTTTCGCCGAATATCTCATCAATCATTTTGCCTTTGCCCATGGTACTGTCGGTTTCAATCCCCAGGGTATCGCATATCTTCCTCAGCTCTTCTTCCGATTTCCCTCCGATATCGTAACCCGTATGTTTTTTAATCGCTTCATACATGGTTACCCGTGGGTATGGTGCTTTATAGTCGATAATATTATCTCCCAACTGTACCTTTGTAGTTCCGTGGAGAGCAAGTGCCACACGCTCGCAAATCTCTTCTGTGAAGCCCATCATCCATATATAATCTTTGTAGGCTACATAAATTTCCATCACGGTAAATTCAGGGTTATGGGTACGGTCCATGCCCTCGTTGCGGAAATCTTTGGCAAACTCATACACTCCTTCGAAGCCGCCCACAATCAGCCTTTTCAGGTAAAGCTCATTGGCGATACGCAGGTAAAGCGGAATATTCAGCGAATTGTGGTGGGTAATAAAGGGCCTTGCAGCAGCACCTCCCGGAATAGGCTGTAAAATAGGCGTTTCCACCTCAAAGTAGCCGTATTCGTTAAACATTTGCCGCATGGTGTTGATGATTTTTGAGCGTTTAATAAATACATCTTTCACATGCGGGTTAACAATCAGGTCGACATAGCGCATACGGTAACGTTGCTCCGGGTCGGTAAACGCATCGTATGTTTCCCCGTCTTTTTCCTTAACTATTGGAAGGGGGCGCAAAGATTTACTTAAAACAGTCAACTCCTTCACATGTACAGTTATTTCGCCCACCTGGGTTTTAAATACAAACCCTTTGATACCGATAATATCGCCAATGTCGAGGAGTTTCTTAAATACATTGTTGTATAGCGATTTATCCTCGCCCGGGCATATCTCGTCCCGGTTAACATATATTTGTATTCGCCCGGTATGGTCCTGCAATTCGGCAAATGAGGCTTTCCCCATGATCCGGCGGCTCATAATCCGGCCTGCCAGGCATACATCGTGCAATGTGCTTTCTCCCCCATCACCGAAACTATCCTTTATATCCTTTGCCGTACTATTTACATCGTATTTTGCAGCAGGGTATGGTTCAATACCCAACTCACGCAACTTCTGCAACGAATTCCTTCGGATGATTTCCTGTTCGCTTAAATATGTGTGATCCATTTACCTAAATATATTGGCGTGAAAAAAATTTGTGCAAAGATAAGAAAAGTATGTTTACAGGGTTAGTTTACTGATTACTAAATAAATTATCTCTTACCTTTTCAGAATTGAAAATATAATAAAAGCACCTCTGAAAACTTAGAGACTGTGAGTATATGTTAATAAAATATAATTAGTAAAATACTAAATAACACGGTTATCACAGCTCATTTTCGTATCTTAGCAGACTCGAATATTGGCATAATCATAACATACAGGAATGGATAAAATCTGGAAAGTCAAGCCACAGGGAGACCAAAATGAAGTTAAACACCTATCGGCTGCATTAAATGTAGATATGGTAATTGCCAAATTATTGGTTCAAAGGAATATTAAAACTTACGATCAGGCGAAAGCATTTTTCAGGCCGCGGCTCAACGATTTACATGACCCTTTCCTGATGAAGGATATGGACAAAGCTGTTGCCCGCCTCGAGCAGGCTATCGAGAAACAGGAAAAGGTACTCATTTATGGCGATTACGATGTTGACGGGACAACTTCGGTAGCCCTGATGCACATTTTTTTGAAAAAAAGGATTAAAGACCTTAGTTTTTATATCCCCGACAGGTATTTAGAGGGGTATGGGATTTCCCCAAAAAGTATACAGTATGCTGCGAAAGAAAAATACAGCCTGGTAATTGTGTTGGACTGTGGTATAAAAGCTGCAACGAAGGTTGCAGAGGCCAAAGCATTGGGCATCGACTTTATTATTTGCGACCACCATAATCCTGACGATGCCATACCAGATGCGGTTGCAGTGCTTGACCCCAAACGCCCGGGTTGCAATTACCCTTTTAAAGACCTCTCGGGGTGTGGGGTAGGGTTTAAATTCCTTCAGGCTTATTCAATGAAGAATAATGTGCCGCTGGCAGAGCTTTACGACCTGCTCGACCTGGTAGTAGTTAGTATTGCTTCCGATATTGTCCCGGTAACAGGCGAGAACCGTATACTGTCATTTTTCGGATTGAAAAAACTGAGTGCTAACCCTTCGATCGGGTTAAAGACCATACTTCAGTATTCAGGGATTAATGGTGACGAGATAAGCATTAGTGATATTGTTTTTAAGATAGGCCCCCGCCTGAATGCTTCGGGAAGGATTGAACACGGCAAAAAGTCGGTGGAAATATTGGTTGCCGAAGATGAACATGAAGCAGGCGAATTGGGCGATGAAATTAACTCATTCAATGAGATACGGAAAACCCTGGACCGGGATATTACCCAGGAAGCCCTGGATATGATCCACAACAATGATTTTTTAAGAAATAAGAAAAGTACTGTTTTGTACAACCGCGACTGGCATAAGGGGGTGGTGGGGATTGTCGCTTCCCGGCTGACAGAAAATTTCTACCGCCCAACTGTAATATTGACCGAATCGAATGGTATGGCAACGGGTTCGGCACGGTCGGTAAAAGATTTTGATTTGTACGAAGCAATTGGCATGTGCAGCGATTTACTGGAGTCGTATGGGGGGCACATGTATGCTGCCGGGCTAACCCTGAAGATTGAAAATATCCCTGCTTTCACCGAGCGTTTCGAACGTATTGTAGCTGAATCGATTACAGAAGAACAAGAACAGCAGGTTTGCTCCATTGATATTGATGCGAAAATTATGCTCAGCGATATAGGGCAGAATTTTTACCGGGTACTAAAACAATTCGCACCGTTTGGGCCTCATAATATGATACCGGTTTTTGTTACCGAAGATGTACTTGACCCCGGCTCGAGCAGGCTGGTAGGGAAAAATGGGGAGCACATTAAACTAGACCTTATGGAGCCCGATTTTAATTCTACAGTTTTTGCCGGTATTGCTTTTAACCAATCCGACAAATTTGATATCGTAACATCCGGGCTGCCTTACGATATATGTTATTCGGTTGCAGAGAATGAATTCAGGGGTAAAACAAATTTGCAGCTTTATATTCGGGATATCAGGAAGAAAATCCCATAGTGAGTACTGCCAGCTCTCCCAATGAATTTAGAACAGTTGCCCCGGTATCGAGCAGCCGTTGTTTTGACTGGTGCCCATCGGCAATTAATATACATTGTATACCCAGCTCTGTTGCCACTTCAAAATCGTGGATGGTATCGCCTATTATGCAGGTTGATCCTTTATTGACCCCCTCTAAATCCAGTAATTCTTTCCCTCGTTCAATTTTTGAAACGGCATAATGGTTATTCAATCCTAAAGCAGCCTTGAAAAAATGAGAAATACCGTTTTGTTGCAGGGCAGTGTCCAGCATGTCTTGTTTCGTTGCCGAAAGGACAAACTGGCTGATTGATTGCGACCTGAAATATTGCAGTGTCGGGATAGCAGATGAATGCAGCCTGCATTGGTTAGCCTGTAGATTGTATATGTTGATAAATTCCTGAGCCGGGACTGAAAAAGGCTCTTTTGAAAAATCAAATCCTACCTTTTCGTAATAATCCTTTACCGGGAAAGAGAACACCTCTCTATATGTGACATTGTTCAAAAGCGGCAACCCTCTTTTCTCCAAAAGGGTATTTATGGCATTAACACAAAGTGTAAGGTCATTTAACAGAGTGCCGTTCCAATCCCAGATTATCGTTTTAAAATTTAGCTTAAACGAACGATTTAACCATTGATCTTGCATTGGTGACCGGGTTTGCATATAAACTCAGGAACCGTTCTCTTACCAAAGCCGGGTCGCTATTTACATTGGAAATGGCAGCGTGCAACAACTTTTCGTAATTCAACTTTTCCTCAAATGTATAGTGTTTTTTGTATTTATTGGTACGGTGTAATAAGTCGTAGGCAATATAATTATTTGCCCAGAGTTTAAACTGGCTGTATATTTTTTCATCTATGAGTTCGGCCAGGTTTTGAAAAAATTCATTAGGCCTGCCAACAGTACCGAATCCACTTAACTCTGAATGAATGGGCCTGCCAAATGAGAAATGCACCCTCCCTTTTGGGTATAATACCCCCATGGCCATACTTTTAAAGTCATCTTTGCTGGTTTTCTGAAACCCTTTTAACTCTCTCTGAATGGTTTCATTAACCTTCGAAATTCCGCATGGTTCAATTTCGTATGATATAGAGACTGGGACAATGTTAAGCTCTGAGAAACCCTTAATATAATCACTGTTGTTACTCATATTCAGCATCTTGAGCAGGCTTACCTGGGTCTGGTCAAACCCGTCTTTTGTCCTTCCTTCCCGCTGGGCAATCCATACCGAGATATTATTTTCCGTAATTGATGAACGTATATACTGCGAAAGCTTTTGTGAAGCTTCTAACAGCTCCCTTGCAGCAATATTCCGTTTTACTACAAAAGCACGGTTTAATTTTACAGCATGTTCTATCCACTCGTACACAAACAGGTTGTCGCCAATGGCAATTTGGGTGGTATTCATACCGTTTTCAAGTATCAGGAAATTCAAAAGTGCTGAATCCAGGATAATATCACGATGGTTTGAGATGAAAAGGTATGGCCTGGATTTGTCCAGGTGTTCGAACCCGCTGCAAGTCACACCGTCAGTAGTGCTGTCAATTATCATCTTCACCATACTATGCATAAACCCCAACTGAAGTTGCTCGATGGTTTGAACCTTTGCCAGATTCTCCTTGACCTGTTTTACTTTTGCAGGATCTTTATAC
The DNA here is from genome assembly GCA_013152355.1 of Chlorobiota bacterium. Taxonomy (GTDB): domain Bacteria; phylum Bacteroidota; class Bacteroidia; order Bacteroidales; family Prolixibacteraceae; genus JABMQB01. The sequence continues at coordinate 14,052 of JAADGO010000131.1, forward strand.
AAAACCAAAAGCACCCTGTCGAAAACTTCATCGGCAAGCAACTCTTTAATTTTTTGATTTACTTCATTATCATGGTAGGGCCTAATATCATCATAGTTATACATAGAACTCATTGGCATTTATTTATAGTTTTCCTACTGTTAAAAAATATGGATAGTCCAGGTATTTTATCCTGAATGAAGAACCCGTTTTCCCGATTTACCTCTTTCCTTTTAACAATTCTTCCTGGCAAAGTAACAAAAATCGGTGTTAAAATTTTAATCGGGCCTGAATTTTAACTTCTGTTAAGTTTTCCCCGTCAACCTCATTATGGCCTGAACCTATTGATTCACGGTCGGAGTAGGTTGTATTTGACAACTTTAGCCAAATACTTAAAAAAGTAGAAAATTTGTACGAAATGTTCAAATATACGCGAAATCCATTGCCATAATAAGCCGGGATGGAGTAATTATAAAGCAAATCATTTTCGTATGCATATATTCTTGAATTGTATGAATCTGTTTTAAATACAGCCACTCTCATATACCCTTTAAAAGGAATTTTAACCGGGCTGTACACAACATCCTGGTATAATAAAAACCCATATTCTTTTTCGTATTTTTTATAGAACGCATATTCGAACCGGCTTTTCAGGATAATTTGTTCTGTTGGCGAATATTGTAGATGAAGCCTTGCCCGTTTTGTATTTAAAGGGGCGTTAATATATTTTTTTTCAATATGTACCTTCACCTCTTTACTTTCATTCTTAAAGCGGGCATACAATTGTAGTTTTTGTGAAGGGCGGTAATCCAGTTGAACCAGTATATCATGCCCTTTTGATGGTGCAATGGTTGTATAACTTAGCCATGGCGATTTATAAAGGTCGGAGTACCCCGAAAGCCGGAAATTTTTGGCCGGCAACAGGCTTGCTCCAAAATAAAGGCCCGTTTCGTTACTATTTGCCGACCCCTCGGAGAAGGCATTGCTGTATAGGGCCTGGTAATTCCGTTCAAAATGCCTGAATAG
>JAADGO010000008.1 GCA_013152355.1 Chlorobiota bacterium
ACAAAAGTTTTTAATACATTCGAAGGTGGGGCAGTTATCTCGCATACCCGGGAAATGAAAGAGAAAATTGACCGTTTACGTTCATTTGGCTATATTGACGAAGAGCATATTCAAGGAATAGGGTTAAATGGCAAAATGAACGAATTCCAGTCTGCTGTTGGGCTGGTCCAACTAAAATACATTAAAGGCTTAATTAATAAGAGAAAAGTTGTTAGCGATTATTACAAAGAGAATCTTAAAAGTATTGAGGGTATTTCTGTTCCAGAAGCTAATATGGATTATATACACAATTTTGCCTTTTTCCCTATTATTGTAACTGAGCAATATTCGCTCTCCAGGGACGAATTGTATGAATTGTTAAAATTAAAAGGAATTCACACAAGAAAATATTTTTATCCTTTAATCTCAAATTTGATCGATTATCGAAATCTTAGATCATCTAAAGTTTCTAACCTTCCAGTAAGTAATAAGATTGCTAATATGATTTTATGTTTGCCAATATATCCGGATTTGAAGAAAGAAACGATGGATAGATTAATGAAATTGGTCTCTAATAGGTAAAAATGCTACCACTTTCACTTAATTTATTAAAATGTATTCTATATATAAAATTTTTTGCTCGATTCATCCAATAATTTTCCTGATGCTGCTTTTACAACACCATACTCCTGAACATCTTTATTTACAACAGCACCACCCCCAATTATTGAATGTACCCCAATTTTTTTATTGTTATGGATTGTACAATTTACTCCAAGAAAACAAAACGATCCAATTTTAACGTTCCCTGCCAAAGTTGCACGAGGTGACAAATAACAATATTCCCCAACCTGACAGTGATGACTTATAAATGATCCACTTCGAAGAACTGTTCCATTACCAATACTCGCAAAAGGTTCAACAATCGACCGATTAAGAATAACGCAATTTTCACCAATCTTTGCTGTTTTGGCAATATAAACTGAAGGATCAATAAAAGTGAATAACTTGTATCCCATTTTTTTTGCCTCTTCTGACTTCTCCATCTTTCCAATACGAGGATATTCTACTCCTAAAACATTCATGATAAGCAATTTAAATTTGTCAGGAGGATAGGTATCATTTAATCCTTCAAAAGGGATGAGCCGTTTATTTGCAAAAATTGTTTCAGTTATAAACTCTTTGTTAATGGTGAATGCCGCAACTTTTAAACCATCGACAGCATCAATGTACTCAGCTACCACTTCCGCAGTACTTGAATTACCATATATTATTATCCTTTCCATAGTCCTAAATTTAATAATCTTCGAACTTCAGCCGGAGTATATGGTTTCATTTCAATAAGTCCTGAAATATCATTGATCCTTTTCAATAATTCAAGATTTGATGCTAATTTACTCCCTTCAGAATCAAAGAAAATATTGTCTTCCAGACCAATCCGTATCCCTCCCCCGTTTATAATACCGTTCAAATTCATCTTGAGCTGGCTGCGTCCGATTCCTGCTGCCGACCAATACGATTCTTCAGGCAAATTCGTAAGTATAAGGCTCAGGTCAAGCAGCTCAGCCTGTGCCGTTGCTATATTTCCAAATAGAAGATTAAAATAAAATGGTGGTTTAATCAGCCCTTTTTTTTGTAGGTATTTTGCATAATTAACCATTCCGGTATCAAAAACTTCTAACTCAGGTTTTATTCCTTTCTCTTTCATTTTTCCAGCCAGCTTTTGAATCATCTCCGGGCTGTTAACACTGGCCGACCTGGAGAAATTAAAAGAACTCAGTGTAAGGCTGGCCATATCAGGCTTGCTGGCTCCTTCCAGGTCAAGGCATTCAGACCGTTTTTCAAATTCAGCCCAATTCCTTCCACTGGTGGAAACACAAATGATCAGAGAATTCTTGTTGTAACCATCCACACTTCTTATTCCATCAATAATCTCTTTGTAAACTTTCTTTTCCCAGGTTGGCTTCCCTTCTTTATTCCTCGCGTGAAGATGTACCATTGACACTCCATATTTCCTGGCTTCTAACACTTCGTTAATAATCTCATCCGGTGAAATAGGAACATGGGTTGTCATGTGCCTGGTGGGGAACATGCCGTTCGGCGTAAAATTAATAATAAAATTACCCATATATAGTTTTAGCCAAAACTAACAAAAAGATTTTAGATAGTCCAAACGAGTAGTCCTTTGTCTAATTTAAATGCTGGTTTTCTATTTTTCACACCGTTTTGAACAAATATATATTCCAGGATAAGAAATAAAACTTGTGAATAAATTTATTCTTTATAAAAATAGATAATATACTCATCATCAGCCTTTTTAATGAGCCAGTGTTTTATTTCAAGGCTTGTCGCTTTGTCGATCAACGGGGCGGGTAAAAACGGGGCAACCAGTTTATAAATACTGCCGCTACCCATACTTTTTAGGTCGGCAATAACCTGGTTCACCGGTTGTTCGCCGGCAGCCAGCATCTCTTTTGCATCGAGTTCTGTTTTCACCTTTCCTTCAGCAAACCAGCCTGGTTTTTGGGTATTGTAGGTTACTTCTGCGCCTTCCGAGAATAAATCCTGCCCCACCTCGCTCCTAAGGCGGTTAATAAGGTCTTCAACTTTTACATTGCCAATGGCTGCAGCTTGTTGCAGGGTAGCGATCTTGGCAACGGTTTTCCGCAGTAACGGGTTCTTAAGCTTTTTAAATGCCGGGGCATATTCAATCAGCACATCCTCTAATTGCGGGTAAGCCTCGATTAGTTGCAGCACCTTTGTTTTGGGTGTTATAATTAATTTTTCGTTGGTTTCCATGGTTTTTTATTTATATGATAAAATACGTTGTTCTCCTTCCAGCTCGCGGTACCTGGTCAGGTCTTGCGACACTTCTAATGTCCCCAGGTATTCCCCTTTCTCGTTTCGCAGGGCAAAATATTCAATGTGTATAAATTTTCCGCCCTTGTTAATCCAGAATGGGGCACGGCTTTGTTTGCCACTTTTAAAATCATCTAAAATCCTATCGACAATATACGCGCTTGCAGGGGGGTGGCAGTTCCGTACATCGCGGTTTAATATAGCACGGTTTCGTTGGAAAATCCTTTCCGGGCTTTGCGAGAAATATTTTACTTTGTCGTTTTTATCCACAAAAGTCATGTCAATGGGGAGGGTGTTTAAGATACTGAGCAGCTCTTCGGCAGAGAAACTCCCGGTTGGTAGCTGAAAGGTACTGCCACTTTTTTGAGCTTCATTAATATCTTCTTCCTCGGCCCATTCTGGTTTCCACTCTGTTTCAGGGTCGTACAGGCAGAAGCCAATTTCCAGCGACTGTTTATGAATTTCGTACCAGTCGGCTTCGGTAAGTGCATCCATTGCCATGGGGAAGAGTATCTCTTCCTCTTTAACGGTCATTTCGTTGACTCCTTTAAGTGCAGGTTCAAGGATTAACTCTGCCGAAGCAATTATCTCCTCTTTGGAGATGCCTTCTGTTTCTAAAATTTCAAGGCTGCCTTTTAGCAGTTCCCTTATTTCATCGTGTTTGCCCCACATAACTTTTGGCGGGCCCGTCACCCCTATTTTCTCCAGGTATGGGAATATCAGGTACTCTTTACGCTGGTAGTGTTTGTCAACATCAATCAGGCTGTTAAACAACGAGCGCAAAGTTAATATGGTTTCGGGGAGGTCCTCGCCGGGCAAATTATTTAACGAAGAAAGTATTCTTAACGCCTGAGTAGTTACTTCTTTCAGCTGTTTATTTTCATTAATCATTACATCAACCGGATGCCCGGGCGGTATTTGTTTCGATGCCGATAAATCGACATTCCCATGCAAAACAGCCGAATGTGCATCGCACAGCTTTAAAATCTCGGACTCGGGCAGCCCCTCTTCAAGTAGCTCCTGTTCAACTTCTACCACTTCGCCATACGGAATAACGCTTAAGCTCTGAAGTAACTCTTGCCTTACACTTTCTTCCGATTCCCCCTCGTGTAGTTTTAGAATAAGTTCTTTCAGTTTTGTTTTCCGGTAGTTCGAATTCCCAATATGTTCACTCATTTTTTTCTGTTTTATATTTGCCTTTCTCAACGAAAGTTACGATTATAATTTCAAGGAATAACAGGGGAAACAGATGTTTTGTTTGCCCGTTTCCCAATATTGCCGACAGTCTGAAAAAAGTATGTATTTTAATAACAGATGGGAGCTACATAATGTTTCTTACGGATCAATTAAAATTGTAAAACAAATCAGGAAGTACTGAAAGACTGTTTAAGAGATAAGTCGTACTACATGTTTTTTCACAAGGCACTGAGGCGCAAAGTTGATTTCCAAATCTTCCTCTGCGTCTTCGCGTCTCCGCGGTGGTTTTTTTTGTTTCTCCCTGCGACTTCGCGACTCTGCGGTGGCCTTTTGTGTTCCTCTGCGTCTTCGCGGCTCTGCGGTTAAATTTTTCTTTGCAATTTATATTATTAGCCTAATTTATCCTTTTTTCCCTGCAAAGGCACTGAGGCGCAAAGTTAAGTTTTAAATTTGCCTATGCACGCCGGCAGATTATCCGTTATTTGATAATTATTTTTTTTGAGTTCCTGCCCCCCCCTTGTACAATTTGGTACAATTTGCACAAAATATATCCCTGCCGGGTAATTATTTACCTCAATTGTAACCTGATTCTTATGTAGGTTTTTTTGTGTGAAAACAGCATTCCCGTAAATAGAAAAGATTGAAATCCGGTCAATGGGATTTCGTGAAGAGACCGTTATTTGTTGCGATGCAGGGCTTGGGTAAACCCCCCATTCATTTGTATCTGAAATAACTGCCGATGAAGTTACTAGTTCAGTATACGATGGCAAAGGTTTATTGCTGTACAGGCGGTATTCTCCCGGCTGCAGGCTTACAGGGGTATTTACCGATGTTACATTTAATGTTTGTTCTGAAAAAAATTCATACCATACCCCCGTATGCTGGAAATTAGGAATAATAGAGGCTGTGGTTACGTCAAAATTCCCTAAAACTACAATATTAGTGTCATTTTTTGCCAGGTGGATGGATTTTAGTGCCCCGTTAACATTCAATGTTTCTACCCCGGAAGTAAATACACCAAATTTTTGGCGGAGTTTTATCATTGCAGAATACACATCAAATAATTTTTGCCTGTAGGGGTTTTCTATATAATCCCAGCGGACCGGTTTTTCCCCTGTCCTTCCGTTGTAGTCTATGCTATAGTCATAGCCCAGCTCGCCAAATTGCCAGATCATTTTCGGGCCGGCAAGGCTAAAAAAGAAAGTCGCTGCCAGCCCGCTACGGTGCAGGGCTGTAGTCAGGTCTTTTACATTGTATCCTGATACAGATTTCCCAAAAGTGATGTTTTTGTACATCATCCGTTCTTCATCGTGGCTTTCCATATAGGCTACCAGCCCGGGTTGCGTAAATCCACGGGTTTGGTACGAAGCCCATGAAAAATCAGATTTCCCACTTTCATTATACCCCATGGATGCTTCACAAAAATTATAGTTGGCGTTCCCCCATACAAGCATGCCTTTTTTATAGGCTACAAGTTCTTTCTCTTCCTGATTGGCTGTAAAATGTTCGAGGATCACAAAAGCTTCCGGGTTCACTTCCCAAACTTTATCTGCCATGCGTTTAAGGATGGCTATTCGTGAAGCATCGTACCCACTCCCGTCTCCGGGGGTATTGGTAAACCCTTTTGTAAAGTCGAAACGGAAGCCGTCAACCTTATATTCCTCCATCCAGAATTTTGTGACACGGTCTACAAAATCTTTGGTTGCCTGGCTTTCATGGTTAAAGTCCGACCCCCAGCTAAAAGCAGTATTTGGGGAAGCCTGGTTGAACCACGGGTTATCGGCAGCAGGGCGGTTATTGGCACTGTCCCAATATAATTTAACCAACGGGCACGAATTGTAGGCATGGTTCAGTACCATATCCTGAATAACAATAAACCCTCGTTTGTGGCATTCGTCAATCAGCCCCTTTAGGTCTTTTTTTGTTCCGTAAGCTTTATCAGGGGCAAAATAAAAATCAGGGTTGTACCCCCAGCTACTGTTCCCTTCAAATTCGTTGAAAGGCATCAACTCAATGGCATTGACCCCCAAACCCTCCAGGTAATCCAGTTTTTCGAGTATGGCATTATATGTCCCTTTTTCAGTAAAATCCCGAATCAACAATTCATAAATTACCAGGTCCTCTTTTAAAGGTATCGCATAAGACGTGGTTTGCCAGGAATAAGGTGTTTGCCCTGTTTGAAATGTTGAGACCCTCCAATTGGTTTTTCCTTCGGGGTAAGCCTTCAGGTTTGGGTAAACATCGTTTGAGATATATTGGTCGTCCCAGGGGTCTAATATTTTTTCTGTGTAAGGGTCGGCTATTCGTATATTTTCGTCAACAAAATATTGGAAGGCATATTCTTCTCCCGGAGTCAGATTCTCAAGCGTAACCCAATAATTGCCTCCGTCTTTTTTCATGCGGAAATCGTTTTTAGGCAGCCAGTCGTTAAAATCCCCGATTACAAAAACACTCTCTTTCCCGGGGGCATATAGGACAAGAGTCACCGTCTGACTGTCAATAATATTTATTCCGGCTTCAACATTTTGTGGCAATGCAGCCTCAACCTGTTCCGATTTAACATGTACAAAAACCGAATCAGCAATAGTCGTATCATTTGTTGTCGCGGTTGCTTTCAACCAATAATCGCCTGATTCGGCAAAATTAAAGGTATGTGTTATTCCAGTCCCGGTAACAGATTTAATTTCATTATTGTTCGAATAAAGTTTTAATGCGGCTTCGCCTGAAGCAGAGGCGGAAAATGGTATATCCTGGTTTTTTGCTACAACCTCAGTCCCTTCCGGCTCAATAATCTTAAAACTAAAACTCCCTTCATAAACATCTGTAAACAGGTCGTTTGTTTGTTTCCCCCCATCGCCTGAACGAAATACAAAAGCCAGTTTAATAACTTTCTCGTTTGCTAAAACAGAGTAATACGACCGGATATCAGGAGAGATCAGCAGTTCATAAATACCATTCCCTTTGTTTGTAAGTTTAGGCTGAACAGAGTTATCCCCCCAGGAGCCGATTACATGCTTCCATTCTGTATCTCCTTCAACGATTACTCCTGTATGTGCATATAAATCTCCTGTGTAATACCCTAGCCTGCTTTCTTTTGATGAGTCAAAAATAACTTTTACCGGTTGGTTTTCTGTAGGGAATGACGGGTCAGTAGTTACCTGAGAGAAACCTGGCCGGAATAAAAGAACCAGTAATATTAGTATCCATCCACTTTTCACCATCTCCTAAGAATATTAAAAAAGGGGTTGCCTGTTTTCAGGCAACCCCTTAATATAATTTAAATTTTTAATTTTTAACTATTTTGTATTTATAAACAGGGTGGCTTAAATCCAGGGTGATGGTATAATTCCCTGCAGTAGCAATAGCAATATTAGCACCGTTTGCTTCTAATTTACCATCAGCACCATCGTCTCCGTAATTAAGGTCCCAGCCATCATTTGCCCTGAATTTTATTTCTCCGGCAACCAGGTCAATTGTTAATATCCAGGTTTCGCTTACCGGGTCGAATTCCATATTGGTATCGGTATCCCACCCGCCGGGAGTTGCAGAACCGATTAATCCCCAGTCTGTTTTAAGGAATGAGTACGTCAGGTCATTCAGGTTTGCATTTAATTTGTAATAACCTGCTTCTGGTGCCTCAAAATTCGGTCCGTTGGGTTCTAAAGTCCCGCCGCTACCGCCATAGTTCACATCCCAGCTTGGCGTTACCGTAAATTTGAAACCTCCTGCTTCCGAAATGTATACGTAACCTTCATATTTCCCATTACTTTTTACAGAAGCAAAGGTAGGGGCTTCTGCCGGATTCCAACCCTGATATGATCCGGGGACATACAGGACAGGGTAGATAATAACTACCTCGAACGGAGTGATATTCAAAGTAATGGGCGGAGAATATACAGTGTCTACTTCTGAATTGATAATTGACCTGACTCTTATTTCTGCTGCCGTGGATATATCCTCCGGGTAACCATTGGATAACAGTAAATTATTCAATGTATAGACATTAACTAAAGCCGACTCAGTGGTTCCCGAAGCAATTGTTACGGCTTCTTTGAAATTATTCCCTGCTTTGTCTATCTGCACAGCATAACTGACCCCGGCAGGAAACCCGTAATCCGGTTTAGTCCAGTTGAATTCTATAGAGTTAGCAGAATCTGCCAACGAAAGGACCATGCTGGTACCATCAGAAGGAGAAGTTATTGAAGGAGGTGTAATAACTTCTTTTAAGATAGCCCTTGTTTCATCTTTCTCACAAGAGAAAAGGGAAATCAATCCTATTATAGTGATTAGTATTATTGCACTTTTTCTCATCTTCGTAAGTATTTAATATATTTAATAACCAGGGTTTTGCACTAATGTAGGATTTGCACCTAAATCTGAAGCAGGAATGGGAAAAAGATTACGATATGACTCGGTAGCCTGCCCCTCTTTTACTTTGCCTTTCCATGGCCATTGATAATTGCCATCTGTGAATTTGCCGAATCTGATCAGGTCGGTCCTTCTGTGCCCTTCCCAATACAATTCCCTTGCACGTTCATCGAGTATGAAGTCGAGTGTTAGTTCATCAGAAGTAATATCACCTGCTTTATCGCCATTATATGCTCTTTCCCTGACAGCATTAACATAGTTTAATGCTTCTGACATACTTCCTCCGGAACCATTCCTTAAAACGGCTTCGGCATACATAAGGTAAGCATCAGATAACCTGAACAACGGGTAATCGGTGTCTACAAAGTCAGGGTGGGCATGAGGAGCCGGTGCTCCGGTGGAGGTGACATTCTTAAATTTTGTAATTGCCCAACCTTCTGTAAACTGGGCGATATCGTCAATCTCCAGCGACTGCCCATCGGTCCAGAACATTGCCCTCCTGTCGTAAGCCGACCTTACAATTGTATAGGTATAATCAGGAGTACCGAGGTTCAGGGTAATATCATAAGTGCCGGCTGCCCCTATCGCTATGTTGTCTCCACCTTCTGATAATATACCGTTTGCACCGGTATCGCCGTAGTTAAGCCCCCAGTCGTTGTTTGCCCTGAATTTTATTTCGCCTTCAGTAAGGTCAAGCGTAACAGTTAACACCCCTGCATCAGTATCGTAGGCCATATCCTGGTCTGAATTCCAACCATCGGCTGTTGCCGAGCCAATAACTCCCCAATCGGTTTTTAAGATGGAATACGTAAGGTCATCCAGGTTTACATTGATTTTGTACAATCCTGCTTCGGCAACAGACAAATTGCCTCCACCTGCATCTAATGTACCGTCAGCCCCGTTGTCACCATAATTTTCATCCCAGTTTGGCCCTGTAGTAAATTTAAACTCGCCTGCCTCTGCGAAATAGATATATCCTTCGTAATTATTATCACTGTTTACCGATGCCAATTGGGATGCTGTTGCAGGATCCCAGCCCTGGTATGCTCCCGGCACATAGATTACAGGATAGCTAGCTGCTGATTTTAGTATGGCAGATTTGGTTACTGCCGGCCCGAATTTTGATACAAACGCACTGGTGGTCCTGATTCCACCCCATCCGCCACCTACTCCAAAATCGTTGGCAGGCATTGTGCCTCCAATTGCAGCATGGATAAGGTAAACCATCCCTCCATACGACCTTGTATTGTCGCCGTCATAAGTAATAGGTAAGATAATTTCAGGACTTGTTTCATTATCGGCAACAAAGTTGTTCTGATAAACCGGGTTTAGGCTATATGGCGAATCAATTACTTTCTTCGTATAGGTAATACACTCGGTATATTTATCCTGCCCGATATATACCTGGGCATTGAGATATAATTTTGCCAGCAGCATCCATGCCCCGGCCTGGTCGGCTCTGCCATATTCAAATCTTGGCGCACCCAGTTTATCTTCAATGTCCAATAGCTCCGACTCAACATAACTGAACAACTCAGCCCTGCTTATCTGCTTTGGGAAGAAAGCCCCGGGGGCATCCTTTTCTGTTACAAAAGGTACATTCCCAAACAGGTCAATAGCATGAGAATAGGCAAGAGCCCTCAAAAACCTGGCCTCAGCATGAAAGGTTTGAATATTCGCGTCTTCATTGCCACTTGTTGCCCTGATATATTCATTACAAAGAGTAACGGTATAAAGTATCCTGGAATAAATAGCCGAAATAAAAACATCGGTTGGTGTCCACGTTTGCCAGTGGAAGTCTTTTATTGTAGCATCGTTCCAGGCAATAACAGCCTCATCGGTAGTCAATTCCTGGCAATTCCAGTACTGACGCAGGTAATTACTAAATCCTTCGTCAATACCTTCAATATCCGGTAATCCGGCCGGGCCTCTTTGCCCGCTTAGTGCAAATGTAGCATATAGCTTTGCTAATCCTTCTTTATATGCCTCCGGGCTATCATAAACAGTTGCCGAGGTCACTATATTTGGATCTAAAGGTATTACATCCAGGTCTTTTGTGCATGATGAGAACATTAGAACCAGGGAAACAACACCTAATGCAATTATTTTATTATACTGTTTCATATCTTTTTCTTTAATAGTGTTAGAAAGTAAAGTTTACACCAAAAAGGAACACCCTTGGCCGAGGGTAGATATTGTTATCAATACCTAAAGTTGGCCGGTTTGCGTCTCCTGTGGCTCCAATTTCCGGGTCTAATCCTGTATACTTGGTAATAATAAATGCATTTTGCACCGTGAAACTTAACCGTGAACTAATAGTGTTGCTCAATGCCTTCGTCAAATCATATCCCAGGGTAATATTATCCATCCTGAAGAATGAAGCGTTTTCAACATAGTAATCCGACCAATATTGCGTATTAAAAAATCCCGTATTGTTAACCCATTTAGGCAAATTGTTGAAAAAGCCTGATTGGTTATACATACTGCTGTAAAGGGCTCTGTCGGAAGCAACATTGTTGTATACATAGTTGCCAAGGCTCACCCTCCCCGAGAAAGAAAGGTCGAATTGTTTGTACGTAACCCTCGAAGAAATCCCCATTAACACATCGGCAGCAGGGTCCTTGTAACGGTATTTGTTTAGGTTGCTACTGGTTACATTACCGCCATTGCCACTCAAATCAACATATACGCCTTCAATCGGCATTCCGTTAGTATTATAAACCTGTTGGTAAACAAAGAATGAATTAATCGGGTATCCGACACTGATGTTTTGAATAAAATTCCCTACTCCCCCACTTATGCCTCCTGCATCAACCCCGGGGTAATTCGGGTCATCGGTTTTTGTTAATTTCGTAACTTTATTTTCGTTGTATGAAATGTTAAACCCTAAATCCCAGGATATATCTCTTTTAGAGATAGGGCGGACATTAAGCGTTAGTTCTGCCCCCTTGTTCTCCAGGTTCCCCACATTGGTAACCAGGAAATTTGAGAAGTTGCTTCCTGCCGCTATTGGGATATTATTTATCAGATCTTTGGTTTTTCGTTGATAAATATCCAGAGACCCGGTTATTTTATTGTTGAGAAATCCAAAATCCAGCCCTATATTATAGGTTGTTGTCTCTTCCCATTTGATATTTGCATCATACGGAGAAGGGCGCAATGTATTGTAGAATTTATCTCCAAACTGGTATAGGGCCCCTCCTTCACTTTTCCGGTATACCGGGAGGTATGGGTAATAATTAGTACTGATATCCTGCTGTCCGGTGATACCATACCCCAGCCTCAGTTTCAAATCGGACAAGGACTCGATATTGGCAAGGAAATTCTCTTTATTTATTTTCCAGGCAAATGCAGCCGCAGGGAATAACCCCCAGCGGTTAGCTGCCGAGAAGCGTGAAGAACCATCGTTCCTCACTGTTACAGTTAACAAATATTTATCTTTCAAAGTATAGTTGACCCTCCCAAAGAATGAAACCAGGAAATTCTCATTAATATAGCTTGAATTTTCGGTAACAACCGACCCGTCACCATTCCTGTTAAAGGTTGACCCTTCTCTTTTGAAATGCTGCCATGAATACCCGGCTGTAACATCAATCTTACTTGATATTGCATCAATATCCTTCACATAATTAAGGTAAAAATCGAATAGCTCATTACTGTTTTTCTGGTCATAATTATTTTTTTGCCCTATCCCCTGGCGGAAAGTCCAGGGTGCCGAATCAGGTGCATTATTATGTCCAACACTTTTTAGAATATCATACCCGGTGTTTAAATTTGCCCGCAGGCCCGGGATATACTTAAAATTGTAATTCAGGATAATATTCCCTATTACCCGCTTAACAGTCGACCTGTTATCAGTCTGCTCGAGTAACGCAACCGGGTTGCTAACCCCAAGAGGGTTAGGGTAACCGTTTGGGTTTAAAGAACCATCAGGCAAAACATCTGAGATATTTACCCAGGTATGGTAACCATCAAACCTTGTGTTCCCGTTCATAACAGGTTGAGTAGGGTCGTAGGCTACTGCTGCGCCAATTGCCCCGGTATTGCCAAAATCGTTTTTAGTATAACTCCCTTTCAATTTTATATTTACCTGAAGGCGGTTGTCTAAAAATGATGGGTCGACTCCAATATCCAGGGTGTTTCTTGTAAAGTTTGTTGTTTTTAATATACCGTTCTGGTTTGTATTACCATAAGAAATACGGAAGGGGGTATTCCTGACAGCCCCGGTTAAACTGAGGTTATGCTCAAAGGAAAAAGCAGTCCTGTATATTTCGTCCTGCCAATCGGTATTTGCATTGCCCAGGCGGGACAGATCGGAGGGAGTTAGCCCAATGCTGTTATTTGCCGCTATCGTAGCAGCCAGCTCACGGTACTCATCTCCACTAAATACATCGATAAAACCAGGAGCCTTACTGATTGAAAAGTTACTATTATAATTTACTTCCAGTTTCTGTCCGGCTTTCCCTTTTTTAGTTGTAATGATAATTACGCCATTGGAAGCCCTTGACCCGTAGATTGCCGTAGCCGATGCATCCTTTAATACAGTAAACGACTCAATATCGTTCGGGTTGATCGTTGACAAAGCATTGCTGCTTCCGCTTACATTGCCATTATCTATCGGGAAACCATCAATGATGATTAAAGGGTCGTTGCTTGCCCTCATCGAAGAACCGCCCCTGATCCTTATGGTAGCACCGCTCCCGGGGGCACCACTGCTTGTTATAATTGAAACGCCGGCACTTTTCCCCATAAGTAACTCCTGTGGGGAGGTGATAGCCCCTTTATTAAAATCTTTAGCATCAACAACGGAAACAGAGCCGGTTGCATCCGATTTTTTTACCTGCCCGTAGCCGATTACCACAACTTCTTCAAGCTGTTCGGTATCAACAGACAATACTATATTGATTACAGGCTCTTCTCCTACAACAATTTGTTGTGTTACATACCCAATATAAGAAAAGGACAATACCTGTCCGGGGACTACATTAATAGTATATTCTCCATTAATGTTTGTAATCGTACCATAAGTGGTGCCTTTAACCACAATGGTAACACCAGGCAACGCTTCTCCGGTTGAGCCGTCAGTCACTTTGCCCGTAATTGTTTTTTGTTGCGCGTAACCTGCTGTACAGGAAAGCAGCATTGCAAAAAACAAGAACAATTTTAAATTCTTGTGAATTATTCCCATCTTTTAAGTTGTTAATTGAATGAATTAATTAGTCCTCTGGCTAACAAATTAACCAGTAAGCAATTCACTTTTGATAACTTCGTTTCTTCAATCTCATTCTTAATTCCGCAGGCAAGATATGGAATCAGAATAAATACATTTATTTTTTTTAACAATTGAAGAAGCACAAACGTTTGCGGTGACGTTTGCGTCAAACATGTTATATAACAGGTGGTTACAAGTAGGTATTTCGTTGCCTGAAATGAAAAAACAGGGATTGAAAGAAAATTAATAACGTATGATTTCAGTTTGTTAGCTTTCGTAGGTTATTATTGTTATTTTGATACCTGGGGGTTAAAAAAGATTTCATTTCCCATTATTACATTTCGAAGAACATTAATAATAAAACTATTTTAGTAACAGATTTTTATTAATTTGCTAAAATAAACGGCATTGGATGAAAAGCGGACAGGTTACAATTAAAGATATAGCAAAGGAGCTGGGGATTTCGGCATCGACTGTTTCCAGGGCATTGAAGAATCATCCTGATATTAGCGAGGAGACTAAAAATGCTGTAAATGATTTAGCCAAAAAGTTGAGGTACCAGCCTAATGCACTGGCATTAAGCTTAAAGCATAGCCGTAGCAATACAATAGGAGTAATTATCCCTGAAATAGTACACTACTTTTTTTCATCAGTTATTAGCGGCATCGAAGATGTGGCTTACGATGCCGGATTTACTGTAATAATGTGCCAGTCGAATGAAAAATACGACCGTGAAGTCTCAAATGCCAATACTTTGTTAGGGCAACGGGTTGATGGCATACTGGTCTCAATCTCGAAAGAAACAACAGATTGCCAACATCTATATGACCTCCGCGACAACAATATCCCATTAGTTTTCTTTGACAGGATTGTGCCCGGATTTTTTGCCGACCAGGTGATAGTAGATGATTTAGATGCTGCATACAGGGCAACAAAACATTTGATAGAACGAGGGCGCAGGCGTATTGCCCACTTTGCAGGCCCTCAGAATTTACTCATTGGGCAATACCGGAAACAAGGTTATGTAAAAGCCATGCACGAAGCCGGCTTAAAGGTTGATGATGAGCTGGTCATTGAAGCAGACAGTTTTGAGAAAGCCCATCTCGCCGTTGAAAAGGTATTAAACTTAAGCAACCCTCCGGACGGGGTTTTTGCAGTAAACGACCTGACAGCGATAGGTGCAATGCAGGCCCTTCAGAAAAAGAAAATTAAAATACCCGGCGAAATAGCTGTAGTTGGCTTCTCCGATGGCCGGTTTTCAGGAATTACAGATCCTACTTTAACTTCAGTCGACCAGCATGGGTATGAAATGGGGACAATTGCCACCCAAATGTTGCTGAAAAGGATTCTTGCTGAAAGCAAAGATAATCCTTATGAAACAAAAGTTTTAAAAGCTAATTTAATTGTCAGGGGCTCTTCGGGTTTAAAATTAGAAGAAGGGTCAATTCAAATTACTGAGGAGAGGTGATGTTTTTATTTACCCCCTTGTTTTATAAATTAGGGAGTAATGAAATTTGGATATTTCTTGTTCCTTATTGGATATTTTAGATTAAAAAAAAGAAGCAGAGAGATCAATCAGAAAGTACCGAGACTTGGCTGTTTGTCTTTTTGGGAAAGTCCTTTCCCTACAATTTCCCCATCATATCCCTCTAAATTGGAGGGCATTTACACTGCTAAAAAGGAAAGGCACAGCAATTTATGCCTTCTTCTGATAAAAACAGTAAAAAAAAGTACATTCCATAATTTTTTTTTCACTCTCCACCGCAAACGTTTGAATCAATACTTTCAGCAGTATTATGCCTCATTCTAAGCGGTTTCCGTAAAATTTATTTTAAACAAATATTTGCTTTTATCACCATAGGTTCTTTATATTTGCTTAGCAATTCATTTTTTTTGTTTCGATTCCTTCGTTTATCGTTCAAAAATTCCATTAGCTGTTTTTTTATATTTACAGCAACCAATCAATATTTAGTATGATGAGAACAAGAAAGAAACCCACCCTCGGTTTTTGGCAGATATGGAACATGAGTTTTGGGTTTTTAGGGATTCAATTCGGATTTGCCCTTCAAAATGCAAATGTTTCACGAATCTTTCAAACCCTGGGAGGCGATGTCGACCGTTTGGCATTATATTGGCTGGCTGCTCCGGTTACCGGGCTGATTATCCAGCCTATTATTGGGCATTACAGCGATAAAACCTGGGGGAGGCTTGGCAGGAGGCGCCCCTATTTTTTAGTAGGTGCAATTTTGGCATCGCTGGCACTGCTTTTTATGCCTAACTCGCCCACTCTTTGGGTCGCAGTAGGTACACTCTGGATCATGGATGCGTCTATTAATGTATCCATGGAGCCTTTCCGTGCGTTTGTCGGCGACATGCTGACCTCCGAGCAGCGTACCAAAGGGTTTGCCATGCAGAGTTTCTTTATCGGTACTGGTGCCGTAGTGGCGTCTTTACTGCCATACATTTTTACTAATTGGATTGGTATTGCCAATACCGCCCCCGAAGGGGAGATCCCTCCTTCCGTAAAATGGTCGTTTTATATTGGTGCATTCGTGTTTTTATCTGCCGTACTTTGGACGATTATACGTACAAAAGAGTATTCTCCTGAAGAGATGGAGGAGTTCGAGGCTGAAAAGCAGTCTGCATTATCCGGTTCAATTCCGGGAAGCAAGCCTCCTGAGAAGCTTTTACCGGCTTTTATACGGAACGGGGTTATTTTCTTTTTTATTGGGGCGTTATTCTGCAGCTATATCTTTGCAAAAGCACTTGAAAAAGAATTGTATATCCTGGGGGGGGGGCTGGTAGTTTTTGGGTTGATACTATTTGTTGCCTGGATTTTAACCAGGATAGGAAAAGTAAACAATGGGCTTGTCGGCATAATTACCGATATGCTAAATATGCCTAAAACTATGAGGCAATTGGCAGTTGTACAGTTTTTCTCATGGTTTGCACTGTTTGCCATGTGGATTTACACTACTGCCGCAGTAACTGGCCATATATACGGGACCAGCGACACAACAACCGCATTATACAACGAAGGGGCCAACTGGGTTGGAGTATTATTTGGCGTATACAATGGGTTTGCTGCAATTGTGGCATTCGGGCTCCCTGTGTTGGCAAAACATACCAGCAGGAAAACAACTCATGCCATTTCTTTATTACTTGGCGGGATTGGATTGGCATCATTCTACGTTATAAAAGACCCTGATTTGTTAATCCTCTCAATGGTAGCCGTTGGTATTGCCTGGGCAAGTATCCTTTCTATGCCCTATGCAATCCTGACAGGCTCCCTTCCGGCAAGTAAAATGGGGGTTTACATGGGGATATTTAATTTCTTCATCGTGATCCCGCAAATTTTAGCTGCAAGTATCCTGGGGTTTTTTATGCGCTATTTTTTTGGTGGCGATGCAGTCTGGGCTTTGATTACAGGAGGGTTCTCAATGGTTGTGGCTGCCATTGCGGTTGTTTTTGTCGATGATGTTGATGATAGTCCAAAAATTTAATAATGGTTAAAATAGAAGCTTTTATATTCGACCTTGACGGGGTACTTGTTGATACCGCTAAATACCACTATTTAGCCTGGAGGAAGTTAGCCAATGAGTTGGGATTCGACTTCAGTAAAGAAGAAAATGAACAGCTGAAAGGCATAGAAAGGATGCAGTCACTGGAAATCCTTTTAAAAATTGGAGGAATGGATTTCAGCAAAGAAAAAAAACAACAACTAGCTGCCCAAAAGAATAAATATTACCTGATTTTTATTTCTAAGATGACAACAAATGAAGTTTTGCCCGGCGTGAGGAAATTCCTGGATGAAGCAAAATCTGAAGGTTTTAAAATGGCATTAGGCTCTGCAAGCAAAAATGCAGGGGCGATACTTCGGAAAACAGATTTGGAAAGATACTTTGATGCAATAATTGACGGTAATAAAATAAAGAATGCCAAACCAGACCCTGAAATTTTTTTGAAAGGAGCCGGGGCTGTTAATGTTCAACCTTCGAAATGCCTGGTATTCGAAGATGCAGCAGCAGGGATTCAGGCGGCAATCAATGCCGGGATGAGAAGTGCAGGAATTGGAGACCCTACGACTTTATGTGCAGCCAATGTGGTTGTCCCCGGATTTGTTGGATTGACAGTGTATGATTTATTAAGATTGTTTTATTAAGGGTAGAAAAATAAAAATGAAGGACTATATAAAACATAATGAGTGGAAGGTCATTGAAGAAGGCTTTGACCCTGAGTTAAATCGTATTTCCGAGAGTATATTCAGTATTGGGAATGGGAAAATGGGGCAAAGAGCCAATTTTGAGGAAAAATACAGTGGCGATTCTTTGCAGGGGAGTTATATAGCCGCAATTTATTACCCCGATAAAACAAAAGTGGGATGGTGGAAAAACGGATACCCGGAATATTTTGCAAAAGTTATCAATTCTACCAATTGGATTGGTATTAATATTACAATTGAAGGAGAAGAACTTGACCTGGCAAAAGCAACGGTACTTTCTTTCCGCCGGGAACTGGATATGCAGAAGGGGCTGTTAAGCAGGCATTTTATTGCCCGGTTAAAATCGGGGAAGCAGGTAGAGGTGCAATCAAAAAGGTTTTTAAGCATTGACGACCCGGAAATAGGAGCAGTAAGATATTCGGTGAAAGCAATGAATTTTTCAGGGGAGGTCAATGTAACCCCCTACCTGGATGGAGATGTTATAAATGAAGATTCCAACTACGGGGAAAAATTCTGGGAAGAAATTGAGAAAACCATCTCAGGGGATGAAGGCTACCTGACTATTGAAACATTAAAAACAAAATTCCACCTGTGTACAGGGATGAAATTTAATGTCTCAAAAACCGGAAGTGGCCAGGTAAAGAAAATTAATAACTCCGTTAAGGAAAAATATATTGAGGGGAGCGTAAACTGTAATGTTAAGCAGGGGGAAGAGATCCGGGTTGAAAAAATAGTTGCCCTGGTTTCATCACTAAATTATAACACTGGTAAATTAAAAAGCCAGGCAAAAAAAGCAATTGCCAGGGCATCATCCATGGGCTTTGACAAATTGCTAAACAGGCATCAAAAAAAGTGGGCTAAAAAATGGGAGACAAGCGATATTCGTATCGAAGGGGATTTGGCAGCCCAGCAGGGAATCCGGTTTAATATTTTCCAGCTTAACCAAACCTATACAGGCGATGACGACAGGCTGAATATCGGGCCCAAAGGTTTCACAGGGGAAAAATACGGGGGGGTAACTTATTGGGATACCGAAAGTTTCTGCTTGCCGTTTTATCTAAGCACTGCCCCACAGGGGGTCTCAAAAAATTTTTTACTGTACCGTTACAAGCATTTACAAAAGGCTATTGAAAACGCACAGAAATTAGGTTTTAAAGACGGGGCTGCTTTGTACCCTATGGTTACCGTTAACGGCGAAGAGTGCCACAACGAATGGGAAATTACTTTTGAAGAGATCCATCGTAATGGGGCTATTGCTTATGCCGTATGGAATTATATCAATTATACAGGGGATATAGGATACCTGGCGCCGTATGGGTTTGAAGTTTTACTGGGAATCAGCCGGTTCTGGAGTCAACGGGTAAACTGGTCGGAAGAAAAACAAAGCTTTGTAATACTTGGTGTTACCGGGCCAAACGAATATGAGAATAATGTAAACAATAATTTCCATACAAATAACATTGCAATATGGTCTTTAAAATATATGCTCGAAGTAATTGACTACATGAAGGAAGAGCATCCGTATTTATACGATGAATTGGTGAAGAAGTGGAAGTTCAAAGAGATAGAAGAAACCGGTCGGTGGAAAGAAATAATTGAAAAAATATATTTCCCTTATGACGAGGCAAGGCAATTATACCTTCAGCAGGATGGATTCCTAGATAAGGAGTTAATACCGGCTTCAGAACTGGCTGAAAATGAGAAGCCAATATACCAGTACTGGTCGTGGGACAGGATACTAAGGTCGTGTTACATCAAGCAGGCCGATGTTTTACAAAGCCTGTTCTGGTTTGAAAACAGTCATTCACAGGAGATGCTGAAACGGCATTTCGATTTTTACGAACCCCTGACCGTCCATGAATCATCGCTTTCGGCATGTATCCATTCAATACTTGCGGCCAAAATAGGGTATTATGAAAAAGCCTATGAATTTTACCTCCGTACGGCCCGCCTCGATTTAGACGACTATAATAACGATTCGAAAGATGGGCTGCATATTACCAGTATGGGCGGAACCTGGATGGCTATTGTTATGGGGTTTGGCGGGCTCAGGGTTTCAAATGAGAGGCTTGTTTTTAACCCTTTCCTACCTGATAAATGGGATTCCTATTCGTTCAGGGTGGATTACAAAGGGGCACACCTGGAAGTAAAAATGGAGGGAAATAAATTTATCATTAAGAATCGTTCTGAAAAAGATACCCCCCTGATAATATGGGGGGCTGAAATGACTGCCAAGGCAAACGATGAACTGGTAGTCGGGAATGTAAAATTATAGGACTATGAATCGGTTAATTGTTGTTTGTTTAAGTATCCTGTTAAGTTTTAGCTGGGTAAAGGCTCATCCTGTATTAGAACGGGTGGAGCCCATGTTTTGGTGGGCAGGGATGAAAAACCCTAACTTACAATTACTGATTTACGGGAAGGGTATTTCGGAAACAGAAGTAGGGCTAAACTATCCCGGAGTAAGCCTGGCCAGTGTTTCAAAAGTTGAAAACCCCAATTACCTGTTCATTAACCTACTGATTTCAGATAAAGCCAAACCAGGGAGTTTTGAGATCCGGTTTAAGAAGGGCGGGGAAACAGTCCAGGCATATAAGTATGAGCTGAAAGCCCGTGAAAAAGGTTCTTCCTCCCGGCAGGGGTTTAATAATTCCGATGTAATTTACCTTATTACCCCCGACCGTTTTGCCAATGGCGACCCGGAGAACGATTCCGTGGAAGGCATGAAAGAGAAGCATAACCGGCTTGACCCGACCGGGAGGCATGGAGGTGACCTACAGGGGATTATCAACCACCTGGATTATATTCAAAACCTTGGCTTCACCGCTGTCTGGCTGAACCCCGTATTGGAAAATAATATGACTGAGGTTTCATACCACGGTTACTCAACAACTGATTTTTATAAAGTCGACCCACGGTTTGGGAGCAATGAAAAATATCGCGAACTAAGTTCCAGGCTCAAAAAAAGGGGGATGAAACTGATCATGGATATGATCTTCAACCATTGTGGTTCCGAGCATTGGTGGATGGACGATTTACCAACTCCCGACTGGATAAATAATTACCCTGACTATAAAATATCATCACACCGCAGGACTGTAAACCAGGACCCACATGCATCTTTAGCCGATATCAGGGCAATGTCTGATGGCTGGTTTGTGCCTACTATGCCGGATCTGAACCAACGGAATCCTTTCCTTGCCACCTACCTGATTCAAAATAGCATTTGGTGGGTCGAATATGTAGGGTTAGGCGGGATTCGCATGGATACCTACCCATACTCTGATAAATACATGATGGCACATTGGGTCGACAGGGTACTGGAAGAATACCCCGATTTTAACATTGTGGGTGAAGAATGGAGTATGAACCCGGCAATTATTTCTTACTGGCAAAGAGGTAAGAAGAATGCTGATGGTTATGTTTCAAATTTACCCAGCCTGATGGATTTCCCTTTACAAAGTGCTGTCAGTCGGGGGTTAAAAGAAAAAGAGGAGTGGGGTAAAGGGTTGATCAGAATATACGAAGCCCTGGCAAACGATTTTTTATACCCCGACCCTGGCAATTTAGTTGTTTTCCCTGATAACCATGATATGTCACGGTTTTTCACCCAGGAAGGTGAAGATGTTGGCCTGCTGAAGCTTGGAGTCGCTTTTTTCCTGACAACCCGGGGGATACCGCAAATTTATTACGGCACAGAAATTTTAATGTCGAACACCGGGACAGAAGAGCATGGGGTTATCCGAAGCGATTTCCCCGGTGGGTGGGAAGGAGATACAATAAATGTATTCACAGGCAAGGGATTACATAAACAGCAAAAAGAGATGTTGTCTTTTTTCAAAACTATCCTGAACTGGAGGAAAGGGAAGGAGGTAGTACATTCAGGGAAATTAATACATTTTGCCCCCGAGGATGGAATTTATGTATATTTCAGGTATAATAAAGAAGAAACAGTAATGGTGGCCCTGAATAAAAATAAAAAAGAGGCGCAACTGCACACCGCCCGGTTTCGGGAAGTGATGGACGGGTATAATTCCGGCTATGAAATAATTTCATCTTCTGAAATCCGGGGACTCTCTCAAATAACCATTCCTGCAAAGAGTGCCGTGATTATT
>JAADGO010000166.1 GCA_013152355.1 Chlorobiota bacterium
AGTATTCGATTTTTCCAGGCTGCTTTTTTGAGGCGGGCTGCTGAAACCTTTTTTCTTTTCTTCACGAAACGGGTTGTATTCATAATTAATATCAACCTTAGGGGTTGGGATATCGCTGCCGGGTTTTAGTGCAATGGGTATATCCAGGCTGCCATCCTGGTCGAAATCGATACTGGGCACCACATTGTGTTTGCCCAATGATTCGCGCACCGAAGCATGGATTAATTGCCAGATGGCCCGGTCGTCTTCAAACTTTATTTCTGTTTTTGTGGGATGGATATTGATATCGATAGAGCCAGGGTCAATATTAAAAAATAAAAAGTATGACGGGAACGTTTCGGGGGCTAGTAGTTTCTCAAAAGCCTGCATAACCGCCCTGTGGAAATATGAATGCCGCATATACCTTTTGTTTACAAAGAAAAACTGCTCACCCAGGGTTTTCCGGGCAAATTTTGGTTGCCCGATGAATCCCGATATTTTCAGGATACTGGTTTGGGTTTCAACAGAGATCAGGCTTTGGCTTATGCTTTTACCGAAAACAGATACAATACGTTTATGCTGGTTGCCTTTTGGTAATTCGTAAAGTGCCAGGTTGTTGTGGTAAAGTGAAAAAGAAACGTCAGGGTTGGGTAGGGCAACCCTTTGTACCTCATGGATGATATGTTTCAACTCGGTGCTGTTTGCCTTCAGGAATTTACGCCGGGCAGGCACATTGAAAAAAAGGTTTTTTACCTGGAATACAGTCCCGTTGCTACAACCCGCCGGCTCCTGGGTAATAACCTTCGATGCATTGATGTGCAAAAAGGTGCCGACTTCGTCTTCGGTAGGCTTGGTCCTGATTTCCACATCGGCAATTGCAGCTATCGATGCGAGTGCTTCGCCCCTGAAGCCCATTGTGCGGATGGCAAAAAGGTCGTTGGCCGAGCTTATTTTTGAGGTAGCATGGCGTTCGAAAGCCATCCGGGCATCGGCAGGCGACATGCCACACCCGTTATCGCTGACCTGGATAAGTGTTTTCCCGGCATCTTTAACATGGATTTTTATCGCTGTAGCTCCTGCATCCAGTGCATTTTCAACCAACTCTTTCACAACCGAGGCGGGGCGTTGGATCACCTCGCCTGCTGCAATCTGGTTGGCTACCGAATCGGGGAGAAGTTGAATGATATCACTCACTAAAATGAAAAATTAGAATAAAATAATAAATATGCAATCACCGAAAGTATTAAAATAAGGATAATCAACCTGGTATTGGAACTACGCCTGGCATTTTCAGCCGACTTGGAACTTTGCCTCATCGCATACCTGAACTGCCCTTTTACATTTGCCCGGTGTGGCTTGCCGGTGTCCTTTATTTCTTCTCTAATACCCAACTCTTCCTTCATTTTTCTTTCCCGTTCATCCCTTTCTTCCTTGCCGGGGTCGTGAAAACGAGAAGGTATGTTAAACTTCTTTGTCTTAGGAATATGAAAAAAATTACCAATCATAACTTGATTTTTTTACCTACTGCAAAGATAACTTTTATTCTCAAAATAGTATTTACTTATGAACTGTTGGGTAAAGTTGGAATCACCTCATGTATTGACTAAAGTCATTGAGGACTAGTTATGGCAAAAATCCTGATGATCTGTGTCATCGGATCACTTCAGCCCTTAAGTATGAATAACAGAATGGTTGCATTTTACATCTTGTATCTTTGATTTCTTCTATTATAATAAATAGTTTTTTTACTTTTGATTGTAATATTACTCGAAAGTCGTTTTCTTATCTTTTTATATTGAACTTTAAACAACTTCTATATGAGATACACTGCATTAGAATTGTTCCGGAAACTTATTGAAGAATATAAAATAATAGGTGAACAGGGTATTATAAATTTCACGTTAAAAGATTTAACGATATCAATTGAGACAAAAGATACAGTTGGCAACCTTCTTCAGGACTAGATTCAAACCTTTCCCTGACAAGGAAAAGTTTTTGTTGGCTCTTAATGAAACTAGATACCAATATCCTCAAACAAGGTATAAGAATGCCCATTGGCTAAGGAAGGTAATAGAGAATTATGAAGCACATACCGGAGTTAGGCTTTCAGTTGAATAGGATTCAACCTTGCATTTATCAGCAACTCTTTGTGCAATAGCATAAACCACTGGGACGGCAACAGTATTTCCAAGCAAATCAAATGCTTCATTTTCTGAAACTGCCTCGGGAATATTAAACCATTCAGGAAATCCAAATAACCTTAATCCCTCACGGATCGTTAGTCTTCTAAGCCCGTTGTTATCAGGAACTGCCAATCTTAAAACATCGGTTGCAACAAGAGTTGGAGCAATACTTTCGGGATCAAGTATTTTATTGATCTCAAAACTCAGCTTCCCGGTTACAATATTGTAACCTTTAGGTTTTCTTACATCATAACTACGGTATTTTCTTATCCCGTCAAGGGTATACTCCTGTATCAATCCTTTTGGATGTTCATATTTTAAATAACCCTTTTTCACCAAATCATCTAATAACTCTTTCAGGTTATCTGAATTATGGAATGTTTTTATTTGATCCAGGGTTAACGGCATACCATCCATCCAATCAATTCCAATCTCTTTAGCCCATCTTTTTTGACGCCTGGCTTTGAATAACTTGTTGAGAATAACATTCTGTTCTTTTGAAACAGCTCCTTTTAATTCAATATCCCATGAATGAATATTATTCCTCCCCCCTCTTTTGTCTTTAATACTTTTTCCGTATAACTCATCAATAGTGTAATGGTCTAAAAGTTTCTTTACAAAGGCTGTATTTAAGGGAGGAAGGTTCTTCTCCATGATTTCTTTGAATACGCTATAACTTGTTTCAAAGTTTCCAAGATTGACCTCATCATTCTTTATTCCAACAATAAACACCCTTTTCCTTGATTGGGGTAAGCCAAAGTTTACAGAATCAAATACATCCCAGCTGACTTTATAGTTAAGCTCTTGTTCCAATACATGAAGGATTGTTTTTAAAGTCCTGCCAATATTGTCGTTCTTATTTTCAAGGTCGTGCCTTACAATCCCTTCAACATTCTCAAGAATGAATCCTTTAGGTTTTTTTGTTCTCAAGATTCTTTCAATCTCGAAAAATAATGTTCCTCTGGTATCAAGAAATCCCAGGCGTTTACCTCCTGAGCTAAAAGGTTGGCATGGAAAACCTGCTAATAAAAAATCAAAGTCAGGAATATCATTCACATTTACTTTGAAGATATCTCCTACAAAGAGATTATGTTTAAAGTTATGTTTCAAAGTTTTATTTGCATAAGGTTTTATTTCAGAAGTTAGGACACATTCCGTACTCAGTCCATTATTTTTAAAAGCCTCCTCAAAGCCAATTCTTAATCCGCCAATACCTGCAAATAAATCTATAAACTTTACTTTATTCATTGCCTTTAATAACTTTATATTCAGTAAATGGTTCAGCAGTAGCTAATAATGGGTTGTCAACTACAAAATGATTACACCCGATAACATAAAGGGCCCGAAGTAAAAATGATGCACTAAAAGTACCTCTGCAAATTTTACTGTCAATACTGGATTTTGTTTCGTTGAGTCCTATTTCCCTTAACCTGGATGCTAACTCCTCATGAGAAACCCCCCGTTTGACCAATTCAGACTTTAAAAGCCTTTTTACATATTCATTCCACTCTTTTGATTCCATTTTCTTAAGAATGTATATTTGTAAATATGCAAATAATATTTTATTAATGAAAGTATCTTTGCAAAAATCTTCGTGGAATTAAATGTTTCTTTAATTTTTAAACAGTCTCTAAATTTATGACACAGACATGGAAAGTCCATTGTTTTACTGAGGGAAAGTACTCTCATATTCCCAATCAATCTTTTCCCTCCTACTTCTTCCTGAAAAAAACCTGCAACGGTACTCCCTCGAAGTTAAAATGTTCACGGATCTTGTTTTCGATGTACCGGCGGTACGGTTCTTTTATGTATTGTGGCAAATTGGCAAACAAAGCAAAACATGGCGTTGGCGATGGTAATTGCGTGACGTATTTAATTTTAATGTATTTACCTTTTACCGAAGGGGGGGGGTATGCTTCCACTGCATCAAGCAATACCTGGTTAAGTTCAGACGTTTTGATCCGCTGCTTCCTGTTTTTAAATACTTCAATGGCAACCTCAAGCGTTTTATGGACACGCTGTTTTGTAAGTGCCGAAATAAAAAGTATCGGGACATCGGAAAACGGGGCAATCCGGTCTTTAATATCTTTTTCATACGTGCTCGTAGTAGCATTATCCTTGTCTACCAGGTCCCACTTATTCACCAGGATCACCACCCCTTTTTTGTTCTTCCTGATAAGGTTGAAAATATTGACATCCTGGGCTTCAACACCTCGTTCGGCATCTATCATTAACAAACAAACATCCGAATTTTCAATGGTACGGATAGAGCGTAGCACCGAGTAAAACTCAAGGTCCTCATGTACTTTCCCCTTTTTCCGTAAGCCGGCAGTATCAACGATCATAAAATCGTGCCCATATTTATTGTAACGGGTGTTTATTGAATCGCGGGTTGTTCCGGCAATCTCGGTAACTATATGCCTTTCGGCCCCGATAAGTGCATTAATGAATGAAGATTTCCCCACGTTGGGCCGGCCTACTACCGATAATCTCGGCAATGCCTCTTCCTCTTCCATCTCCTGTTTCGGGAAACTTTTAACTACATCGTCAAGCAGGTCGCCTGTCCCGCTGCCTGTCATTGATGAGATACAATAAATTTCGCCAAGCCCCAGTGAATAAAATTCCTGGGCATCCAGTATCCGTGTATTGTTATCGACTTTATTGACAGTAAGAAAAGTCTTTTTTTCACTTTTACGTAAAAGTGCCGCTACAGCATCGTCAAGGTCGGTAATCCCCGATTCCACGTCTACCACGAACATAATCACATCAGCCTCTTCAATAGCCAGGTGTACCTGTTTGCGGATTTCACTTTCGAATACATCGTCAGAGTTCACCACATAGCCTCCGGTATCAATCACCGAAAATTCAACCCCGTTCCATTCAACCCGCCCATAGTTCCGGTCGCGGGTTACTCCTGCCGTTTCATCGACTATGGCTTTACGTGTCTCTGTCAAACGATTAAACAACGTTGATTTCCCTACATTTGGCCTTCCTACTATTGCTGCTATTTTGCTCATTCCTCTGATTTCTTTTTTGATTACCGGGGTATCCGGTACCGGATGATTAATTCTTTGTTCCAAATACTAACAGCCAGGCTGCTACCCATTACGCTAGTACCCGAATTTCTTCAACAACCTTTCTGTATTACGCCAGTTTTTGGCAACCTTCACATACAGTTCAAGGAATATTTTACTGTCGAAGAATTCTTCCGCGTCTTTCCTTGCTTCAGTCCCCACTTTTTTTAGCGATTTCCCCTGATGCCCTATTATTATCCCTTTTTGGCTGTCGCGGGCAACATAGATTATTGCCCTTATTTTTAGGATGCCTTCTTCTTTTTTAAACTCCTCGACCTCTATTTCAACCGAATAAGGGATCTCTTTTTGGTAATACAACAATATTTTTTCACGGATTATCTCCTGTATGAAAAACCGTTCATTCATATCTGTAAGGTCACCCTTCGGGAAAAATTCAGGACCTTCGGGCAGCAGCTCCAAAATACGGTCGAAAATGGGTGCAATGTTGAATTTTTCTAATGCTGATATCGGGATTACAGTTGCCCCCGGGAAAATCCCCGACCAATATTCAAATAGCCTGGCTACAGCTTCCTGGTCCGACAGGTCAATTTTATTTATCAAAACAATAACGGGCACATCTGATTTCTTCACTTTTTCAATATAGTCCTTGTTTTTTTGAGGATTCTCAACAACATCAGTCACATATAAAATCACATCGGCATCAATCAGGGCTGAGTCCACAAATTTCAACATTGATTCCTGTAATTTATATTTGGGTTTTAAAATCCCGGGTGTGTCGGAATATACAATCTGGAAATCATCGCCGCTTACAATGCCCTTAATACGGTGCCGGGTTGTTTGCATCTTCGATGTGATGATTGAAAGTTTCTCGCCCACTAAGGCATTCATCATTGTTGATTTACCAACATTCGGATTCCCAATAATATTAACAAAACCAGCTTTATGTGACATATATTCAATTCGCTAAAAATCAGCGCAAAGATAAATAAATAATTAGAGTATAAGGAGGACTAAAGTATCTGTCTCAATACAATTTTAACAAAGATTTACTTTTACTGTAACAAATCACACCACCCGGCGTCTTATTCCATAAGATAGTCCAATTTTTGCCAAAATTCTAAAAACTGAAAAAAAGTAGTATTCACGTCTAAAATCAGGTTGTTCATCGAATAAAGTTGAATATGTGGCAGGGGATTTATCATATTTACGCTGAAAACAATTTTAGAAATAAAAAAAACCATGATCGTATTGAACAATGTCCACAAGGCCTATGTCACCGGCACTAATTCGCTCCATGTTTTAAAAGGGGTCGACCTGGAAATAGAACAGGGGGAATTTGTTTCCATTATGGGGTCATCAGGGTCGGGGAAATCAACTCTGCTCAATATTTTAGGAATACTGGATTCCTACGAAGAAGGCAGCTACTATTTAGATGGCACTCTGATTAAGGATATGAGCGAAAAGAAAGCAGCTAACTTCAGGAACGAACTAATCGGGTTTGTATTTCAGTCGTTCAACCTTATTTCGTTTAAGAATGCTGTGGAAAATGTGGCACTGCCACTTTATTATCAGGGTGTCCGGCGAAAGAAGCGGAATGCCATTGCCATGGAATACCTGGAAAGGATGGGGCTTGCCGAGTGGGCCGGGCACATGCCAAATGAGCTTTCAGGAGGGCAGAAACAACGGGTGGCGATAGCAAGGTCGCTCATTTCGAAACCCAAAATAATTTTAGCCGATGAGCCGACCGGAGCATTGGATACTTCTACATCGTATGAGGTAATGGAGATTCTCAAAGAAATAAATAATGATGGCATTACAGTAATCATAGTGACACACGAGCACGACATTGCCGCAATGACCCATAAAATTATCCGCCTGAAAGACGGCACTATTTCGGAAGTTATTAAAAACGGCGACCTGATGGATTTCAAACACCGCTATACAAAAGAGTTAGAAACCGCATAATCCCTATTAATTATGTTTGATATCGACAAGTGGCAGGAGATCCTCTCTACGATTAAAAAGAATAAAATGAGGACATTCCTTACAGGCTTCAGCGTTGCCTGGGGGATTTTTATGCTGATGATCCTTTTAGGGTCAGGAAACGGGTTAAGCCATGGGGTTGCCGAAAATTTTAAGAACGATGCCGTAAACGCTATGTGGATATGGACCGGGAAAACAAGCATCCCATATCAGGGGTTGAAGAAAGACAGGTCCATACGTTTTACCAATGAAGATTATACAATTGTTGACAACCTTAAAGGAGTAGGAGCTGCATCAGGAAGGTATTTTATGGGAAGCACCCAATATTCTTTTGAAGGCGAATACGGAGAATATACTACCATTACCTGCCACCCCGATTTGAAAGAAGTGGAGCGGATGATCATGGAAGAAGGGCGGTTTATCAATCAGGTAGACATTGACCAATGCAGGAAAGTAGTGGTTATAGGGAAGGATATTTATACCGGGATTTTTAAAGACAAACCGGCTATCGGTGAATATGTGAAGATAAATAATATCCCCTTTAAGGTAGTCGGGGTTTGCGTTGAACCGGGGAATACCAGGAACAGGAGTGGCTTTATCCCGGTATCGACAGCTCAAAAAGTATTCAATGGCTCGAACAGGTTACACAGCCTGGCAATTACAATTGAAGGGAAAACATTGGCTGAAAGCCGGGAGGTTGAGGCCAGGATAAAAAATACTCTTGCCAGGAAACACCATTTCGACCCGAAAGATGACAATGCTATAGGGATGTTTAATAAACTGGAGGCATACCTGGAAACCATGAAGATTTTTAAGGCTATCAATATATTTATCTGGATCATCGGTATCGGGACTTTGATTGCCGGCATTGTCGGGGTAAGCAATATTATGCTGATCGTTGTAAAAGAACGCACTAAAGAGATTGGTATCAGGAAAGCCATTGGAGCCAGCCCCGGCTCTGTGATTGGACTTATTCTTTTAGAATCGGTAATAATAACTACGATAGCAGGTTATATTGGATTGGTGCTGGGAGCCGGGCTAATGGAAGGAATTAACATTTTTGTTGAGAGATCATTTGAAGCAGCGGCTGCAACCAATGGTGGGCGGGGCGATACACTGTTCCGCAACCCGACAGTAGACATAAATATTGCCATTGCCTCTACAGTACTGTTAATAGTTGCGGGGGCTATAGCAGGCTATATCCCTGCAAAAAGAGCTGCCCGTATAAAACCTATTGAAGCATTACGCGATGAATAATAATATAATATGCCTCTATTACCCTCTCCGGCGGAGGGGTTTGGGTGAGGCTGAAATCTACCCTCTTCAGGAGGGGTTTAAGGGGAGGTAAGTTATGTTTGATTTAGACCTTTGGAAAGAAATATTTAGTACCCTGAAAAAAAATAAACTCCGGAGTTTTATGACCGCATTTGGTGTTTTTTGGGGAATATTTATGTTGATTATTATGTCGGGTGCCGGCCGGGCATTAGAGAACGGTGTTATGGATGGTATCCGCTCCTTTGCAACAAATTCGGCTTTTTTCTGGGCTGAACGTACCGGGAAACCATACGGAGGGTTTCAAAGAGGCAGGCGATGGAATTATACCAATGCCGACATAGAATTGTTACGCACAAACATCAAAGAGATTGAATACCTGTCGCCACGCTTGTTTGGCCCGAATAGCCGGTCGGGCGACAACACGGTAAGAGGTGAGCACACAGGTGCATTTAATATATTCGGCGACTATCCCGACTATTTCAAAATTGACCCCTGGACTCCTGTCAAAGGAAGGCTGATGAATCAGATTGATATTTTGTATTCGCGGAAAATATGTGTGATTGGCGAAAGAGTTGCCGAAATAATGTTTGACGAAGGCGAAGACCCAATTGGGGAATACCTCAAGATCAATGGGGTATATTTCCAGATTGTCGGGGTGATAGACCCACACACCAATATAAATATTGGAGGTGGGCGCAAAGAAGAAACTATTATTGTCCCGTTTACAACCATGCAGCGCGTATTCAATTATGGCGACCGTATACACTTTTTCTCTGTAACCTCGGGAAAAGGGACTCCGGTGAGCATTGTCGAAGAAAAAATAAAAAAACTGATAAAAGAACGCCACAATATTGCACCCGATGATAACCAGGCGATAGGCTCCTTTAATATTGAAAAAGAATTCGTAAAATTCTCAGGGCTTTTTACAGGAATCCAAATACTTACCTGGATTGTTGGGTTTGGGACATTACTTGCAGGAATCATCGGGGTTAGTAATATTATGCTGGTGATAATTAAAGAGCGCACGCAGGAGATAGGGATTCAACGTGCTATCGGTGCCACTCCCTATACCGTTATTCTGCACATTGTTGCCGAAAGTGTTTTCTTAACTGTCCTGGCCGGGTATATAGGCCTTACACTAGGAGTTGGAATACTTGAATTACTAAATATGGCACTGGAATCGGGAGGAGAAGAAATATTCTTCCGCCACCCCGAAGTAAGTTTTACAATGGCGGTATCGGCACTTACAGTGTTGGTGGTTTCGGGAGTTTTTGCAGGGCTTATACCTGCAAAAAAGGCAGTCAGTATTAAACCTATTGATGCATTGAGGGATGAAGGGATTTAGGATTATTGGGCAGGGGCAATAACTTCTTTTGCAGGAAGCTGAAAACAAAGTATATAGCGCATAGTTTAAAACTAATAAATAGAAAAAGAAAACAATAAAAACAGGAAACATGAACAAGTTTTTTAGAATTATTTTGATTGTAATTTTGGTCGGGGCTTTTGGAGGGACTCTATTTTTCCTTTATAATAAATCGAAAAAGAAACCCGATGTATTTGAAACCAAAACTCCGTTTATCAGCAATGTTATCAAAAAAACCGTAGCAACCGGGTCGGTAGTCCCCCGCCAGGAAATAGAAATCAAACCGCAGGTTTCAGGCATTATCAATGGGGTTTATATTGAGGCAGGCGACCGGGTGAAGAAAAACCAGGTTATTGCACGTATCAAGATTATTCCTGATATGGTAAACCTGAACTCGGCAGAAACGAGGGTAAACCGTGCCAGGATAAATTTTGAAGATGCCAAGATTAATTACGAACGGCAGCAAAAACTATTCTACAAAGAGGTGGTCTCTTACGAGGAATTCAAAAGCTCAAAAGTCGCTTACGATTCGGCAAAAGAAGAGTTGACCGCTGCCGAGAATAACCTGGAATTGATTAAAAATGGGGTGACAAAAAAAGCAAAAAGCGCTACGAATACGCTTGTGCGTTCTACCATCGATGGGATGGTGCTTGACGTGCCAGTTAAGGAGGGGAACTCGGTAATCCAGGCAAATACATTTAATGAAGGCACTACAATCGCTTCTGTTGCCAATATGTCGGATATGATTTTTGAAGGGAAAGTAGACGAAACCGAAGTGGGGAAAATCAAAGAAGGGATGGATATTGAGTTGGAAATTGGTGCTATTGAGAAAGAAAAATTTGATGCAACGTTAGAGTATATTGCACCAAAAGGGAAAGAAGAAAACGGAGCCATACAGTTCGAGATAAAGGCAACTGTCAGCCTTAAAGGAGGGCAGTTTATCAGAGCCGGTTATAGTGCAAATGCTAATATTGTACTTGAACAAAAAGACAGCGTGATGGTTATCTCGGAAGGCTTATTGAAATTTGAAGATGATTCTTCATTCGTGGAAGTGGAAACAGGCGAACCGCAGGTTTTTGAGAAAAGGTTTGTTAAAACAGGGTTGTCCGATGGGATTAATATTGAAATCATTGACGGGCTAACCCTGGATGAAAAAATAAAAGGTGAAAAGATAGACCCTAAAAAAATAAAGAAAGAAGAGGCTGATAAAGGCTGATAAGTCCGGTAGCCGGGGATAACGCTTAAACAGCCTTTGATATTGCTGTAATTAATTTCGATTTAAGTAAATTAGCC
Source organism: Chlorobiota bacterium (assembly GCA_013152355.1). Taxonomy (GTDB): domain Bacteria; phylum Bacteroidota; class Bacteroidia; order Bacteroidales; family Prolixibacteraceae; genus JABMQB01. Next base: position 11,112 of record JAADGO010000166.1, read on the forward strand.
CATAGAAATTAATTTATGACAAATAAAGGGTAAAGGACACAGCTCTTTGCCGGGTACAAAAGATTATGAAATATAAATAATAACCAAAATATACAAGATGAAACGAACACTAGCACTCGTAACCGGGATCTTATTAATAAGCATTATTTCGCATACCAGTGCACAGGAAGTATGGTCGTTAGAAAAATGCATTGAGTATGCCATTGAGAATAATATTCAAATAAAACGACAGGAAATAAACAACCAATACAATTCTAATCAACAGAATCAGGCTAAAAGCGACCGGTTGCCAACATTAAACGTCCAGCTATCGAACAGTCTGAACTTTGGGCGTTCGCTGACCTATGAAAACACCTATGCCAACACTAATTCGACACAGTACAATGGAGGGTTGTCAACAAGATTTACTATTTGGAACGGGTCGGTACTGCAAAACACTATTAAACAAAAAGAATTAGACCTTCTGGCTGGTATCCAGGATTTGCAGAAGGCAAAAGACGATATCACGTTAAATATTGCTGCTTCGTACCTTGAGATACTTTTTGCCGATGAATTAATTAATGTTGCCAATAGCCAGATTGACGTTACAAAACAACAAATTGAGCGTACCTCGCAGTTGGTGGAAGCAGGCAGCCTTGCAAAAGGGGCACTGTTGGAGATTGAAGCCCAGTTGGCAGGAGAGCAATTGCAATTAGTGAATAACCAAAACCAGTTGCAGCTTTCGTATCTCAGCCTCTACCAGTTACTCGACCTTCCGATAGAAAAACATTTTCAGATTGAGAAACCCGAATTGCCGCAAATAAAATCACACTCAACCATGTCGAATTCGATGGATGTGTTTAAAAACTCAGTCAATAACCGCCCGGAAATAAAAGCAGCCCGCCTTAGGGTTGAAAGTGCCAAAAAGCAACTCAGTGTGGCGAAAGGTTCTCAATACCCATCCCTGGTGTTTAGCGCAAACTATTACAACCTTTTTAATAATAAATATTCGGATCGCTTTGGGAACGAAATCTCTTTTAGCGACCAGTTAAGAAATAACGAACGATATGGGTTGGGATTAACCTTGCAAATACCCATTTTTAATAAGTTTCAGGTTAAAAATGCCATCTCAAATGCACGTTTACAAATTATAGACAACGAATTACAGTTGCAAACCACATCGAACCTGCTAAGGAAAGATATTGAACTGGCATATACCAATGCCCTGGCAGCATTGAAAAGGTATTTTTCCAGCGAAAAAGCTGTAAAATCAATGGAAGAAGCATTTCGCTATATCGAAGAGAAGTATAGTGTAGGGATGGTTAATTCAGTGGAATACAACCAGAGTAAGAATAATTTAACCAAGGCTCAATCAGACCTATTACAAGCAAAATACGAATATATATTCCGTACAAAAATACTCGATTTTTATAATGGCGTACCTATAGAGCTATAATAACCTGAGTCACCATAGAATATTTTTCAAAACCCAAGCCCTGGCTATTTTGTCCGGGCTTTTTTATCCTTTAAAATTAATAAGCTATCTTTGAAATCATATTAATAAACTTCAATAGCCTGACTGGATTTTGGATGATCAATACCTAATACAAGGCCTTAAAACAAAAAACAAAATTGTTTTCGATTTTGTTTTTCACTACTATTACTCGGGATTGTGCGCTTTTGCAGAACGATTTGTAGGAGACAAGAATGCTGTTGAAGATATTGTTCAGGATTTGTTTATTACCCTTTGGATAAAACACAACCAAATACAAATTTCTTCTTCACTGAGAAATTATCTTTTTACTTCTGTGAAAAACCGTTCTTTGGATTACCTAAAGAAGGAAAAAAAGAAAACACAACATTTAAACTCAACAAACCATTTACAAAACCACTCTGAAAATTTTTCCACTTTTTGGTTTGCAGAATCAGAACTGGAAACTTTGGTCGAAAAAAGTTTGAACAAACTCCCTGCCCGCTGCCGCGAAATTTTTAAACTCAGTCGATTTGAAGGATTCAAAAACCAGGAGATAGCAGAACAGTTGGGTATTTCAAAACGAACCATTGAACTACAAATAAGCAATGCTCTGAAATTTCTGCGGGAGGACCTGAAACCCTACCTGCCGGTTTTCCTCTTTATATTTTTGTTGAGATAAATAATGCTGCACAACATCGGGCGAGTCCCCCTTTTCTAAAGGAGGCGTCAAGTGCTAACGAGACAGGGGATTTCGATACAGTGTCATTTTTTTATCATTGTGTGTTTCAATCCCCCTTTAATTCCCCCTTTGATATTGACAAACTGAGCTTTAATACAAAAATAACGATCAAAGGGGGACGAGCCTTGAGCAGTGCCAGGCACAACTTCGGGGCGGGTCTCCCTTGGCAAAGGGGGATTGGAATTGGAGATTTTGTAAAAAAGAGAACCAGAGGGTGATTAAGATTTGAAAAAATTTAACTTTATCCAAAAACATTCCCAATGCCTGCTAAATACAATAAAAAACTCAAACCTTTGGCCCGAAAACTTCGAAAAGATGGCACAAAAGCCGAAGCATTGCTCTGGCGCGATGTGCTCAAAGCCAAACAATTGCGGACTTATCAGTTCAACCGTCAATTTACCATTAGCGATTACATTGTTGATTTTATTTGCAGAAAATTGAAACTCATCATTGAATTGGATGGCTCTTCGCATTTTGCCAAAAGTGAAGAAGATTATGAAAGGCAGCGATTTTTGGAGAATCAGGGTTATACAGTTATGCGGTTTCCTGAAAGTATGGTAATTTTCCGGATTGATGAAGTGGTAGCCGAAATTGATTATACAATTCAATGTTTGGAGCAAAGAATTGAAGATGAAAAGCCGGGTAAATTTCAATAAATTGTGTTTCCTCAATCCCCCTTTAATTCCCCCTTTGATATTGACAAACTGAGCTTTAATACAAAAATAACAATCAAAGGGGGACGAACCTTGAGCGATGCCAGGCACAACTTCGGGGCGAATCCCCCTTTTGCTAAAGGGGGAATCAAAGGGGGATTAGTTTTGTGCCAACGATACATCTTTTTTAAAATAAATATGTGTTTTCCCCCGCTCTATCGTCTCTTAATTAAAGCACCACAAAAACAGTACGTTTAAGTATGCAAATGAATGATCAATCCATAGAAGAGTTATTGCCTTCCTACTTTAAAGGAGTTTTAAATAAGTACGACAGAGAAAAGGTAGAAGCATGGAAGGGTGCTTCAAAAAAGAATCAACAGCTTTTTGCCGATTTCCAGAAAACCTGGGAAGGGATTGAACTCCTTCGGAGAATGAAAAAATACAATGCAGAAAAGGCATTGGAAAAAGTTAACCATAAAATGAAAGTAGCCAGAGCATTTTATAATTGGTTGATTCTTGATAATTTTGGAGATGCGCCACTTGTAAAAGATGTTTCTACGGAAATGCCTGCAAAAACACCACGAGAAGAGATCTATCAATTTGTGGTGGATGAAATCAAAATAGCCCTGCCTGATCTCAATGAGGATATTAGTTCAAAAATGTATGGTCGTTTTAATAAATGGGCTGCAAAAGCATTACTGGCCAATGTATATTTAAATGCTGAGGTCTATACAGGCCAGCCACAATGGAATGCTTGCATCAGTGAATGTAATGATATTATAAATACAGGAAAATATATCTTGGAGCCTAATTACCGAACTAACTTTCTGACAAATAATGAAATCTCTCAGGAGAATATTTTTGTGATACCTTACGATGAAATATATGCAACACGTAATCAAATACATAATTTTTCATTACATGCTGCGAGTAAAGCAACTTACAATCTCGAAAGTAGTCCTTGGGGAGCAGGTGGATTTTGCGGTAATCCTCAATTCATAGATACTTATGATTCTGACGATAGCCGATTGGAATATACCTATCTTATGGGGCCTCAATATGCGGCTGATGGGGAAACTCCCATACTTTGTACATATGAAAAGAAGGGTGAACCTCTTGTGTACACAAAGGAACTTCCTGATGGTATATATGTAGGAGAAAATGAAGGATATAGAATTAAAAAGTTTGAATACAAAATGGGGGCAAAAAGTAGTCTGAGCAATGATTTCCCTTTTTTTCGTTATGCCCAGGTTTTAATGATGAAAGCTGAGTGTTTACTTAGAACCGGTAAAACAGAGCAAGCAGCAGAAATTGTTACTCAAGTCCGACAACGTGCATTTTTAGATGCTCCTGAAAAAGCAATTGTTACAGGTGACCAGTTGAAGGAAAACACTTCTTATCAATATGGTTATGTTGAAAATTACGAAATAGTCGATTTTGGAAATACAGATCCTATAGAATACGGTAGGTTTCTGGATGAATTAGCTTGGGAATTTGTTGTCGAAGGTACACGCAGAAGAGATTTGATACGATTCGGAATCTTCACAACAAAAAGCTGGCTGTCTCATAAACCTAATGGTGATTATAGAGTAGTATTTCCAATTACTCAAGGTGCAATAGATGCGAATCCAAATTTGGTCCAAAACCCAAATTATTAATGTTTAACTTCCAATTTTTAATTTCAAAAATAAAACAAGAAAAATGAAAAGAAGAAATTTTATGAGAACTAGTGGAACTTTTGTAGCTTCTGTAATTTCTTTTCCTACCATAGCATCTTTACTAAATGATGAAAAACAAATAGAAAAATGGTTGAAAATGAAAGAAGATCCGGTTTATAGTTTATTTAAAAACGAGCCAAATTTAGACCAAATTCTAAAATTGTATCCAAGACCTCAAGGGAAAGCGGCCTTCGATCCGAATGAAATAAATTTGAATGTTGAAAAATTAAAAACTTTTCCGCAAGTTAACACCGGACATCCTTTTTTAGATCGTTCAATAAAAGTTGGACTAGCCCACATTGATGCTACTTTTAAAGGGAATCACCCAAAGTACGGCGTAGGTGTTTATGGCAGATTAGAACATGACGGATTTCCTCCTACAATAATTGCTGCCGTTGATGCTCTTACTTTATGGGGAATGAATGAGCGCGCTGCTGAACTATTTCACTATTGGATTATCAATTTTGTAAATATAAATGACTGGTTGGAACCAAAGAAACAAATGGGCGAGATTGTTTACTATGGAACTTCTATTGCAGAGTATGGTCAATTATTGGATACAGCAACTTTACTTTATGAAAGAGCCGGTAAGGGAATTTGGTGGGATGATTGTTTTAACCAAATAAACCTTTTAGCAGAATACTTATTGCAATTACATGCCAATGCATTAAAGGATGATGGACTTATATCCGGTGTTCCTGAAGCAGATACAAGAGGAAATAAAGGCAAATATTTTCACAATAATGCGTGGGTTGTTAAGGGATTAAAACGATGGGTTAAACTGTGTGAAATTGCTAGAGTAACTCCAACAACTTCGCTTACTATAATTTCAAAATCGGCTGATAAATTAAAGGAAAACACTCTTTCTGCAATAAAAGAAGCCTGGCCCGTAGATCAGAATGCCTGGTGGCTTCCTGCACTTAAAGGAAGTAAAGTACAGCCAAAAAGTTTGACTGATGGAAGAGAAGCAAATTATACAAATTATCGCTATTGGCCGGAACTTTTATCAAGTGATATTCTTCCCCCGGAGATGGCAAATCGTGTTATCAACGCTAGGTTAAGTGGTGGAGGACAGTTTTGTGGCATGACCCGGTTCATGAATTGGCTAGACGATTGGCCATTGACCGATTATCTTTACTCATTATGGAAATTAGGAAGAAAAAAGGATTTTCTGCTTTCTTTATACGGACATGTTACTTATCACCAATGCGAAGGTCATTTGACCGCATATGAGCAATTTAACTTTCCTGGTGATCCGAATGGCAGTAAAAAAGCAGATTATTGTTTACCCAGTCAATTGGTTGCAGCCAGGGCCGGAAGATTAATTAATAAATTTTGATTCGATTTTGATGAAACCATTCAATAAATTTCAACCCGTAATAACTCTTATTCTTTGTTCATTTTTTTCTTTTATACCCCCCGATAATAATGATTATAAAGTAAAATTTAATGGCAAGGTTGATCTTGAGAATTTATTTTCTAGTAATAATTGGAAAAATGCTGAATTGATTGCCACTTTTGTTCAACCTTGGAAAAATAACCCGGGACAAAAAACGTAGGTTAAATCACAATATGATGATAAATATCTTTACGTCTATTTTTATGCAGACGATAGTAGCTTAGTGGTTTCAGATAAAGTAATAGAAGAAAAGAATCTTGAAAAAGAAGACAGGTTTGAAATTGCTTATGTAACAAAGTCAGGGTAAAAATAAACAATATTTGTAATAAAGTCAAGGGTGTTTGCTGAGTAATCTGTAATAAAGT
>JAADGO010000108.1 GCA_013152355.1 Chlorobiota bacterium
GCCTTCATTTGTAGTATTATTCGTTGGCGAAAGATAAATATAGTTGTTAATATGGTTAAGGAACAGGGCAATGTCCCATTTTAACCTACCGGTGTGTAAGTGTGCGCTAATATCAAATTCATAGTTCCTTTGCGACTTTAAATCATGGCTTCCCAGTTCATACCTGTTGCCATGTATCCCGTCCTGGGTTAACTCCGAGATGTGGGGTGTACGGTAAGCAGTGGCTACATTCGCACGCAGCAACAAATACCCGGCAGCATGGTATGTTAATCCTGCCGACCCGCTAAAATTGCCAAACGATTTTGTAAATGCTTCCATATATTCCTTGTGCCCCCCTTCTTCATGCGAATGCGATGATTTTTCCTGCTCCGGGACATTATAATTCCTCAAATCGTACCTGGCTCCTGCTTGTATGTTTAGTTTATGCCCCCATTTCGCCTGGTATAATGTAAAAGCGGAGTTGTCGGTCAATTTATAGTCGGGTAGCACATGCGAAGGGGCATCGGCATTGGTATTCTGCTGGTACATCCCCTGGTAACCAAAAATGATATTATTCTCACCCGAAAAATTATACCTCGCCTTTGCCTGGTACGAGAATGTTTGTAACTTCATATCCACATCCGTAAAATATCCGTGGCCGGGTTCGGTGTTCAGCTTCCTGTGGTTCAGTTGATAATTCAAATCAGGTTCAATAATCCAGTGATTGATAAATATCTTGTTTTTGAAGAGGATAAGGTGGTTGCCTAAATCCTGGTACCAGATATTGTTTTTCCGGCTATTGGATGAGATATTGCCAAACGCATTGGGGATTGCCAGCCCCAGGTTCATCTGGTTGTACTTGTAATAGAGCCTGAACGACCCAAAATGTTCGTTTATGCCTGTGTACAGGCTCAATGATTTTGTATTGTACCGCGAATTTGGTACTTCCTCGCCATTCCCGTCCAGGTAGTCTGCGGTGCTGTTCAGATTACCACGTATTCCCCAGAAAACATTTTTATGGGTTGCATTTATTCCTGACCCGATATTTACCCCTTGTGAGTTGGTATGGTACCTGAGTTGCACATCGCCTTTTACTGTCCCGACCGGAGCCGGTTTTTCGGAGACCAGGTTGATAACCCCTCCGATGGCATCAGAGCCATAGAGTAAGGATGCGGGGCCTTTTATCACCTCAATCCTGTCCAGCCCGGCTTCATCTGCCAGGAACGGGTGGTTTACCGAAAACTGGAAATTCTCCATACGCGTGCCATTGTTCAATACAATAATATTGGTTGTTGAAAGGCCGCGGATAACGGGCGTAATAACACCGTCTCCTTTGCTGATAACATCAACCCCGGGGATAGCTGAAATACTTTTCATTAGTGGCCCGTTTGCAAATGCCTCCTGAAGGGTTGCATCAATAGTTTCAATTTTTATTGCATTCTCGTGTTGTGTTGAGATTGCCCCTGCCGATACAGTCACTTCTTCCGATTTCAGGGCGGATACTTCCATGGGAATATTGATTACCGTATCGCGGTGGCAGGTATGGATGGATTTCACTACCGTTTTATATCCGACAAATGAATATTGTAGTTTGATAAATCCTTTTGGCATATTCATTAAACGGTAATTCCCTTTGTTATCTGTTACTGTCCCCTTGTTTAGCCCGGGAAGAAAAATATTAACGCCGGGAAGTACCTCATTGGTTGTTTTATCCGTTACTGTCCCCGAAATAGATGTTTGCGTGTATGCAAAGCGGGCTGAAAACAGTAGCACTATACAGAAAATATATTTCATTTTTTTATTCTTGGTTTTTAAAAGCCTCCTTAACATAAAGTCATGCCCTATAGCTTTGAAACAGGCTAAAAGCATCAGGAGGGGGTGAAATAAGATTTTACTTTGGTATTATGATGAAATAGTAAAGTGGCTTGATGAAGTTGTTTAAAGTTAAAGGGGATTTTCGAGAGTGGCATATTGATTTCAGTGGCAAAGCTCGGTTTTTGTTGCATAGCCAAAGCTACGGAATAAAAAATAGCTGAAGTCCAATGGAATCAAGATGTTACTCGCAGATTTTCAATTTGACTGTAAACAACTTCGATAAGCCCGGAGGCCCTCTCAGGGTGGATGTTATTAAATATATATGATGGATGAAAGGGGTAAGGTAAAAAGTGGCCCTTTCGGTAAAAAAAAACAGGTTAAAAGGTATAGGTTAAAAGGTATCTTGCTAACTAATGTATTGTTATCCAGTGGGGCAATTTCAAAATCGCATATCAAACAATGCCCTTTTTTATTGTGAAAGTGGGTTTCGTTTAAAGAATCTGCATTGCACTCAAAATGAGAATGGTGGTGCAGAAAAGTATGGGTAAACTGAATAAACAATGGGCTGGCAAATAGCAACAATAGTAAAATGCCCTTTATCTTTACGGAAATAATATTTGAGATATAATTATTCAATATGAGAATATTTGGATCACAAAGGTATGATTTTAGTCGTTATAAAGTCTAATATATTACTTAACTTTCTGTCGTTTTTAAAACTAAAGGGAATGGCAATTAGCAGACGAAAATTTGTAACAAATAGCACAACTGCACTGGCAGGAATAGCCCTGGGCAAGTCGGCACTTGGGGATACCGTATTAAATGATATGGGAAATGGCACCCTGCCCATTGTAGTCTCCACCTGGAAACACGGGCTGGCTGCCAACCGGGCTGCCTGGGCTATATTATCAGAAGGGGGCTATGCACTTGATGCTGTCGAGGCAGGTGTCCGTGTGCCGGAAGGAGACCCCCTGGTAACTTCGGTAGGTTACGGCGGCATACCTGACCAAACGGGCAAGGTATCGCTTGACGCCTGTATAATGGACGAAAAAGGGCAGGCAGGTTCGGTTTGTTTCCTGCAACACATCAAGCATCCGATATCTGTTGCCCGGTTGGTGATGGAAAATACACCCCATGTAATGTTGAGTGGGAAAGGAGCCCTGAAATTTGCCCTTGCAAATGGATTTAAAAAGGAAAACCTGTTGACTCCGGAAATGAAAAAGAAATGGAAAGAATGGAAGAAAAAGCAGGAGGCAAGGGATATAATTAATTTTGAAAACAGGTCGAAAGACGACCATGATACCATTGGGATGCTGGCCCTTGATGCAGAAGGGAGGCTTTGCGGGGCATGTACAACCAGTGGGGTTCCATATAAAATGTTCGGAAGGGTAGGTGATTCGCCAATTATCGGTGCGGGGCTTTTTGTCGATGGCCAGGTTGGTGGTGCTGTTGCCACAGGACAGGGAGAATTGGTAATGAAAACCCTGGGCTCTTTCCTGGTGGTTGAATTTATGCGCAATGGCTATTCACCTAAAGAGGCATGTTTAAAGGCGATACAACGGATTACAAAACAAATTCCTGACTACCAAAAGTACCAGGTCGGGTATATTGCCTTAAATAGTAAAGGGGAATACGGTGCTTTTTCTATTTATCCCGGGTTCGACTATGCCATTAAAACCAACGAGGACGATAAGTTAAAAGAAGCAGAATCGTTTCGGAAATTATTGTAATCAATGTCCGTCTCCAAAGGATTATTTTTTATGGTGGTTCCTGAAATTAATACCGGCCATTTCCAGCCGTTTATAATCCGTATCGAGCCGTATGAGGAAATCGGTATAATCTTTTTCCTCTTTTGGGGTCCATGCCAACTCAGCCAGGGCGCATAACCTTGGCAGGAGCATGTATTCGGCTTTTTTTGTTGTCGCCACATACTCTGTCCATAGGTTTGCCTGTGCCCCAAGTATATGCTTTGCTTCTTTTGGTGTAAGTTCTTCAGGAACAGGCTCGTAGCTATACACCTTCTCAAGCGGGAGGAATCCTCCGATGGCAAGCGGTTCGTTATCCCTGTTTTGCGACTGGTAATAATCAAAATACAAATTAGTAGTGGGTGTCATTACCACATCGTGCCCCTGTTTTGCAGCTTCAACCCCGCCATTAATCCCACGCCATGACATAACTGTTGCCTGCGGTGCAAGCCCCCCTTCCAGTATCTCGTCCCAGCCAATAAGCCTTTTGCCCTTCGATGTAAGGTATTTGTCCATCCGGGTAATAAAATAGCTCTGTAGTTCATGCTCATTTTTTAACCCTTCATCTTTTATCCTTTTTTGGCAGTCGGGGCACTCCTCCCATGCTTCCTTCGGGCATTCATCCCCTCCAATATGGATAAACCGGGATGGGAACAGCTCACAAACTTCGTCTAAAACATTCTGTAGGAATTCAAATGTTTCCTCTTTCCCTGCACAATAAACATCTTCGAAAATACCCCACCGCTCCTGTACTTTATAGGGGCCTCCGGTACAACCCAATTCCGGGTAAGCAGCCAGTGCCGCACTCGAATGCCCGGGCATTTCTATCTCAGGTACAACTGTAATGAACCGGTCGGCAGCATACTTAACAATATCTTTAACCTGTTCCTGGGTATAAAACCCCCCGTAGCCAATCCCATCGTATTCGTAAGACCAGCTGGCATGCCCCACAACGGTTTCATCGCGCCAGTGTGATATCTCAATTAGTTTCGGGTATTTTTTTATTTCAATACGCCAACCCTGGTCGTCAGTCAGGTGCCAGTGAAAAATGTTTAGCTTGTACATAGCTAAAATATCAATATATTTTTTTATGAATGAAACCGGGAAAAAGTGCCTTCCCACATCCAGCATATTTCCCCGCCATTTAAACCTGGGGGTATCCTCAATCTCAACAGCAGGGATATGAAGTTTTTTACTATCTGTTGTCACCGGAAGGAGCTGTTTCAATGTTTGGATGCCATAAAATACCCCGGCAGGTTTATTAGCCGAAATAGAAATCCCTTTCTGGCCAACGTTTAACCGGTATCCTTCACTGCCAAGTGCATCATTGGTGGTTATGCTTAAACTGATTGGCTTACCTTTCCCGTTTTCACTGAGTTTAAAACCATAATACAATTCTAAATACTCATTGAAAAAACCGGCTATCCGCGAAAGGTTTTCATCAGATGCGTTAAATTTCAAGGTGTTTTCCTGCCCTAAAATAAATTCACCCTCCTTAATCTGCAAATTAGAAGGTTTTGGGATAATAGCTGCTTCCTGGGCTACGGCGATTGATGATATTCCTATTAAAAGAATGGCTAGTTTTTGTTTTGTATTCATATTGCATTGGTTTTGAAGAAGTTGGTTTAATGAAGTTGTTTAATTTTATATAATCACAATGGTTTTAATATCGCAATTTAATAAAAGTTTGTGATTACGGATCATATTGAAAAGTTGTGGGGAAAGAATCTTTTTAAGAATAACAGGTGAAAAAATCTAAAATATCCAATAAAGAATAAGCCTGCCTTCCGCAGGCAGGGAATATCCAAAGAAAGGCCTGCCAGCATTGTCCTGGCAGGCCTTTACTACCCCAAATTATAATCTAACCAGCCTGTTCCAGCCTGTTTATATATTTTCATCATTTTACGTGCCTGGCTTATATAAAGTTACTCTTGTGTTTTGTCGTATGCTATCATGGAATTGAATGTTTAGAGAGTATAAATAAAAATACGCATAATACAGGGAACATACAAGAGATTGTAATAACATTTATGAATATTATTTATTTATCTATTTTATGTATATAATTGCATTTAGGGATTATGAAGAAATAACATGACTGGAATTGACGTAATTATTTTGTGCGATAACAAGGCAAAAAACGCAGGCATAGCCATAGTTACTACGGTGAGGCTTTTTAACGAAGTTAGCGTGCAAGAGAACGAGTCAAAACGGTTAGGTTATTTCTTAACAATCCCTTAAGTGAAACCGTCATAGGCCAGAAGTTCTTTTAGTCTTAATTTTTGTCCGGCGGTTATGTTTGTATGTGTTAAAAACAGGTAAAGGAAAAGTATGGGTACAGGGTATGAAATCAATAGAATTAACAATAATGAAAAGTTAGGAGATGCCTCTATCCTTGCCATTGGGCTTCTTCAAAAATATGCATCAGCAGATAATATTGAAACACGATTAATAAAAATATAACTATGTGGAAATGGATTTGTAAACAACTGTTACGCATGATGGGTTGGAAAACAGTCAATGGGATTATACCGCATAAAAAAGCAATAATAATTGGTGCCCCTCATACAAGCGGGTGGGATTTTGTGATTGCATATTTATATTACACGTCTGTGGGGGGAGTTGCCAATATTGTGGTCAAGAAAGAGTTTTTCTTTTGGCCATTAGGGTATTTTTTAAAGAAAACGGGAGCTATCTCAATCGACCGTTCACGGGGTGTACATGTTGTGAGGCAAATAATCGATGAATTTGAAAAACGCGATACCATGCACCTTGCCATAACGCCTGAGGGGACAAGGAAGCCCACAAAGCGTTGGAAAGCCGGATTCCATACCATTGCAAAAGCAACCGGGGCAGTGGTTTACCTGGCTTTTTTCGATTTCGGAAGAAAAGAAGTTGGGTGGGAGGACACACTGGAATTAACCGATGACCCCCAGGCAGATATAAAGAGGATGAAAGCTTATTACCGCAAACGCGGAGTGGTAGGGAAGCATCCGGAGATGTTTATCGCGGAAGACTGATTTAGAGGGC
>JAADGO010000179.1 GCA_013152355.1 Chlorobiota bacterium
CCACCTGTTGCCATAAAGCAGTTCATCGACATGCTCGCCATGTATAAATTTAATACTTTTCACTGGCATCTGACAGATGATCAGGGGTGGAGGATTGAAATCAAAAAATACCCGAAATTAACGGAAATAGGAGCCTGGCGCGACTCAACACTTATAGGTCACTACGGAATAAAACCGGCAAGATATGCTGTAAAACGCTATGGCGGATTCTATACGCAGGCACAAATACGCGACATTGTCCATTATGCTTCCCAAAGGCATATCACCATTATTCCGGAGATAGAAATGCCGGGACATTCGGAGGCTGCGTTGGCAGCTTACCCTGAGTTGGCATGTGTTCCCGGCCCTTTTCATGTATTAGCCACCTGGGCTGGCTCTAAAGATATTTATTGTCCCAAAGAAAAAACCTTTCGCTTTTTGGAGAATGTATTGACGGAGGTGATGGAATTGTTCCCCTCAACATATATCCACATTGGCGGCGATGAAGTCCCCAAAGGCCAATGGAAATCCAGTAAGTTTTGTCAGCAAATCATTAAAAAACACCATTTAAAAAATGAGGATGGGTTACAAAGCTGGTTTATCCGCCGTATTGGAAAGTTCTTAAACGCTCATGGCCGTAAATTGATTGGTTGGGACGAAATTTTGGAAGGAGGACTTCCTCCTCATGCCACCTTAGAGTCGTGGCGTGGTATAAAGGGCGGGATAGAAGCAGCACGCCAGGGCCATGATGTGATTATGGCTCCCATTCAATATCTCTATTTTACCCGTTATCAGGCCAATCCTAAATTTCAACCTTTGGCCGCCGGTGCTTTCACCAGCTTGAAGAAAGTGTATTCTTATGAGCCTGTCCCGGTGGCACTGAACGCCAGGGAGGCAAAGTATATTATAGGGGCGGAGGGATGTGTCTGGACAGAGTACATGCCTGATATTAAGAAAGTTCAATACATGGCGTTGCCACGTATGGCTGCCCTTGCCGAAACGGACTGGACTCCGGCAAAAGAGAAAAACTGGCCCGATTTTCAAAGACGAGTCAGTCAGCATTTTCTGATTTATAAGGCGCTGGGCTACAACTTCTCAACGGGCTCCTATAAGGTGGATATCGTTGTGCAGGATAGTACGAAATCAGGTTTCAGGGTAGCCTTGCAATCGGAAATTTACCATCCTGAAATACACTATACCACCGATGGCAGCCGACCTGGTTTGAATTCAAAAAAATATGATAAAGCTTTTGTGGTGCCTCGTGGAACAACCATTCAGGCTGCTGTCTTTGTAAAAGGAAAATTGATGGAAGTGCCCGGCGTTAAGCTTGTTAAATAGGGCTTGCTGAATTAGCAAATCCTAAAATAGCTGTTTTTATGAAAAAGAACAAAAATATATCCTGCAAAGAAGCACTGATGCAATCAGTCAGGGAAGTATTTTCTAAGTTGTTATTTTTCCAAATTAAACCGAAGGGAAAAGCGGATATCATTCGACCTCAAAAGCTACCGGGTTTTGAGGTTAAAAACATGTGGTTAAAATACTTCGTTTTGTTTATCTCAATTACTACCGTAGGAGTTGCCCTTGGATTTAAATCTAATGTTAAATCCAGTGCCGTTAAAACAACAAAAAAGCACGTAATAAAAAATAGAAAGCCGAATATTATCCTCATTCTTGATGATGATATGGGTCGTGAAAGCCTTGGTACATACGGAAGCGCCTCTTATAAGACACCCAATTTAGATAAATTAGCAGAAAACGGAGTCAAATTCGAAAATATGTTTGCGCAACCGCTTTGCACACCTTCGCGGGTAAAACTTATGACCGGGGAGTATAATTACCGCAATTATACAACTTTTGGTTACTTAAATCCAAACCAGGTAACCTTTGGTAATATTTTGCACGATGCGGGATACACCACCTTAATAGCCGGCAAATGGCAACTCAATGGTCTTTACGGATATAAAAAACAAGGATGGGACGACAAGAACCGTCCCCATCATTTTGGGTTCGACGAGTACTGCTTATGGCAACTGACAAAGCCCGGATCAAAGGGCGGACGATATGCCGATCCCTTAATTATTCAAAATGGCAAACAACTGCCAAGGGATAAGAACCAGTATGGTCCGGATGTATTTAGTGATTTTATATTAAACTTTCTAGACAGGGAAAAGAATGCGAAAAAGCCCTTTTTTATTTATTATCCGATGGTTTTGACACATAGCCCTTTTTCTCCGACTCCGGATAGCCCTGATTGGAAATACCCTTCAAAACGCCATGCAAACAATATTCGATATTACCCCGATATGGTAGCCTATGCCGACAAGATAGTGGGGGAGATTATGGAAAAATTAGAACAGACGGGACTGGCAAAAAACACATTGGTTATCTTTACCGCTGATAATGGAAGCAATGTAAGGGTTATTTCCAAAATGAAAGATGGACGTGTGATCTACGGAAGAAAAGGATATATGGTAGATTGGGGAACCCGTGTGCCTTTAATTGCTTATTGGAAAGAGCATTCCCCAAAGGGTAGAATCAATACTGACTTAATACAGTTAAGCGATATTTTGCCTACGTTGGAAAATGTAGCAGGTATTCATACACCCGTCACAAAAATTGTTGATGGACAAAGTTTTTTACCTGCAATATTAGGTAAACCGGCTTTTCCTTTGCAATATATTTACATGTACTATAAGCCCGATTGGGGTGGTAAGAAGTTTAAAAATGGCGTATTTGCTAGAAATAAAACGTATAAATTATACGGTGACGGACGGTTTTATAATCTAAAAAAGGATGTACGGGAACAACACAATATACCATTAGATTCACTCAATACAAATGCTTTGGAAGTAAGAGAGAAATTACAAAATATTTTGGATCAAAAACCGGATATAAAAGATTAAAATTCAGTAACAGGTTACTGTCTGTGGCATAGCAAAGTTCTGTTTGATGGATGTAAACATTACTATACTGAGGCCGCTTGAATTTGCATTTCAAAATTCAAGTATAGCCGAACCATGCCGAACGCATGGCAGGATTATACTGACCTCATTTTTGCATTTTACAATAGAAGCAGTATAATTGTCAACTTAGGCCGGTTTTTCCGGGTTCTGTAAATACAAAAACTGATAAAGTTAATATAGAAAAGTCGATAGTCAGCTTATGAGTCAAATAGAAGTTGTAAAAAGTAATTACTAAAAATTAAATCGTTCTGCTAATGAAAAAAGAGAAAAATGTATCCCGCCGGGAAGCGCTAAAGCAATTGGGTGGGTCTTGTTGCCCTTGGTGGGGCAGTGATGCCTAAGATGTTATTTTCCCAGGTTGAGCCGAAAGGAGTTTCGAGCCTCATACCACACCAAAAGCCATCGAAAACAGTTTCGCCCCGGTCAGCCGACAGTAAGCCCAACATCCTCTGGATAACACTTGAAGGTGTTCCGTTGAGTGTGTTGAGCTGTTATGGGAGCAAACTGATTCAGACGCCCAATATTGACCGCATTGCCAAAGAAGGGATGCAGTTTCAGAATGCCTTCACTACCAATGCCCTGTGTGCGCCCAGCCGGGCTACCCTGCTTACCGGGAAATACGATCACCTGAATGGTATGCTGTCCAACCCCGGTGCAACAACAAACGGTGTGACACACAGCACTTTCAACCCATCACAGCAGACCTTTCCCCGGATTATGCAACAAAATGGGTATCAGACCGGTACAGTAGGGAAATGGCACCTCGTTTCCGAGCCGGGGAAACCGGCCAACCCGGGGATAGCCGGCTTCGACTATTTTGCCTTTAAGCGAGGAGCGGGTGGCCCTTACTACAGGCCCACAGGATATCTTCAAAATACCAGTCTCGGTAGTAACGTAATCGTGGAAAGAGAATACCCCGGCTATATCACAGATAACTTCACCGACTTGGCTATCAAGGGGATCAAGCAGTTTAAACAACCGTTTATGATGATGGTGCAGTACTTCAATGACCACCGGCCTTTTGACCCTCCTCATAAATATGAGCATCTATATGATGATGTCAGGATACCGGAGCCGGGTACGTTTTGGGATGATTATTCGATGAGAGCTGCACCTGCCCGCGAAGCCCGAATGCGTATTGGATATATGCCCGATTTCAACCCGCCCGAAGATATGACGGAACGCCAGCGTCAGCAGTGGAACTACCAGAAGTTTATGGCCCATTTTCTGGGAACCCTGAAATCGCTGGATGAAATGTTGGACGTTTATTGGATTTTCTCGATGAATCGGGTCTTGCTGACAATACTATTGTTGCAATAACCAGCGACCACGGCTTCTTCATGGGTGATCACGGCTGGTTTGACAAGCGGTTTATGTATGAACCTGCAATTCGGGTGCCGTGGTTGGTTCGTTATCCCGGGGTGGTAAAACCGGGAAGTTCAAGCGATGCCATGAACGTTAATATTGATAATGCACCAACTATCCTTGATTTGGCGGGTCTGAAAATACCCTCCGACATGCAGGGGATGAGCCTGGTTCCAATTATGAAAGGGACCCCGCCGAAGTCGTGGCGCGACGCGTTTTACTATCACTATTACGAATTTGCACCTCCACACTGGGTGGTTCCACATTATGGCATCCGTACCGAGCGTTACAAATTGATTAGCTATTACACCATCAACGAATGGGAATTATTCGACCTGAAAAAAGACCCGGATGAGATGGAAAGCCTGTTTGAGTGGAGCGGATACAAAGTGCATCCCGAGTATGAATCAGTAGCACAGGATTTGGTCAGTAGGTTGAAACAATTGCGTAAACAATATAAAGATACCACCGGCAAACCGGTTAAATTATGGTCAACCAAGAGTTACGATTAGGCGATGTGAAGCATCTATGAACCCGCTTTAAGCGGGAACACACACAAACATGATTACGGAAGATAAACTCCGAAGGTGTGTAATGTTATTAGCCCCGTACGAAGTGCGGGGTAAAATAAAAAAGCGATAATCGTTTTAGGACAATTTTCGATGGCGAAGCCGAAAATCGTGATAAAACATAAAAAACAGATAATCAATAATATATGAAATTATAAACAGGTGAAAGAAATTGGTAATACCTGCGGACGCAATAGAAGTTGTGCAGACATCGGGGATCTGAATAAAGATAAGGCCGTAGGAGATACAGTATTTATCCCGGATGGCTCCACAGTTAGTTCGGAGTACCGGTGTGCAATGGATATATTGTAATAATGGAAGCATGAAAACAGTAGTTAATCATTACCAAACCCCGTATGTCACGGTTACGAAGCCCATCGGGGCTGTTTGTAACCTGAATTGTGAGTATTGTTTTTATCTGAAAAAACAGGAATTGTATCCGGAGAAAAAGAGCCCCGATTTTCGTATGAGTGAAGCGGTGCTGGAAGAATACATCCGGCAATACATGAGCAAACCCGACCATCAGATAAGTTTTGTCTGGCAAGGTGGTGAGCCGACTCTGTTGGGACTGGACTTCTTCAGGAAAATAATCCGCATACAAAACCGGTTTAACACAGAGGGGAAGGTGGTTAACAATTCACTTCAAACCAATGCGGTAAACTTAGACGATCAATGGGCTCGTTTTCTGAAAAAGCATCACTTTCTCGTCGGTGTCAGTTTAGACGGTCCGGAGCATCTCCACAACAAATACCGGGTTTATAATAGCGGTAAAGGTTCTTTTAAAGATGTGATGAAGGGGATTGCCTGCCTGCGAAAGTATAATGTTGACTATAATATTCTGTGTAGTGTCAATCGGTTTAACGCTGACCATCCCATGGTGATGTATGAATTTTTGAAGAATAAAAGTGGTACTAATTATTGGCAGTTTATTCCGATTGTTGACCCTTTGGGCCCAGCAAATTCAAAAGTGGCGGACTATTCGGTTTTACCCGAACAATACGGAAACTTTCTTGTAGAAATATTTAATCATTGGATACAATACGATATTGGGAAAATTTCCGTACAGATTTTTGATGTTGTTTTTAACCGATTTATGGGATTACCCTCCGGGTTATGCCTGTTCGATGAAACATGTGGAACTGCCCTGGCCCTGGAGCATAATGGTGATTTTTATAGCTGTGATCATTATGTGGACAGTGAACACTTTCTCGGAAACGTGATGGACCTATCCATGCAGGAGATGGTCAACTTGGAGCAGCAGCAGTTGTTCGGACAAAATAAAAAAACCACGCTGCCGGCTTATTGCCAGCAATGCCCGGTGAAAGTATTTTGTAACGGAGGCTGTCCGAAAAATCGATTTATAAGTACTCCGGGAGGAGAGCCCGGACTGAACTACCTGTGTAAGGGATACAGACAGTTTTTTACGTATGTGATACCCTACATGCAATACTTGTCACAGCAGTTCAGCCTCGGAACGCCTTTTGCACAAATTATGCAACACTTTAATGAAGTGTAGCCGAGGATATACTGCTCTCATTTTTGCATTTTACAACAGAAGTGGTATAAATACCGATATTCATATTACAGAACGTATTAAAATATAATTAATCATGAAAAAACTTAATAAAAAGAGAAGGTATAAGGTTGCCTTTGGTATCATTGTTCCGCTGATTTTAATTGGTACAATGTTCCTGACAAACGAAACAATATCTGCGCAAAGCACAGTACATACAAGGATTACGGATAGTTCCTATAAAAAACCCAACATTGTCATTATTAATATGGACGATATGGGGTATGGCGATTTGGACAGCTACGGAGCTATTGGTTATAAAACACCAAACCTGGATAAGTTAGAGGACAGGGGTATGCGGTTTACCAATTTTTATGCTGTCGAGCCCACCTGCACTTCCTCTCGTGTAGGCCTTCTGACAGGAACCTATCCTAATCGTATCGGTCTTGGAGGCATGGCTTTGTTTCCACATTCGGAGACCGGGGGTG
>JAADGO010000078.1 GCA_013152355.1 Chlorobiota bacterium
AACCATGTATCTTTTTTCGTTGAATTCAGGTTTTGTGAATCACACGCTTAAGTTTTAGACGGACATAGAATAGCCTGGTGTTATTCGGGATGGAAGAAAAATTAGCTGAAGTCGAATGGAATCAAGATGTTGCTCGCAGGTTTTCAATTTAACTTTAAACAACTTCATTATATCCTGAAGGATACTTTTCAGGATTTTGAGTACCGGTGCATCCCCCTACCCCGGTTTATAGGCCTTAAAGGTGTCGTCTGAATAAAATATTATTACTCTTTCAACATCCTTCTTACCCAATTCTTCAGCCTGCCTTGGTAGGTTTCACAGGCACATTATCACCGCTGATTGAACTGGCAGTGGCCTCAGGTACCCTTTCTTTACTCACTTTAGCAGAAGTACCTTCTAGAGGATTGGAAACCTCCGGTTCGTGGAATTGCTCAAAGAGGTTACGGGGCTGTGGCTGCATAGTTGTTGCCTTTGCCTTTTTCAGCATCTCTTCGCTCCCTATAAGCAACCACCTGGCATTTAAGTCGGGGTAAGCGTGTAGTAATTTTTCAATAAAAGAAAACCCCGGTTTATTCCTGCCATTTAATACGTGTGATACATTTGAACGCTGAACCCCAATCGTATCAGCTAATTCGGCTGCATTGATGCCTTTGGCTTTCATAAAAGTTTTGATACGCTCTTCCATTGCCTAATAAGTTAAGTATACAAATGTAAAAAGAAAGAAATTGATTATCAAGCCACAAATGTAAATAATACGATAAATGCTATTGTTTACATTTGTATCATGTAAAACATCGCACATTTGATTGTATTTTGATTTAGTATTGAATGCCAGGGGCATAGCACCAACTTCATTTATTAAAGTATTGATTTAATTATACGGGTTAAGTAACTGGCGTACAGGTATCTAAAACATGGAAATAGTCGCGTCAGGAACTTTGTGTACAAAAGTAAATATTAGTTTAAGGTAGTACATGAATTGATTAGTTCGATTTAGTTGATTTTGTGGGCTTTATGTGTATGAATGTCCTTACTTCCGACCTATTTAGTATTGTAAATTTATAAAATCGTTTAATTGTAACTTTATGCTTTAATTATTCAGATATTTTGTAAACTAACCGCATGTTACAATTGTAATATCGACAGAAGCCCCCTACCCTTCCGTTTCAGATTGTTAACCCGGTAGTAATATTTAAATATTGCCGTATAGGTACTTAAATGAGATCGATTTTCTCTATTAATGGATGTTGCTTTGTTTCAAACTACATTTTCGCTTAAATATTCACGTATCAGAATGTTTGTATAACCGTGAATTTAAACCTCAAGCGGTTGAAATCAGGATGAATTATAGATAAGGGTCTATATATCAGGTGTATTAGTCAGGATTTACATCTTAATTATTTTGACCCGAATAGGAAAAAGCGTTAATAAAAAATAGAATCTTAATTTTCACGGCTATATTTGGAGGAAATTTTTACACTATGAGGAGCATTTCACATATACTTTTAATAATTGTGCCTATACTGCTGATATTGCTATCAGGGTTTAGTTTTATCTCGCTAAAACAACTTTTAAAGCAGAAGAGGCCATTAATATTAAAATATGGTATCCCTATCATTTACTGGGGCTATTCCCTTTTTATAGTGTTTTACTTTATTTACCTTTTTATTTATCCGAAAAGTGCTGCTACGTCAACCAATTACAGCGCCTATTTCTTTTTCAACATCATCCTCATTACCGACCTGGTGGTTAAGCTGGTAATGACATTGGTGCTTATCCCCTATTATTTCCTGAGGCTATTTAAAATCAACAGGTTAAGTTTTATCTGGAGTGGAGTTGTCATTTGTGTGGGAGTGGTATTAACGGTAATTTTCGGCGCAACGGCCGGGACTAACCAGATACGGGTAGAAAAGGTCGAAATAGGATGTAAAGGTTTACCAGATGCTTTCAATGGTTTAAAGATAATTCAACTTTCAGATATCCACCTGGGTAGTTTCAATGGCAATCACAACGTATTGGAAAAAGCCATTGAAAAGATTAATGCCTTACAACCTGATTTGATTTTATTTACAGGCGACCTGGTAAATAATTT
Organism: Chlorobiota bacterium; assembly: GCA_013152355.1. Lineage (GTDB taxonomy): Bacteria > Bacteroidota > Bacteroidia > Bacteroidales > Prolixibacteraceae > JABMQB01. The sequence goes on from JAADGO010000078.1 coordinate 2,093, forward strand.
TTCTTATGAACTTGACGGTTACAAAGAAGTATTTAAGCCACTGGTAGCAAAGCTAGGCAAATACTCAATCCTTGGCAACCACGATTACGGAGATTATTTCAACTGGGAAGAAGCAGGTAAGAAACTGGATAATTTTAATAAAATCGAAGCTGCCCATGCAAAGTTCGGCTTTACCTTATTAGAAAACAATGCGGTACCAATAATTAATGCAGGCGACACGATTTTCCTTGTAGGGGTTGAAAACTGGGGGCATCCACCATTCCCGCAATATGCCAACCTTGATAAGGCATTAGAGCATGTACCGGCAGGTGCATTCAAGATACTGCTGACGCATGACCCGGCACATTGGGAGAGTAAAGTGGCAGGGAAAAGGAATATCCAACTCACACTTTCAGGGCATACGCATGGGGCACAACTGGGAGTCAACGTTGCAGGTGTTGAATTCAGCCCGATATATTTTACCCGTGAAAGATGGGGTGGGCTTTACCGGTGCCAAAACCAATACCTTTACGTAAACAGGGGGCTTGGTACGATAGGGCTTAATTTCAGGATTGATATGCTCCCGGAGATTACAGAGATTACGCTTACAAAGAATTAAAATCGATGGAGAACAGCAAGGCATAGTGCATTTTACCTAACTGGGGCATATATGCGGCCCTGAAGCCCGTATCGATTGGTGCGTAAAACCTGAGGAGATGTATATCGCCGGTAAATTCTACCCCCAACGAGGAAATATCCCTGCTAAAACTACCGGTAACCTTCCCATCCTCATACAAATCTCCATACTGATGGGCATAATCGGCAAATAACGATGCTTTTAACCGTTTTAGGTAGATTATACTGCCGAGGCTCCAATCGGGGTAAAACAGCGGGAATTTATAATCTACCGAAGCCGTATACATCATTTTATTATCCAATGAGTTCCAGCCCCTTGGATACCTGATAGCATCGGAGTACCTGCTGTGTTGCCCGGTATTTTTTGCCTGATACCCGAAATAGGTACTTATTCCATGGTTGGGCAGGATTCCGGGGAAATAGTTAATTGTTTGCAAAGAAAACAGGCTGCCGAAATCAGAACCGCCAAATGGGGAATGCCTGTAAAATATGTCGCCAATAAACCCAAAGTTTGGGTATACATCCTGATACGACTGCCTCATCAACTGGTGGTAATACAGCCTGTAGTCCAGCGATTGCCCGGCGCCCTCCTCAAAGCCCGAGGGTGTTGACTTATCTGTCAATGCCGATGACAATTGATAATTAATTTCCGGTTGCAAAAGGCGGTAGTATTTCCCCCTGCTCAGGTTTAAGGGCACTTTTACCGCAAGCTCCAGGGTTGTTTCATTCCAGGTGTACCGCTTATAAACCGTATCAGCCCTCACCACCTGGTTATTCAGTCCGATATATTTTGTTATTGTACCATATTGCGATGCTCGTTTACCCATATTAATCTCTGCACTTAAAACCGGGTACCACCCTTTGTAGGTAAACCCGGCATAAAATTTCCCGGTTTCCTCCTCTACATCCCATTTGTACCCTAAAGTAGTTTCAGCAGTACTCAATATATTTTGCGACATTACAGAAACTCCTGGCTGTATTCCATAGGTATTCACATCGAAAAATACAGGAGCCCAGCTATGGAAATAAAACAAATGAGCCAATTTTCTGTATTTTTCTGATTTATAGGTAATTGTATCATTATACCCGGAGAAGTCCAGTGCCCCTTTTTCCTGTTTTGCCAAATTCCCTGCCAGGGGGTAGCTGCCTTTTCGAACCTGGCTCAGCGGCTTCCATGTTTTTGGGGAATAGGGTATTTCTATCAGCGAAAGCCCGTTGGATGAATAGCTGCTCAACACTATTTTCTCCCGGCCAGGGGAAACAGCAGGGAACTCAACCCCAAAACGGCTTTTATAAATTTGATAAACAGAATGGCTTTTTATGTTTATAGCATACAAGTCGTCTTCACCTGCATAACTGCTTATAAAAAGGATATTTCCCTGATCTACCACAAGGTGTTTGATTTCTCCCAGCGACTCATCGGTAAGGTAATCTACCTTTTTACGCAGAGGGTCGGCAATAGCCAGCCTCTTCCCTTTATCCGTTAAAATAATTGTTGCCAGCAACTCATTGGTTACCCACCTGGGCGTTATGAAATAATTATTTGATTTTGTTTGGAAACGTGTTACCGGTTTACCCGGTTTCAAATGGTATACAGAAAGGTAGTAGTTATTCTGGTAATCGACTTCAACTAATGCAATCTGCTCTTTATCAGGCGAAATAGTGGGGCTGAAACCTTTAAATACGGGTTTAAATTTTTGGTGGAAGCCATTTTTAAGGTTTAAAATATGAATCAACGATTCTCCGCTATGGCTCCACCGGGGGTCAGGCACCTGTTCTGCCCATGTGAGGAGGTTGCCGGTACAGCTTACCGATTCATCAAATATAATCCCCGGCGTAAGAATTTTTTTTTCTGCACCATCTTCCCCTATCTTTATAAATTCAGGGATTGACTTTAAAGATGATTTTAATGTAACCAGCCCCCCATCGGGCAAATAATGGTTGTACTTATAGTTTGTAAATGTTTTCGAAGGCTTTGAAAGCTCGTTATAAGTATGCCCTGCAAAATTTTTATCTTTCCCAACCCAGCCGACCCTTAAGCTGTCGAATACATGTTTGTATAATTTTTTTAGGTTGAACCCTGTTTGTTGTTTGAGTGAGTTGCTTACCGGGGAAAAATCAAACTTGTTACCCACACGGCTAAAAACATTGTCCCAAACCTTTTTCCCATACCTGTTCCTTGCTTCTCCCACAAGGTAATAGCCCAGGTTATAGTGGTTGGGTACATAATCTTTATATGACCCGAGGTAGGCCTTGCCATAATTATACACACCTTTCTCCACAACTTGTGCTTTTTGCTCCATCAGGAAAGAAGGGAGCCTGCCCCTGCCATATTTACTTAGAGATGTTTCGGTGGCAACAGCATCCCCTTCAAGCAACCACCAGGGGATATCCACCCCAATGGCTACTGCCGTAATTTGCTGCCCGAAAAGTAAGCGGATAAGCAATGGTATTTGCTGCTCAATTTTATCGGACTGCACCACATGCCTGAATTCGTGGATAGCCAACTGTTCAAACCAGTCCTGCGGATATAGCGACTGGCGGGGCGTTGTATACAATTCGACCCTCCTTGGTGCCAATGCCACCAAACCATTGGATTTAACCGTATGCGTGTGGAGGATTACAGATATTTTTTTTGGGTGGAAGTTTAATGATTCACTCCCATAGTTATAAACTTTTTCAAAGATGAAAGCTATTTCTTGAGCTTTTGCTTCAAACTCTACAGGATAAATTAATTGAAAATTTGCGGTATTGATTTGCCTCCACTTAATGGAAGCCGGGTCTTGCCCGGTTTGGAAGTATTGCGTGCGCCCAATAAGGGAAAGCAGCAGCAACAGAATAAAGGTAAAACCTTTTTTTGTCATAACATAATAAATAGTTCCCGTCATAGGAATATGCAAAGGCCAAATGTATAAAAAAGAAAAACCCGGATATACCCCGGGCCTTAAAAATAAGTAAAAAAGTGAATTGATTTATTCAACGGTAGTATCTTTAAATTATTTTAGGCATAGAGAATTCCGGCATAAAATTAAATGAACCTGGAATAGGCCTATTGCCTGAGAAATTCCGATATTTACCCCTTTTTAAGAGAATATGGTTGAAGCAGTAATAATTGGGTATTTAGTAATTATGGTTGGAGTAGGCATCTATTCCCACTATAAAATAAAAACACCTAAAGACTATTACATAGCAGGGAAAAAAGGTAGTTTCCCCCAGGTTTCAGGAAGTTTGTTTGCAACAATACTGGGCGGGTCGGCAATTTTAGGGACTATTGAGCTTAGCCAGCAGTTTGGGTGGGCTGCCCTGTGGTTCTTGTTTTGTGCTTCGGCAGGGCTTTTTGTATTAGCTCCAATCTCAAAATATGTTAGCCGGTACGGGCACTTCACCTTACCTGAGTTATTGGGGCATTTTTTCGGGGAACAAGCAAAAATGGTATCCTCTGCAATTATCCCATTTGCCTGGCTGGGGATTATTGCAGCACAAATTATTGGCGCCGGGAAAATTATGGAAAGCACAGGGCTGTTGGATTATCAGCTGGCAGCGGTTTTATCAGGTGTTATATTTATTTTTTATACACTAATTGGAGGCCAGAAAAGTATTATAAAAACCGATATGTTCCAATCCGTTTTTATAATTGCAGGAATTTCCACCCTTTTTTTTATGGTATCGCAAAGTGCCGGTAAGCCTGCAATGCCCCCATTTAACCCTCAGTCCCTTTTCAATTCTTCATTTACATTCCTCGACCTGGCCATTTTAGTTTTAACCTACTCGGTTACTTTTGTGGTCGGCCCTGATATTTATTCCAGGATTTTTTGTGCCAAATCGGAAAAAACTGCAATGTGGAGTGTTTTATCTGTTGCTATTTTACTGATCCCTATTTCTTATATCCTTACTTATTTAGGCATAGCTTCTTTACATTATGGGGGGATAACCCCACAAATCAACGGTTTAATTTCACTTGGGGGTAGTTTCCTGCCTTCATGGGCTTTTGCTTTACTGATTGCTGCCCTTTTATCTGCTGTAATGTCTTCGGCCGACACGACATTGCTCACGGCTTCCATGATTTTAAGCGGACTGGTTTACGGCACATTAGAAAACAGGAAAGCTTTTGGGAATACCCGTGCCCTTATTGTCATTTTGGGTGTATTGAGTATTATAATATCAATTTATGTAACCTCTATTATCCAAATGCTTTTACTTGCCCTTGCATTTTTCTCAGGGGCTTTTGTTGTGCCAACCATTGCCGGATTGCTGAAATTCAAAGTAAACAGGCAGAATGTAATTGTTGCGATGATTCTGGGAGGGTTAATCGCGTTAGCCGGTAAGCTTACAAATAATTATTTAGATAAACTGCTGGGGAACCTCATCATTATCGCCGCTTATTTAGTGAATATTGTTTTATTAAGCCTCCCGTTCGATTTGATAAAGATGAAGTACAGAAAAGGTTGATAATGAAGTTGTTTAAAGTTAAAGCCTGCCTGCCTTTTTTTTAATCTAAAACATCCAATAAGCCTGCCTTCCGGAGGTAGGGAATATCCAAATAACGGATTGTATGGGAAAGTTGTGTGGAAAAGGGCTTTTTCAAAAAGACAAACGCCCAATAAAAAGCACTCAAGTCTGAAGGGGAAATATTTCACAGGTATAGCCGTTCATTCCACATCTTTCGTAATTCCTGCCAGGAACAAATTCAGCTCATCGCTCAACAAATTTTTAAGCTTTCCCCTGACTACCTTATGGTAATTGTTTACCCAGTTTTTCTCCTGTCGCGACAAAAGTTTTGTGTCAATTGCAGTGGTATCAATAGGGCAAAGGGTTAGCGTTTCGAAGCCAAGGAACCTGCCAAACCCGGTATCTTCTTTTTCTATACAAAGGAGTATGTTTTCTATTCTAATGCCGTATTCACCTGTGCGGTATAATCCAGGCTCATTTGAAACGACCATCCCCGGTACGATAGGATGCTCATTATAGTCTTGCCGGATGCTCATTGGCCCTTCGTGTACAGATAAGAAATGCCCTACGCCATGCCCTGTGCCGTGCCCGTAATTTAAACCGTGGCTCCATAAAGCTTTCCGTGCTAAAATATCGAGGTGGCAGCCTTTAGTACCATAAGGGAATTTTGCTTCAGACAATGCGATCATCCCTTTCAGCACCAATGTAAAATCACGTTTCTGTTGGCCTGTTAACCCTCCTAGGGCAATTGTCCGGGTGATATCGGTTGTGCCGTGAAGGTAGTGGCCTCCCGAGTCGAATAGTAACAATCCTTCGGGCCCTATTTTAAAAGCACTAGCTTCGTCAACGCTAAGGTGTACAATTGCCCCGTGGCTTTTATAACCGACAATCGGCGGGAAACTTTCTCCCACGAAGCCTTCCTGCGCTGCCCTGAATTGTTTTAATTTCTTTCCAACTATGTATTCGGTTATTGCCTCTTTCCCAAGGTTCTGCCTCAGCCAATATAAAAATTCAACCAAAGCAACGCCATCTTTTTGCATGGCTTCCCTAAACCCTTCCAGTTCGACATTGTTCTTTACGGCTTTTAATGCCAGGGGGACTGATTGTTTTTCAACAACCTTATTGTTTACAGAACATGCCTCGCAGATGGCAACATTGGTAAGCTGCGGGTCGATCAGGATTTTTTGATCTTTCAGCCCTTTTAAAAACCCGGTAAGTTCATCGTAACCATATATTTTAATACCCTCTCTTTCCATCTTCTCAGAAAGGGTTACGGGAAGTTTCTTTTTTTCAACAAACAGGGCTTTTATATCTGAACCAATAACCCCATACCCGATAAATACCGGATTATATTCAATATCGCTGCCACGCAGGTTAAATGCCCATGCCAAATCATCTAATGCGGCAACTACCTGTATATCTGCACCTTGTTGATTAATTATTTGACTAATTTTATCGAGTTTATCAACCCTGCTTACCCCGGCATATTTTTTTTCCAACTCGAATACCTCATTATCCGGCAACTTAGGCCTGCCTTCCCATACCTCATCCAATAAATCGGGCGTAAGTACCAATTCTATACCTGATGCAGAGAGTTTGTTTAATAAATTTTTATGGGTGTTCACTGAAATGTGATGAGGGTATACCCCTACCCTGCTTCCCCGAGGGAAATTTTCGATTAGCCAGTCATCAAAAGGCTTCGCATCGGCAACGCGGAGTTTGAACATCTCGAAACCGGACCCTGCCAATTCTTCCCCGGCCTGGATAAAGTAGCGCGAGTCGGTCCATAAAATTGCGTTTCGTTCGGTAATAACCACTTCGCCAAAAGAACCGGTAAAACCGGAAATGAACTCCCTTGTTTTCCAACATGCAGGCAAATATTCACTTATATGCGGGCCTGTACCCGGAATATAATACGCCTGTAAATTTTCGCGTTGCATTAATCCCCGTAAGGATTGGACTCTTTGGGTAATCTTATTCATAATGTTTATCTTAATCCCCTACGGGGAACAGGTTGTTTCATGGGCAATTGTCTAATCTACAATACCATAACCGCTACGCGGTATTAATAATAGCAAATTAAGCGGCAAACAAAAAAGTATTGCCGTAGGGCATCTGATATTGTAAAAAGGCAAGACAACCCTTACCCCGTAGGGGTTATACATTGCCTATAGCCTCCTGCCTGCCTCTTTCACGAAATACTGCATCGAAAAGGCAGGTAAATCATTAAAATCCACATCAGATGGCCTGATAAATTCAAACCCGGAAATATCGTCCATAGCAACAAGCCCTTCTAAAGATTCAGGCACCACAATAAAAGCCAAATCCAGAGTAAAAATACTATACCCTGAAAACACATATTCATTTGGGGCTGAGGTAAAATACTCCAGAGAAACCACGTTAACCCCTAATTCTTCCTTCAACTCCCTTTTTAAAGCTTCTTCAGCCGACTCGCCAGGGTCGATAAAACCTCCGGGCAGGTCCAGCTTACCTTTATTTGGCATGATAGCCCGGCGCGTAAAAAGCAATTCCCCTTTTGCATTAAAAACCAAAGCCGCTACAGCTGCTGCTGAATTGATAAAAAAATGAAATCCGCAATTACGGCATTTAAATGACCTTTCGCTATCTGGGGGGAAATCATTACTCCCGCATTTAGGGCAGAATTGTATCACCTTTGAATGGTGGGTTTCCGGCATTATAATACTTTTTATATTATTTCAATAGCCTTCAGCCAATCGTAAAACAGGTTGGGCCAGTTATCATGGGGAAGCCCTCTTTTTGTGATCCCGAAACCATGCCCCCCTTTTTGGAAAATATGCATTTCGGCAGGGATGCCGTATTTTTTCATTGCCAGGTAAAACTCAACAGAATTACGCGGTTGCACGGCTTTATCATTATCTGCAAGGACAAGGAATGTTGGTGGGGTTTCGGCTGTGACCTGCAGCTCATTAGAATACATTTTCACCTTTCCCCAATCGTTCCCTTCCCCAATTAGATTCCTACGGGACCCCATGTGCCCAAACTCTTCTTTAAAAGTAATGACAGGGTATAATAGCAACATAAAATCAGGGCGGCAACTGAAAACCCCTACCGGGTCGGCAGCATCTTTATTGCCCAGGTCGAAGCGGGTACCAACGGTCGATGCCAGGTGCCCTCCGGCTGATGAGCCTGCAATGCCCACTTTCTCGGGGTTTATACCCCACTCTTCCGCATGTTGCCTGACTAAACGGATTGCCCTCCGTGCATCTTCCGAGGGGATTTTATCATGCCCGTAAGGCAACCGGTATTTCAATACAACACCGGCAATACCTTTACTTTTCAACCACTTTGCCACTTCGTAACCCTCATGGCCCATGGCCTCAATATGGTAGCCGCCACCAGGGCAAATTACCACTGCTGCACCTGTATTAATTCCTTTTTCGGGAAGATAAACATACATTTCTGCTTCTGAAACATTACGCACCCTTACCCCATTATATTTTTCCTCAGGTAATTTCATCCCGTTGTCATCAGGAGCGCCGTCTGGCCATACCTTTAAGGTTAAATCCTGGGCAACAGCAGTAACACTCATAATAATAGTATATGTAAATATCCAAATTAATTTCATTATCTGTTTTTTTTATGATTTAACACCTACAAAATAATCCTCTTTATCATCAAACAACACATTAAAAGTAGTAAGGGAGCCATAGGCCCTTGTGATGTATTGCTGGATATTTATTTTTTCTTTATCGGGAAGGAACTTGTTGCTATTGATATTTTGTTCCAGTACCCTTAAGCGGTCACGTACCATTATAATCTTACGGAAAAAAGCTTCAATGGGTATTTCCTTGGGTTTTAACGAAGGGTTAGAGGGCTTCAACTCCAGGGTCCCCCCCTGCCATTTATCACCTAGCTTAACTATTTCTGACAACCCGTTGTACTTGTCCATTACATAAGTGATTACTTCTTCGACCTCCTTTAGGTTAAGCCCGTTTTTACTTTTCGTTTCTTCATTAAATTCAATAACCGACAAATCGGTATTACGCTTACTAATCTCTATTTTACCGCCCCTTTCAAAAAAAATCTCATACGCTGTAATATTATTCTTACTTACAATCCCTTCGCCATAACGTGGATGGTCGACACGGGTACCTGCTGTTAGTTCATCCATTGTTACCATAATAAAAATTCAGGTTTAAATGTAAAGATATTTTTTTCAGAAAAAAGAATTCAATAAATAAAAAATCTATTTTTATTGCTGAAAAGTTACTTTTGTGGGATGTTTGGCGAATTGTTTATAAAAGGAGGGATTATTGGATTCATGGTTTCTTTGCCGTTGGGGCCAATTGCGCTGTTAGTAATTCAACGAACAGTTAATAAGAACAGGCTTTCGGGCCTATTATCAGGATTTGGTGCGGCCCTGTCCGATACCTTTTATGCCATTATTGCCGGGTTTAGCCTTACCTATATTATTGACTTCTTAAAACAACACCAGGTTGTTTTCCAAGTCCTTGGGGCTATTGTGATGATCTTACTGGGATTACATATTTTTTACAAAAATCCTGTAAAAGAGGTACGCAGGTACCGCCGGAAGGGGACAAATTACGTACAGGATTTCTTTTTCTCTTTTTTAATTACTTTCTCCAACCCATTGGTAATCTTTATATTCCTGGCTGTGCTCACCGGGTCAGGCGTTGTCCTCAGTGTATCGGAGCCCTACCATTCATTTTTTATTATTTTGGGGATTTTCACAGGGGCTTGTTGTTGGTGGATAATTTTAACAAGCGTTGTTTCAGCTTTCAGGCACCGCTTCAATTTAAGGCTGCTTTGGTGGTTCAACAAAATTGCAGGTGCCGCCATTATTGTATTTGTTGCTGTTATGATTATTTTAATAATTATTGCCAAACCAACTATCTGACCTGCAGGCATCAACATCAGGCATCAAGTGGGGAGTCCGGTTCTTTAGCCATGTGGCTGTAGGTAAGCCGATCTAATAGTTTTGGCATAAATTTCCCCAGGAAAACAGTGATCTTCCCTTCAACAAAGGTCAGGATCAGGTGGCGTTTCCTTTTTACAACAGCTTTATAAATATGGTTAGCACACTCTTCTGCCGTCATCATCTTATCTTCGTTGCGCGGTGTTTCCCCCTGTGCCGAACCATCGGATACCAGGGCGGCTTTCCTTACCTCAGAAGCAGTAAACCCCGGGGCTGCTACCAACACATGCACCCCTTTTTTCAGGTTCTCAATGCGCACGGTATCCAAAAAACCCCGGATGGCAAATTTTGAGGCCGAATAACCTGTCCGCCCGGGCAGTCCAACATACCCGGCTATAGATATAACACCAACCAATGAGCCTTTTGACTGCTGCAGGTACGGCAATGCATATTTTGTGCAATAAACAGTCCCCCAAAAATTAACATCCATCAGCCGTTTCAATACATCTACCTCCACATCGTCGAGCAGGGCACGCATAGAAATGCCTGCATTATTGATAAGCACATCTATTTGCCCAAACTCCCCCACTGTTTTTTTTATCAACTGCCTGCAATCTTCCTCTTTGCTGACATCGGTTTTTACCGATAAAACTTCGGACCCTTTTAACTCTTCCTCCAGTTCAGCCAGCTTATCGAGCCTGCGGGCTGCGATTACTAATTTCGAGCCTGCCTTTGCAAACCTCAGAGCCAGTGCTTTACCAATGCCTGATGATGCCCCGGTTATGATTACTACTTTATCTTTCATCTTAAAAATTTGTATAAAAATAACCATTATCGTGATTAAAAGGAAAAAGCAAAATAATTTCGTTGAAAACAAAATTTATTTTACCTTACATGGCTAAGATTATCTTATTGTTTCTTTTTGATTATATTTTTTTGTGAAAAACCATATCACTGCTTTATGGAGAAAATAATTATCTTAATCCTGGTATTGGTTATGATATCAATATTGGCTATGGTAAGGCCTAAAAAAAAGGTTAGCCCACGGCAACAACCTACTGCATTAGAAGGTACAGCCATTGTAATAACAGGTGCTGCGGCACGGATCCCACAGGAAGCAGCTCTTCTTGAAAAAATGTATAACTCAGGGATGATGGACGATGTGGTATTTATTGCAGGAGCCAGTTCGGGTGCCCTCAATACAGTTATTTTGAATGCTATCCTTGATAAGAAACTCACATGGGAGGTATATAAGGAAATGCTTTTTACCCTGAGGAACCAGGATATTTATAAATTGAATGGGAAGAAACTACCTGTCGACACCCGCCCACTTAAGAATTTCCTGGTGAAGATGGTGAATGATTTGTTGGGTTACCATAAAATAGGCGACCTGCCCATTACCAGTGCAATCTCTATTACTGATATAGAGATTTTAGGGTTAACAAAAAAAAATTACCGGTTGAGCAACAGGAAAATAAATCCTGAAAGCGACCCTAACCTCGACCTGGTTGAAATATTGATGGCCTCAACTGCTTTCCCGGTGGTTTTCCCACAGGCCCGGATCAGCAATGCTACCACAATACCCGCACATGCTTTTATTGACGGCGGGATTCATGAAGACCATGTCCCCTACAAAGGGCTGCTGGATTTTATACGATACCGGGGTGCAGGCGTTGAAAGGCTATATATAGTTGCCCGCAAAAACAACAAAAAACCAGAACTAAGCCAGGAACTGGAAACCCTCGGCATGAACGACAGGGGGATTCTTGACAAACTTGGCATTTCCATTGACGATATACTCTTTAAAGGGTTTATAAAAGGGCTTAAATCATTACAAAAGGAAGCCCCCGGTTTAGCTGAAAGGACTTATGTTTATATACCCGATTTCCCGGAAGAATTCCTGATGCTCGATTTCGACAACCTTGAACAACAATACAACATTACAAAAGCATGGGCAAATACTCATAGCCCTGTACTTCTTAAAGAATACCTGGATGGAGTTAAGGAGTAGTTGCCTCCAAATTGTTTTTATTTTTTCAATAGTTCGGTGCTTTTTATAAATAGCTGATTATCAATCATTTAAAACATAAAGTCTCGGTCTTATAGAACCTTAATAATCAGATATTTGCGTCTTAGCGTCTTAGCGAGAAATAAAAATATAACGAACTATTGTTTTTTATTATTGAATTAAAAAAATAACTTTGATAACTAAGAGACTGTTTAAAAATTATCCTTCACGTTTATTATGCGTCTTTTTTCGTCATATTTTAGCAATTTATCGTTAAATACAGGGTTGTATTCGCCTCCAAATTGCTTTATCTGACAAAAAAATACACTATAATAATTCCTAAAAATAAAATTTAAACAGTCTCTAAGTATTCCCAAAATCAAAGCCCGGGTTACAAAATGGTATAAAGATTGGAAAATCAACCAGATCGGAATCCTGGATATATAAGTAAAATGTATAAAAGAACAATAATAGTATTTCTTACAATAATAGTTGGCCTGGCAAATGTTACGGCAGCTACACATTTAGATGATAATTTTAACGGTTATGCCACCACAGCCGGCCTCCAAAATAAATGGGATTTATCATGGAAAAGGACAGGGGTAACTACGTTCTCCCGTACTTTGAACTCATCCAATGGCGAGGGTGGGTCAAATGCAATGGAAATGTATATTGATATTAGTCCGGGCACGTCACCTGAAACCGGACTGGGAGTAAAATGGGAGCCCTGCATATATGGTATCACCGGTTATAATACAGCCTCCGGAAGCCAAACGGATTTGACAAGTTATACGGGGGTACGGCTCTGGTTAAAGCCGGGTGCTGTATCGGGAGATACGGGTGTATATTTTAAGTTGAACCTTATTGAGGACGAGCCTTACGGGACTGAGGAGAAATGGATGTCGCCTAAGGTGTACCTGAGCAATCTGAACCCGGCCGGCGAATATGTCTATTTCGACTTCAATGATTTCTACCAGTACTATACAACCAGTAATGAAGCAATGCAGAGGAATATTATTAAGGTATCTTACCTTTTCCTTGCCTGCGATTCTCAAACTACGCAACGGACAACCGCAACACTTTGGGTTGACGATATTACTTATATTGGAGGGACGCCTTCCCTGGTACGTAGCCCGTATTTGCAAAACGTAACCCAAAGCAGCGTTAAGGTAATGTGGGGCAGTTATGAACCTGCCGGTAAAGTATTCTGGGGCAGCACCGTGGGAAACTATCCTAATAGCACTTCCAGTGTTGCGTTTAAAGATAACAACGGGGTTTACGTCCACACAGCCACTATCTCCGGCTTAACTGCCGGGGAAACTGTTTATTACTATGTGGAAGATGGCAGTAACGGATTTACCGGTATTGATAATCCTGATTACCATGCCACATCTGCCCCGGCAAGCGGTACGCCTTTCCGCTTCGTTGTTTATAGTGACAACCAGGCGAGTTGGAAAGGAGTTACTCACCACGGCCAGGTAATAAGCGCCATGATTCCACACGCCCCGGATGTAATCCTTAATTGTGGCGACCTGGCTTATGATGGGTTATTACCTAAATTCAACGATAACTTTTTTTCGCATGCTGCCCCGATACAAAGGAATACAGCTATATATCCTGCCCCCGGCAACCACGATGTGCGCGTCCTTGCTGCTAATCGGACTGACTGGAATACCGATATAAAAAATTGGCGCGACCTTTTCGACCTTCCGAAGAATACCAAAAACAATACGGAAGACTATTATTATTTTGATTATGGCGATGTGCGGTTTATTGCGCTGAACAGTGTTACTACAAATTATAATAACGGCAATGTTTATTATGATACTACGCGCAATAAATTAATGAAAGAGTGGTTGGGAGAAACACTTGCGGCAACGACACAGCCCTGGAAAATAGTTTATTTCCATCAACAGGCATTCCTTGATTATGTGTATGACCAGGGGTGGGATGCCCTGTTTGAACAGTATGGTGTCCAAATGGTATTTTTTGGACATGGCCACACTTATTACCCTACTCACAGGAATGGTGTTATGTACACTATGGCCGGCGGCGGTGGCGGCCCCCTGCACGAGGTTACATGGTGGGGGTTTTACGATTACTATGTCCCCGGTGCATTTCGGGAGCACCACTTTGTCCAGGTGGATATATCATCCGATAAACTTGCTGTTAATGTTTATAATGAAAATGGCGTATTGCGCCACAGTTATGACCTGGATACAGGAGGTAATCTGACTAACAACGTTGCCACCCCACCCCAGGAAGAGGTTGATAATTTTGAGCTTTACGTTGATGCAGATGATTTTTTAGAGGACTGGGGATGGTACGGCGGAGTTAACGGCGGTACTTTGAACCGCTACTTCGATACCGGGGGCGCATCGGGTAAAAGCAATGTAATACGGACGGAATTTAGTTTTTCACCAGGTAACACTAACCCATACGGGTATGCTGGATTAGGAGGTTTGTGGAGATGGGAAGGTTATACAGGGCTTAAACTATGGGTGAAAGGCAGCCAATCGGGTACAGGGCATAACTTTGAGATCCGGATACTTGAGGGAGGAGGCCAGGATAAATTTAAATATTCTATCCCTATTTCTTCGTTAAGCCCAACCGGGGGGTACATATATCCGCAATTTAACGACTTTGTATGGTATGGCGATGGAGGGCAGCCTGCTGCAAATGGGAAATTGGACCTGGACAGGATCGTATCATTTTTTGTCGGGGCAGGGTTTACCGGTACTGCGTCCGGTAGTGGGGCATCCACCATATATGTCGACGATATTACGGCTGTAGTAAATCCCCCATCAAAAACCAGCCTTGATTTTGCAGTGCCTGATAAATTTGCACTTCACCAGAACTACCCGAATCCGTTTAATCAGGTAACAACCATACAGTATAACACCCCAAAGGCTGCTAATGTCCAACTGATTATCTATGATATTCTTGGGCGAGAGATAACAAGCCTGGTTAACAGCAGGTTAGATGCCGGCATCCATAATGTGCAGTGGGATGGCAGAGATAAGTTTGGAAAAAAAGTTTTTCCCGGTATTTATGTATACCTGATTAAAGCAGGGGGATTCACGAGTTCCAGGAAACTGCTAAAATGTTACAAATAAAAAACGGATCAATTGAAAAAGTAGGTGGAGATATAAAATTCCAAATTTTAAATATTTGTATTTTGTAAAGTAAATATTGACCTGCGAGGGTTTTGAATTAGATAACAAGGGAAGGGGATTAGGGATGGGGCTGGTAAGCAACCCTGTTTGAGGAGGGACGACGAGTTTGGGTTGTGTGGCATTCCCAACCCGTAGTTATCTTTCAAAAGGCTCGCCAGTCTTGACTTTTTTTGTTTCGTTTTTTGCGTCAAGGCAAAAAATGAAATCCCGTCTGGAAAGACAAAACAAGAAG
>JAADGO010000223.1 GCA_013152355.1 Chlorobiota bacterium
AGTCACCAACATATATCAATTTTTTAGATTTAGTATAACCTAAATGTGTCGTGTCACGATCTTGAAATTCTCTTCCACAAACGGTACAAGCATCATGATTTTCTTCAATGAATCTTCTCGTCTTTACTGTATGTTTTAATGTCATTTCCTGCATTCATCTTTTAGGTTGCTGCTAACGTTGGTGTATAAACAAATTATTTATATATTGCTTATATGATTGCATCTGTTATTTATTGTTAGCCAGTTTGTTATCGTTTAAAATCGTATCTAAGGGGCTTTTGATTTTTGCAAGGGATTTTTTCGTTACATCTGTATAAATCTCAGTTGTTTTACTTGAATCATGCCCTAAAAATGTTTGAATATATCGTAAATCAACTCCTTGCTCCAACAAATGGGTAGCAAATGAGTGCCTTAATATATGGGGTGTTACATTTTTTATAATCCCCGCTTTTTTAGCTGCTTTTTTAAGAATATTAATAATACTGGAAGCACTATATTGACTTCTGCCAGGCCCCTCAAATAACCAATAGTTTGGATTAAATGCGATTAAATATTTCTTCAATACGATTACCAATGAATCAGATAACAAAGTGACCCTGTCTTTTTTCCCTTTCCCTCCCCGGACAAAAAGCATCTTTTTGTCAAATAAAACGTCTTGTTTACGTAAGTTCAGTAATTCACTTCTTCTTAGTCCTGCCGAATAATCAATAAAAGCATTCCCCTTCATCAGCATGTAGAAACGATGCAAATCAAAGTTTTGTTTACCCATATACCAGCACTGCATGGTTGCACTCCATCTGGCATTGGCCGATTCCTTTAACTTATTGATAACCGACTGGTCAAAAGGGAATAGGATTTTTACAATCCGCTGGTTTTTGTGGATCCCATGTAATAGGGTTATTTGGGGCAACTGGTTCAAAGTATTGGTTATTTTTTAACCAAATATAAGCAATCTGATGTTTAGAATCAACAGATAAGTATATATATTTAACACTTTGTGGAAGTTAACAGGTAAAAAAATCATAATTATCGGTTACAGTCAAACGTTTACGAATGCCTCTTTTGCAGTTCGCTTACCACGTCTTCAATCCTGTACCCTTTGTGAGTGAGCAAAACAATAAGGTGGTAAAGCAGGTCGCCTGCCTCGTAAATAAAATTCTCATCGTCATTTGCCATGGCCCCGATAATAGTTTCAATCGCCTCCTCGCCAACTTTTTGCGTTATTTTGCGTGTCCCCTCCTTAAAAAGCGAGGTTGTATACGACCCTTCGGGCATCTCCTTTTTGCGCTTCTCAATAAAATCCTGGAGGTAGGTTAAAAATTGGATGTTGCTTTGATTATTTTCCATTTCCTTATTTTTTTTATCTGTTTGCTTCCGGCTGTCGACCGCGAAAATAGCCAATGGCTAAAAGTCAAAAGCCGGGGGCTAATTGCTGTTTAAAGCCTGACAACTATGCCATTCTCTTTCAAATAACTCTTCAAATCAGGGATCATAATCTCCTTGTAATGGAAAATGCTGGCTGCTAAACCTGCATCTGCTTTCCCCAGGGTGAACACATCCACAAAATGGCTCATATTCCCGGCGCCTCCCGAGGCAATAACCGGAATTCTCAGGCTATCAGCTAACCGTGCCAGTTGCTGGTTGGCAAAGCCTTTTTTTGTACCATCGTGGTTCATTGAGGTAAAGAGTATCTCCCCTGCCCCCCTGCCTTCTGCTTCTTTTGCCCACGAAAAAAGTTCTTTTTCAGTGGGGATACGGCCGCCATTAACAGTAACTGTCCAATAGTCATTTTCATCGCCCCGCGCATCGATGGCAACTACTACGAACTGGCTTCCAAAATTAAGAGCCATATCATCTATCAATTTTGGGTTCCTTACCGCCGATGAGTTGATAGAGATTTTATCGGCTCCGGCACTCAATAGCTTTTCGGCATCTTTCAGCTCGCTGATACCGCCTCCAACGGTAAATGGGATATTTATATGCCTGGCAATGCGTTTTACCAGTTCCACAAATGTTTTCCGGCCTTCGTGCGATGCGGTAATATCAAGGAATACCAACTCATCGGCTCCCTGCCCGGCATAGATTGCACCCAACTCAACAGGGTCGCCAACCTCTTGTATATCGACAAAGTTGACCCCTTTAACGGTCTGCCCGTTTCGGATGTCAAGGCATGGTATGATTCGTTTTGCTAACATATAAAAAAGACCCTTTCCTGCCTTTCCCCTGTAAGGGAAGGATAAAGCCCCTTCACTACCTTCCCCCGGAAGGGAAAAGAGAAATTGAGCAGCGATTTGTAATATTTATTCTTCAAATTTACTTATTATAATTATACCAGTGGAAATCAGGTTTACTAAAAAAATAAAACCGATTTCATACAAACAAGCTCCAATAATAACCTTTGAAGGCTATATTTCAAAATATAACCATTAAAGGTTATTAAGACTGCCTTTAACTCTTATAAGTTATACCCCTCTATTTCCTTCAGGCTGATTTTCCCCTCGTAAATGGCTTTTCCGGTTATAACGCCGTGAACACCCATTTCACCCAGTTTGTAAATATCATCCATTGTAGCAATGCCGCCACTTGCAATCAGGTGTATATCAGGGATTTCACCCAGGATTTCTTCATAAAGCCCCACAGAAGGGCCTGATAGCATCCCGTCTCTTTCAATATCGGTGGAAATGACTTTCCGTATGCCGTCTTCCCAATAACCCCTTATAAAATCAATAACCGGCAGGTTGGTTCCTTCCTGCCAGCCACTTACAGCTATTTCCCCGTCTCGTGCATCGGCTCCCAGTATGATTTTTTCTGAGCCATATTTTTGCAGCCATCCGAGGAATACCTCCCTATTTTTTACGGCAATACTCCCCCCTGTTACCATCGAAGCTCCTGAGTCAAATGCAAGCTCAAGGTCACCGACTGATTTTAACCCTCCGCCAAAATCAATGACCAGGCGGGTTTTGGAAGCAATTGTTTCCAACACCTTATGGTTAACCAGGTGTTTGCCTTTTGCTCCGTCAAGGTCGACCAGGTGCAACCTTTTAATGCCGGCTCCTTCAAACATTTTAGCCACTTCCAATGGGTTTTCGTTGTAAATGGTTTTCTGCCCGTAATCGCCCTGCTGCAACCTTACACACTTCCCTTCAATTAAATCAATAGCTGGTATTATTTCAATTTTATTCATTTGAAAAGGCTATTTAAAAATCTTTTAAATTTATTGTATTTAAATAAAAAGTAACTACTTGGTGAAAAGTTTAGAGTGACTAAAGTTTTAACTTTTTACCAATTGAAGTAAAAATAGCAAGGATTTCATTAGCTTCAGCCAAAATTAATTGTACTTTCTAATTGCTTACTAAATTCCTTATTATCCATCTTTAATAACTTTAGGCACTCCAAATTTCACTCCACTTTAGGCACTCCAAACTTTAGTTCACTTTAAGTACTGATTTAAGAGGCCCAGGGTAAGTCAGCGCCCCGATGATTCCAGGATCATTTTAATGACTGCCTGTGCTGTAACCTCCCTGTTTGCAGCCTGTTGTATTACAACTGATGCCTTGCTGCC
>JAADGO010000084.1 GCA_013152355.1 Chlorobiota bacterium
GATACGCATGAGCACATAATAGACGAGAGTGTACGCCTTGGCGATGGGGAGAAATTTTTACAGGCAGATGATTGGACTGCCCTGTTTGGGAACTATTTCCACCACGATTTTGCCACTTCAGGAATGCCTCCGGATGTCCATAAACGACTATTCTCCCCAACAGTCGAACCATTGGAGAAATGGGGGTTGCTTGAGCCGTACTGGGGCAATGTGAAACACACAAGTTACGGGTTGTCTGTCAGGCATACGGTCAGGATACTGTACGGGATTACCGAGCTCAACCGGGAAACAATAGCCATTTTGCAAAAAAAGTACGAAGAGCTGAAAAAAGCCGGGTTTCTACGAATATATTTTACATGATGTGGCAAATATTGAGTCATGCCAGGTTAATACCGTATGGGGCAAGCCGGTGAATGAAACAGGGTCCCCCCTTTTGCTTATGCAGGATATAGGCATTTCCGGGATGTTTTCTGCATTCGTATGGTCTAAGGAAGAAGGCCCGCAGATTAAATTATTAAGCAGTGTTGCAAAAATAAAAGTAAAAACACTGGAAGATTGGTACAGGGTAATCCATTGGTGGTTCGAAAAGTATGGGAAATATGTTGTGGCAGCTAAATCTGTAAATGCTTACTTGCGCAACATTGATTACGGTATGGTCGGGTTTAACGAAGCAGATTCAATATTCTCTAAAAGGGTTAATAATATAGCCCTGGGCAGCGAAGAAAAAAAGAAACTTGAAGACCACCTGTTTTGGTACACAGCACAGGTTGCTACAGATTATGGGCTGCCTATCAAAATCCATACCGGCTACTATTCGGGGTACGACTATATGCACCTGACTAATGTAAGTAAAAACCCTGCTTATGCGGCAGAAATGTGCTTGCGTGGCAGGGCAAAGGGCATGAGGTTCGTTTTTTTGCATATTGCCTACCCTTACCAGGACGAGATGGTGGCAGTGGCAAAACATTATTCAAATGCTTATGTCGATTTGGCCTGGGCATGGATTATCGACCATACCGCTACCCGGCAGTTCCTGAAACAGTACCTTACTTCAGCACCTGTAAATAAGATTTTTTGTTTTGGGGGCGACTATATACCGGTTGAGTTAACAGTGGGGCATGCTTATATGGCAAGGCTCGGCATTGCGCAGGTTTTAACCGAATTGGTTGACGAAGGGTATTATTCAGAAAAAGAAGCTATAGATGTTGCCTGGAAAATAATGTATAAAAATGCCAGGGAGTTTTACCGGCTCGATGAGAAAGAAAAACTCCTGAAAGATGTAAAATGGGGGGAGTCCGACTATGCCAAAATGAGGGAGAACCCCTGGAAGAAGCGTTAAGGGGGCTTCATAAAAGCAACTACCCGGGAAAGAAGATGGAAATACAAAGAAAAAGCTAAAAGGGTAATAAGAAGTTGATAAGTGTTAGGTACTCAATGTAGTAGTAAAATATTCAAATTATATATTTACATTTAAAGATGAAGAAATTGAAAATTGCAATAATAATAATGATATCGTTTGTTTCCATTGCGCGTTGCAGCGAGAATGATACAGTGCCTGAGGTAGAGGTTAGTACTACTTTTACCAACCCTGTTTGGGATGGGGCAGACCCATGGATGGTAAAACAAGGCGGGTACTATATCTATTGTGCCGCCGTAAATAATTCTATCGTGGTTTCAAAGTCTGAATACATGACCAGGAAGGGCGAGCTGAAAAAAATCTGGCAGGCACCTGCTACCGGCTGGAACCGGGATTGTGTCTGGGCACCCGAGATTCATTTTGTAGATGGCCACTGGTATGTATATTATGCTGCCGGTAAATCCGGGCCTCCATTTATATACCAGCGTACAGGCGTGTTACGCTCTAAAACTGACGATGTTTTTAGTGATTATGAAGATATGGGCATGCTTTACACGGGCGATTACCCTAAAAGCCCTTCAGGGAATATTTGGGCAATCGATATGACAATCTTTGAGCATAAAGGCAGGTTATATGCAATTTGGTCGGGGTGGCTGGGGCAACGCGATACCGATAAGACCCCACAGCACCTCTATATCCAGGAGATGGAAAACCCTTATACTTTGAAAGGGGGACGTGTACTGCTTTCCTCTCCTGAAGAAGAATGGGAAACCGGAGGCCCGCTTAATCTGAATGAAGGCCCTGAGGTACTGAAAAATGGGAGTCAGCTATTTGTTGTTTATTCATGCCGCGAATCATGGTTGGTAGAATACCGGCTGGGGATGCTGCAATTAAATGACCCTGGCGGGGATATACTGGACCGGGGTAACTGGACAAAAAAGGGGCCTGTTTTCCAGGGCAACCCATTGGTTTATGGAGTGGGGCATTGTTCATTTGCCAAATCGCCCGATGGCACTGAAGACTGGATTATTTATCATTCCAAAAAAAGTAAAACACCCGGGTGGGCACGCGATGTACGCATGCAACCTTTTAACTGGAATGCCGATGGGACTCCTCATTTTGGGGATGCAATACCTGCAGGGGAAGAGATTGCCCGCCCTTCGGGGGAAGTAGGAATTGAATTAGGAGAAAATGACAACTAATAAAAAAACAATTAATTTATGAAAACAAGGATTTATTTATTTTTAGTGGCAATTGTATTGGCTTCCCTTGCCTGCCAGAATAAAAAGGATAAAACAGTGGAGGCAGAGGTAAAGCCAAATATCTGGACATTAGAACAAGCCAAAGCCTGGAGTGAAGAGAATGGCTGGCTGCGTGGTTGCAACTTCAACCCAAGTACAGCCATTAACCAGTTGGAAACCTGGCAGGCTGAAACATTCGACCCGGAAACCATCGGCCGCGAATTAGGGTGGGCCGAAGGTATTGGCATGAACTGTATGCGTGTGTACCTGCACCACTTGGCATGGGAGGTAGACAAAGAAGGTTTTAAAAACCGGATGGGCAGGTACCTGGAGATTGCCGACAGCCATGGCATAAAAACCATTTTTGTGTTTTTCGACGACTGCTGGAACGCTACCTATAAGGCAGGGAAACAGCCGGACCCGAAACCAGGCGTACATAACTCGGGCTGGGTGCGCGACCCGGGAGACCTGCTTTACGAAGATTCAACCCTTGTGGATGTGCTGGAAGCTTACGTAAAAGATATTTTAACTACTTTTAGGGATGATAAACGTATTGTACTTTGGGATTTGTACAACGAGCCCGGGAACTCCGGCTATGGGGATAGGTCGATGCCGCTATTGAAAAAAGTGTTCCAATGGGGTTGGGAAATCAGGCCTTCGCAACCACTTTCAGCAGGTGTATGGAAGGATAAGTTGAAAGCATTTAATAAGTTCCAGCTGGAGAATTCGGATATAATTACTTACCACAATTATGAAGGCCCTGAAAAACACCAGGCTGCGATTGATACATTGAAATTATACAACCGCCCGTTGGTTTGTACCGAATACATGGCACGGCGTAACAA
>JAADGO010000199.1 GCA_013152355.1 Chlorobiota bacterium
CCATTGCTCAATGCTTCTTTAAACCCTTTTTCTACTGAAGGTATGTATTCTTTCGGGATATTGCCTCCCTTTACTTTATTTTCAAACACCAACCCTGAAGTATAGTCTTCTACGGGTGCAATACGGACAATTATATCGGCGAACTTACCACGCCCCCCAGTTTGTTTTTTGAATACTTCGCGTAATTCAACTGGTTTGCTTAATGCTTCTTTATAGGCTACCTGTGGTGCCCCCTGGTTACATTCGACTTTAAATTCACGCCTTAACCTGTCGATAAGTATTTCCAGGTGGAGCTCTCCCATTCCCCGGATTACGGTTTGCCCCGATTCGTCATCGGTATGAACCTGGAATGTAGGGTCTTCTTCAGCCAGTTTTGCCAAGCCGTTTGAAAGCTTGTCAAGGTCTTTTTGTGATTTTGGCTCAACTGCGATCCCTATTACCGGCTCGGGGAAAATCATACTTTCCAGTTTGATCGGATGTTTTGAATCGCAAAGCGTGTCGCCTGTACGTATATTTTTCAAACCCACGGCAGCACAAATATCCCCCGCTTCAATAACGTCTTTTGGGTTTTGCTTATTAGAATGCATTTGGTACAAACGTGAGATACGTTCTTTTTTACCTGTACGTGAGTTGTATACTTGCGAACCTGCTTCGATTTTCCCGGAATAGACCCTCATATAACACAAACGGCCCACAAACGGGTCGGTAGCAATTTTGAAAGCCAAAGCAGAAAAAGGTTCATCTACATCAGGTGTACGGATAATTTTGTTTTCCGTCCCCGGTTCATAACCTACGATCTTGTCTTTATCAAGCGGGCTTGAAAGGAATGCACAAACGGCATCCAGCAAACGCTGAACTCCTTTATTCTTAAACGCTGAACCACACATCATCGGGATAATAACCCCTTCGATGGTTGCACGGCGGATAACCGAAAGCACTTCTTCTTTGGTAATAGAATCAGGGTCTTCGAAGTAGCGTTCAAGTAAATCATCGTCTAATTCGGCGGCCGATTCTACCAGTTTACCCCTCCATTCTTCTGCTTGCTCAATTAGTTCGGCAGGAATATCTTCCAATACATAGTTGGTACCCATGGTTTCATCATCGTACCACCTTACTGCTTTCATTTCAATAAGGTCGATGACGCCTTCGAAAGTCTCTTCTGCACCAATAGGGATTTGAAGCGGTACCGGGTTCGCGCCTAGTTTTTCTTTGATGTCGTTATACACATTAAAAAAATCGGCACCCTGGCGGTCCATTTTGTTTACGAATGCAATACGAGGCACACTATATTTTTCGGCCTGCCTCCATACAGTTTCTGATTGAGCCTCGACACCGCCAACTGCGCAAAACAGCGCAACTGCACCGTCAAGTATCCTTAACGAACGTTCAACTTCAACAGTGAAGTCAACGTGCCCGGGGGTGTCTATTATATTTATTTTATGGTCAATACCTTTATATTCCCAAAAAGTAGTAGTAGCCGCAGATGTGATCGTAATCCCCCTCTCTTGCTCCTGTTCCATCCAATCCATTGTGGCAGCGCCATCGTGTACTTCTCCGATTCGATGAGTCAAACCGGTATAATACAGGATACGCTCCGTAACGGTTGTTTTCCCCGCATCAATGTGTGCCATGATGCCTATATTCCTTGTATATCTCAGATCTTGCTTAGCCATTACTAAAAAACTGTTTCTTTCCTCTTTTTGATATTGTAAATCAAATCTGCCTCAATTAAAACCGGAAATGTGCGAAGGCACGGTTGGCTTCAGCCATACGGTGGGTGTCTTCTTTTTTCTTGAAAGCGCCACCCTCTTCGTTAAATGCCGCAACAATTTCTGCAGCAAGTTTATCGGACATTGACTTCCCTGACCTCTTGCGGGCAAAAGTTATCATATTTTTCATGCTTATAGCATTTTTCCTTTCAGGACGTATTTCCATAGGTACCTGAAAAGTAGCGCCACCAATCCTGCGGCTTTTGACCTCTACCATCGGAGTAATTTTCTCCAGGGCTTTTTTCCATACTTCAAGCGGAGGAAGCTCATTGTCTTTCATCCTTTTTTCAACCAGGTCGAGCGAGTCATAAAATATAGTATATGCTACTGATTTTTTCCCATCCAACATGAGGTTGTTTACAAATACTGTTACCAGGGTGTCTCCAAATTTCGGATCCGGTAACAAATGCCTCTTCTTTGGTTTCGATTTCCTCATTTTATGTTTTCTTAGTGTTATTTGAATTGGTTGCCCGTTGGGCCTTCAGATCATCCCCGGAAGACGTGGGGAGTTATTTACTCAACCAAACCACTACACAAATAACCAGTTATTAATTTTTTATTTCTTTGGCATTTTAGTGCCATATTTCGAACGACGTTGCAAACGCCCTTCAACACCTGCTGTGTCAAGAGCCCCACGAATTAAGTGGTAACGTACCCCGGGAAGGTCTTTTACCCTTCCACCACGTACAAGCACTATTGAGTGCTCCTGCAGGTTGTGCCCCTCTCCGGGTATATAAGCATTTATTTCTTTACCGTTTGTCAACCTCACCCTGGCTACTTTACGCATTGCAGAATTTGGTTTTTTCGGAGTGGTTGTATACACACGGATACACACGCCACGGCGTTGTGGGCATGAGTCTAATGCAGGAGATTTACTCTTTTCTGCCTTTGTTTGTCTTCCTTTTCTAACTAATTGTTGAATAGTTGGCATAAATACCTGTTTTTCTTATTAAAATAATGTTTAAAAAAACGGACTGCAAAAGTATCCTATTTTTTCATAATAACAATGAATTTCAGTCCTATTTTCATAATGTCTCTAAAATTCGGCAGGCAAAAGTACTAATTTTCAGAAAAGAAAAATAAAATAATGAAAATAAATTCAAAAAAAGAATCCCGAAGGGAAAAAAAGAATCCCGAAGGGATACAATATTAGAGGGCTCCATTTTAAATAAGCAACTTCAGGCACTTAACCTCAGGTATGTTTTGTAGCTTGTGGCTTGTGGCTTGTAGCTTTTCTATTCTTTCATAAGCCTCTCTTTCCAAAGGGCCTTTAAGGGGTTGAAGAAACGTTGGATGAGCCTCAATTCTTCGGTTACAATTTCGGCGTTGCCTACAATCTGGTTTTGTAGTTTAAGAGTATACCCGTAATTGGTAACCAATCCGTTTGGGAAGCCTATCTCAACCATATAGAAGTTATTTTCAGGCACTAACGAAATATTTTTCACAATCCCTTTCACCATGCCGTATTCCATGTACGGGTAATTATCGAATTTTATGTTTACCCTCAATCCTGGTTTCACTTTCCCTGAGCCACGGATGGGTAGCTTAACCCTTCCAACCAGTTCGCCGGCATCATCGGGGATGATGGTCAGCACCCTGTCGCCCTCTTTCACATTCTGGTTTTCGCTCCAGAACTTATTAAATGTAACAGTACCGTCAATTGGTGCTTTCAGCACATAACTGAGTTCCCAGTGGCTTATTGCCCCGGACAGGTTAATGTATGCCTGGTTTAAATTCAGCTCCAACCTGGTTTTCTTATCCTGGTGGTTTTTCTGGTTTTCAATAATTTTTTGGTCTAATCCGATAATACCCATTTGTATCTTAGCCAAAGAAGTGCGCACCTCTTCAAACTCCCTCTTTTTCAACAGCATTTCCGATTTTGATTTTTCATAGTCGAACAAGGAAATAACACCACTGGCAAACAGCGTGGAATCACGTTTTGTTTTGTTAATAGTTAACTGATAATCGTTTTCCATGATCCCCCGTTGTACCCATAGCCGGTCATAATATATTTTCGACATGTTTCTTTGTTCCTCCAGCGACTTGTTCAACCTGGGGTAATAATCCAGGTTAAGGAAACTGGAGTAATCGTTGTATGCTTTTATGAATTGGGAATATTCATCCTGGATGGAGCCCAGTTGCAGGTACTTGTTGAATTCGACCTGCTTGCCCCGGTTAAAATCAATCAGGAATTTTTCAAAGAGCCCCACCTGTTTTTTTAATTCAAGTACATCGTCATAATTGGCAGGGTTTTCAATAAGGGCGATAATTGCCCCTTTTTTAACTTTCTGGTTGTCGACAACCAGCAGTTTTTCTATTTTACCCGAAGCCCTTGCAACTATTGTTGCAGGAGGCCTTTCGGTAGTGACCTCAATTTTTGAATAAATAATATCGGGGTACTGGAAAACCCAACTGCCAATAAAGATTAAAAGGAAGACGACAAAAACAGCCAATACCCCATAGCGGATGATCCGGGACGGAATACTGCCAAGTATATCTTGTACTTCGTTGCTTCTTATTTCTATGTGTTTTCCTTTCTTATTCATAACTTTGGAATACAAATGCCCCGGATGTTATATATATTATCACTTATATGTCTTTTAACCTAAAGGTTTAATTTATAATTAATGCCTACCCCCCCAGTTCCAGCTGGTCTTTTACCAGATGATAATATTTCCCTTTCAATTTAATTAATTCATCGTGTTTGCCTTTTTCAACTATTTCGCCTTTATCAATTACAACAATCTGATTGGCATTTTTAACGGTGCTTAGCCTGTGTGCCACTACAATTGTTGTTTTTCCTTTTGTAAACTCCCCGAGGTTTTTCATAATTGCCTTTTCATTGTTGGCATCCAAAGCGTTTGTTGCCTCATCGAAAAAGAGGAAGTCGGGGTTTTTATAAATAGCGCGTGCTATCAGTATCCGTTGTTTCTGCCCCTGGCTAAGCCCCACACCTTCCGGCCCTATTTTTGTATTGTAACCCAGTGGCAGCGATTCGACAAAATCCTGGATGTTTGCCATCTGAACAGCATTTAACAACCTTTCCTTATCTATGTTTTCGCTACTAACAGTAATATTTTTTGCGATTGAATCGGAAAATATATACCCGTCCTGCAAAACTACGCCACATTTCTGCCTCCATACCTTCTGCGAAAAGTTTTGCAGGCGTATCCCCCCTACCTTGACCTCGCCTTCAACCGGGTTGTAAAACCCAAGGAGTAACTTCACCAGTGTGGTTTTCCCACTGCCGCTTACCCCAACTATTGCGGTTGTCTCATTTGCCTGGATTTCCAGGTTGATATTATTTAAAACTTTTGGCGAACGTGGCCCTTCGTACTGGAATGTCAGGTTTGAAATCGAAATTGAATGGTTTTCGGGAAGGATGGTTGCTTTGTCTTCGCCAAACTTCTCCTCATCTTCTTTTTCGTGGATCTCGCCCAGCCTTTCGAGGCTTATTTTGGCATCCTGGGCACTGTGCATAAACCTGACCAACTGTTTTAAGGGAGTATTTAGCTGCCCGATTATGTACATTATCGCCAGCATCATACCCAGTGTAATGCCTCCGCTAATGACAGATGTTGCTGCAATAATGGTAATAAAAACATTTTTTGTTTCGTTTATAAATACCGAACCTGCATCCTGGTACTGTTCCAGTGCCAGGCTTTTTACATTAACCCTGAATAAGCGTGCCTGTATCCGTTCCCACTCCCACCGCTTTTCTTTTTCATAATTATTTAGCTTTATTTCCTGCATCCCATGAATAAGCTGAACTATCTTGCTTTGATTGTCAGATAGTTGTGCAAACCGTTTAAAATCGAGCTGGCGGCGTTTATTCATAAACAGGTAAACCCAAAGGAAGTACAGGACTGAGCCTATTATGAAGATCAAAAATATTTTTACACTGTAAATAATCAGGACGATTGAAAAAATAACTAAGCTGAAGGTTGAAAAAAGGATACTGATCGACTCGGCTGTCAGGAATCGTTCTACCCGGCGGTGGTCGTCAATACGTTGCATTATATCCCCCACCATCTTAGTATCAAAGAAACCCAATGGCAGTTTCATCAGCTTGGCCAGGAAATCGGAAATAATAGAAATATTAATCCTTGTACTAATATGAAGCAATATCCATGAACGGATGAACTCAACTGACATCCTACTAATAATAAGGACTAACTGGGCTATTAAAACCAGGTGGATAAAACTTACATCCTGGTTGTTTATTCCAATATCAACAATACTCTGTGTTAAAAACGGGAGGATCAACTGGATGATACTTCCCAATAAAAACCCCAGCAGGAGCTGCACAGTAAGTTTCCTGTAGGGCCTCATATAGTTGAACAAAAACCGGAACCCCGTACGGTTTACCTCCTCATCTTCTGCTTTGTAAAATTCGGGAGTAGGCTGCAATAAAAGGCAAATCCCTTTTTGCTCGCCATCGGTAACAGTTGCCAGCCAGTGTTCTTTAAATTCCGGTTCGGTATAGGTTATTTTCCCAAATGCGGGGTCTGAAACGAATACTTTGCCTTTCTTAATTTGGTAAACTACTACAAAATGCTCTTGGTCCCAATGGACTATACATGGTAAAGGAGCCTGTGTTTTCAATTGTTCAAAAGTGGTGCGGATTCCCATCGTGCGGAAGCCAATTGATTCGGCGGCATCGCTAATACCCAGGAGTGAAACCCCTTCGCGGGTAATAAATGAGCGGGCACGGAGGTCTTCAAGGGTAAAGTTCTTGCCGTAGTATTTAGCAACCATCCTGATGCAGGTCGGGCCGCAATCCATAGCATCGTGTTGTTGGAAACTCGGAAACTTTATCATAAAAAGGCTTTCGTTTCAAACAAAAATAACAAGATACATTTATTTTATTCCAATTCCCCAATAAGTTTTTATCACATTCTTATAAACATATTTTATTTAGTCTCTGCAAGAAAACTCTGCAAAATCAGAAATGTTTCTTTTGGCGATATTTTTATTTTTCTCAATTCACTGATGCTCAGGCATCACTTCTCCAAAAAGTAAAAATCTCATCCCAAATAATTCATTTCATAAAATTCGACAGTTTTCTTGCAGAGACTATTTAATAAGAAACTAATACTTCCTCACCCCATTTAACCGGCATGTCTCTAAATTTCCGATTTCTTGATCCTTTCGGCATGTTCCCCGATAATTATTATTGCCGGCATAGCTGGCTGGTTTTCTTCTAAACAAGTACTGGTACTGCCCAGCAGTGTTTCAAATGTGGCCTGCCCGGGTTGGGAGATTTTACTTAAAATATGGACGGGTATTTTTTTATTTACCCCCATCCCTATTAATTTTTCTGATAAGTTGGGCAGGTTGGCTAAGCCCATATACAGAATTACCGGAGAGCCTGTTTTTAAAACCTGCGAAACTATTTCAATGTCTTTGAAAGTCCCATCGTGGCTATGCCCGGTATAAAGAAGGGACAGGCTGTTTTTACCCCTTTCGGTGACCGGGATGCCAAACAGCGAAGCAGCAGCCAACCCGGCTGTAACCCCCGGGATTATTTCGTAGTTTAAATGGTGCTCTTCACAAAACCTTATCTCTTCAGCTCCCCGCCCAAATACCATTGGGTCGCCTGCTTTCAGCCGCACTACTTTTTTGTTTTGTTGTGCCAACTCCAGTATCATCCTGTGTATCTCGGTTTGCCTTTGTTCCTGCTTTTGCCCGTCTTTGTACAATTTCCCCACGTATGTTTTAGTTGCACTTTTCTTAGTGTTTACCAGTATTTCTTCCCCTAAAAGGGCATCGTACAAAATAGCGTCTGCTTCCTGCAACCGCTCCGATGCTTTTACTGTTAACAGTCCGGGGTCGCCAGGGCCAGCCCCTATAATTGAGATTAAGTGGCTCATTTTGATGTTTTATATTTGTTTTGCTACACTACACACTTTATTATCATTGTAGAATACTGGTTACCCCTACTGCCCATTCCCAATTTCCCTCAAATAATCCATCGGGGTGCTGTATTTAAACCTGTAATCCAGGAGCTTTACCAGTTTGCTGCTGTCTACAATTTTATAATTCCCATCCTGTGCTTTGAAATCGGGGAGGGGTTTGCCCGAAACCTTTGCCGCATATTCGTAAAAATCTTTTTTAGCAGGGTGTTCGGGGCAACAGGCATTGAATACTTCGCCCCAGGCATTTTTTTCAATTATCGTTTTAATAATCCCTATACAATCGTCCTGGTGGATAAGGTTTAACGGGTTTCCACCATCTACCGGGTTTGTCTTCCTACTTAGAAAACGGGAGGGGTTGCGGCCGGCACCAATTAACCCGCCAAACCGTAAAACAGTGGTTTTGGTATTTGCATTGTCGCGAAAAAGCCTTTCCACCTTCAACAATGCTTCCCCGCTTGCCTTCCCGGGGTTTATGGCATCTTCTTCTTTTACAATCTTGTTTTTTTCGGGGTAAACCGATGTGGACGAAATAAACAGTACTTTTTGTACTTTTTCGACCCCATGTTTTATAATGAATGGTATGATTTGTTTTAACTGATTGGGGTAAACATCTTCGATATTTTCTATTCGTTTGGGCGGGATTGAAACGACCAGGATACCTGTTTCAAAAAAATCTTCATCTTCAATAAAAATACTTTCCGGGTTTAAATTGATTGTAAAAGGAATTATCCCAGCTACCTTAAGCCCCTTTTTTTTTGAAACAGAGGCAACAGAGCCTTTTACCCTGCAACCGCTTTTCAGGAGTGCCTTTCCTAAAGGGACTCCAAGCCATCCACACCCCAGTATTGAAATTGTTTTTGCCATCAGGTTTAAACGAATTAGAAAATAAACATGTTAAAAAAGGCCTCTGAAATTTCACGTAAAGGTCGTGAAACAAATACAAAAAATGCAAAGAGTTACTCGCAGTTTCTAATAGAACTCGGGTTGCAAATAATTTTTAATTATATCCCTCACCCGTATTGATTCAGAAACATCCCTGCCATTCGAGCTGACTGCCACCGTCACTTGTCCGTATTGAAATATTGCGGGCGATATAAACTGGCACATCCCTGGTTGGTCGTGTATATTAACCAGTACCCCCGATTCTCTGGCATCTTTAACAATCTGCTTATCCACCTCTTTGTCGTTGGTGCACGAATAAACCATTAAGCAACCTTGCAGGTCGTTTTTATCGTACTCTTTTTCGCGATACTCCACACCACTCCTCTTGATCTCATCGCAAACAGTTAATGCAACCACCTTTATTTCGGCATTAAACTGCTTTAGTAGTTCAAGTTTCTTAAAAGCACTCTGCCCTCCTCCGACAATCAATATTTTTTGCCCGGATATTTCAATTGAAATTGGTAAAAAGGATTTCTTCATTTTTTATAGTTTTTAAATTTCATATTCTATAGGCGATGTTTCGGTCTTCCCGAACTTAATCCGGTTCCATGCTCTTTCATGCAGGAAATAAAGCAGCATTTTCGTAAAAAACTCCACCCCTCCGATGGCTATTGCAAAATTTAACTGCCCAATTACCAGCCAGGCAATAAGAATCGTGTCAATTGTACCAATAGTCCTCCATGAGATACTTTTGACTAGGCTCCTGTAAGATTTTTCTTTCATATTCATATTTTTTTAACCTTTTGCATATTTACAAACTGTGGCAAAGCCACCGCCTTTATATACTACAGCTATATGCAAAAAAAACCCCTCTGCTTTTGCAGAAGGGCTCAACTTTTGATTAATATATCAATGTCTTTTAAATAATCATATCCTCCTGCATAGCACTATTTGCAGCACAACACATACAGCACATGATGTTAACTACTTTTAGTGTTATCTCAGAAGTTTGTTTTTTCATTTTAATATCAATATTGATGAATTCCTTTCAGCATACAAAAGTAGGTTCTATTTTTACATTACAAAAGAAAAATAGATTTTTTTTACTCAGAAGCTGCCTAAATTTTAAACAACTTCAAATACACTGGCCGCCATACAACTATACAAAGCAAAAAATGTAAATTAGGTTTTTAAAAAACCGTAATGTAAATTTGTGCCAAACAACGGCATAGGGGAAAATAGTTTTTCGAGGCTCTTTTAAGGAAATGCCAGGTAGTCATTATAAAAAACAAAATACGACATAAACAATAGTTATGAATTGTATTATACTTGACCATGAGCCATTATCACAAAATATTATAGCCGATTATATTGAGCAGGTCCCTTTCCTAAAGCTAAAATCAAAATGCACATCGGCATTCCAGGCTTATGATATTTTACAAAATTATAAGATAAGCCTCATATTTTTGGATACTAGGATGCCCCAGGTTTCGGGTATCGACTTTATTAAAAGCCTGGAAGATAAGCCAATGTTCATATTTACCTCAGCCCATACGGAAGACGCAATTGAAGGGTTCAACCTAAATGCGCTGGATTTCCTCGTCAAGCCGGTTGCTTTCGACAGGTTTTTAAAGGCTAGTAATAAAGCATACGAATACTTTAACCTGAAAGAGCTCAAAGCAGATAAAATCAGAGGGCGGAACGAAGCTACGTTAAATTCAGGGTTTATCCTGGTAAAATCCGATTATAAAACAATCAAAATAAACCTGAAGGACATTCTTTATATCGAAGGGCTTAAAGACTATATAAAAATTTACACCCTGACATCGAACAAGCCGGTAATAACGCTTAATTCATTAAAAAATATGGAACAGACTTTACCGTCCGAAAAATTCCCAAGGATCCATAAATCATATATTATTTCACTCGACCACATAAAAATAATCAACAAAGCCCAGGTAATAATTGGGGAAACATATATCCCTATTGGTGAAAGTTATAAGAATTATTTCCTAGCCGAAATGGAAAATAGGAGGCTTTAAACAACTTCATTCTACTTTCCCTGTGTTATGGCATAATCTCGGAAGAATAGTAAAACTATTAGTAATATATTTTCTTGAAGAACCAAATTTCATTAATACT
Source organism: Chlorobiota bacterium (assembly GCA_013152355.1). Taxonomy (GTDB): domain Bacteria; phylum Bacteroidota; class Bacteroidia; order Bacteroidales; family Prolixibacteraceae; genus JABMQB01. The sequence continues at coordinate 10,712 of JAADGO010000199.1, forward strand.
GAAGTTCAGGTGAAACATAAAATAGTTTTCCTTTATTTGATTGTGGGCAGTAGATCCTTTTTCCCCGTATTTAAATGCCATATTCATATACGACCCACTGGTACGAAGCGGTATGCCCAGGCCAATACTCACACTTTTTTCATCAAGGACATTATTCCGTACATTAAGGTATGATGAATGGTAATTTACCCCAATCCTGTAAAGCCAGTTTTTATAAAACGCATTGGTTATGCTTATGGGCCAGGGCCTGAATTCTGCACCTACTGTGAAATCATGGGAGTCAACAAATTTATCTAACCGGTTAGGGTAGTCGACAGACGACCATTTTTGAAATTTATAGTCGGCAGCCAGAGTAAACCGGACTCCGTTTTGTATGCCAATCCCGATACCATAGATAGAAGGTATTTTTAAGTAATCGGTTTTGCTCTCTTTTGTTTGCATCAGGTTATAACTTTCATCCGAAATTGAAACCACATGCTTTGAGTTCAGGCTCTGTTTGTTGCTGTAAATTATCCCGATTGAATAGCTCAATGCCTTCTTTAGTTTAAATGAATATTGCAGGCCGTAATCGAAATAAAAACTGTGCAGGTAATCGGTGCGCCCGATGATAAAAGACGGCAGCAATGCCTGGGAAACGAGTTCTTCCTGAATCAGTGAGCCGAACATATAAGAAGTATTGATACCAAATGCAAGGTTTTTGGCAATTTTTATAGAATTGGAAATGTAAGCCTGATTAATCCCGCCACTGCCGGTATATTTTGACGTGTAAGTCAGATTCGACCCTTCAATATAATTTTTCGTCATAATATTATACCCCACGTTACTAAACGGAGTCAACCCAAGTGAACTAGACCACCAGCCGGTAACCCTAAAACCCATGGCCAGGTATTTCAGGTTGGCAAAATGTGCAGCCTGGTATTTACCCTGAGATTTAAACCCCGAGAATTTCCCTTCGATACCCATTTCAAAGATAAAGTGCATACTATCTATCCCGGTATACGATGCGGGGTTAAGGTTGTTAAGGTTGTTCCCTGATTGTAATGCAATACCGGCGTTACCCATCCCCAAAGATCTTCCAAACCCTTTGGATTGCAACTCACCCGGGCCAAATATTGAATACGGCGATGTAGTGTTTTGCGCTTGTGCAAGAAAACCCATGCATATAAAAAGAAAAAATATTATCCGGTATCTGGCCATTATCTTAGTTGAAGGTTAGTTGTAATAAACGTAGTAAAGTTTAAGTTGAGGTTTAAACCTGGTATTTGCCCGGCCGTCAAAAATAACACGGTCTAACAAAACACCCATCGAGTTGTTTGTCACTCCGACCAAAAGTGCATGGTCAACGTCAAAAAAAGCATCTGATAACTCCTCTGTGATAAAATCGGTTATATTAAACATATAATACGTGTCTTCATTGTAAACCTTATCGATATACAGTTTGGCAGGCAACGCATTATTCTTGCTGTCGGTTCTTTCTTTTACTACCTGGTTGTATTTATTCGATTCGTAAAGAACCAGGGACGATGGCAATGGGAACTTTTTATAACTGAAAGGCACCGGCTTTAATATCAATTCAGCCTTAACCAGGAGGTAATTCTGAGTGCCTTCAAGCAATGTCCCCAAACTTGGGAATTCAAGGCGTGTCATTAAACCTGTACCCGCCTGCATAAAACTCCTGTTGCCGGTTGCACCCGAAGGCAGGTCTATAAACTTGTCGTTAAGGTTTTGAAGTTGTGTACCCGTCCTGTCAGCCGATATCTGGTTAAACTGGTATTGAGGGTTTATCATCTGGAATTTGAAGCTGATATCTGTATTTTCATCATCGACCTTATGCGTATGTAAAACCAGGCTTACCTCGCCTTTCCCTGCTGCGAACGCTAAAACTGCACCATCTTCGGTCTCCGGTACTATTACTAACCCTTTAAGGTAATCCAGGAATTCTTCGTTTAATACGAATTCATTAGCAGCCATTTCTTCAAAAAGCCCCAATCCAAAACTGTAAGAAAGCTTGATTTTAACAAAATCTTTTTCCATTATCGGGGTGAACGTTTTTGAACCTACCGGCGACTCATCATACCTAAATGACGATGTATTATATAATTTATCGTCATCATTTAACCTGATACCCTCTGCCAGCCTGTATACATTTAGTGTTTGTTGCTTTAAAGTATCTCCATAAACCAAATTTTTACGCTTTAGTACCAATACCAAAGAATCAAAACGGTCCTGGTCGGTTAGGCTTATGAATGAAGGTAAGCCGACCCGGAAATAACTCTTTGAGCTAATCACACCGAATTCGTCATCTTTATAGCTTCCGGCAAGAATGACTTCTTTCCCCGAAGTTGTAATTGAATCAATTAACATTGTCGACATTCGGACAGTATAGGTGTCAACGATAGCAATCGATGTTTCAGACTGGATAAACTCATCGCCTATTGAGAATGTCTTTAAATCATACCCTTGGTCACAGGCTACCAAAAAGGCTGTGCCAACCAAAATAAAGAATAAAAGCCTGTTCATTTCCCCAAGATAGTTTTAAAAATTGAGCTCAAAAAAAATGAAGATAATCCACAGGATAAAGAAATATATACTAAAGGGGGTATGCCATAGACGTATCAGGGTTAAGAGCGGGTTTTAGATAAAATTAACAGGAAAACGACCGTGCGATTTGAACTAATTACTCCCGAATAGAGACAAACGCCTGTTTCATCTATTCATTTCCAACGTTCGTCTAGTTTCCTTTTTTTCCTTCGGGCTGACTGATAGGTTTGTGTGAAAACTGATAGGTTTGTGTGAAAGAAATAGTGGTAATTCATTTAAATCAACAAATAAAAAAGGATTATGATGATTAAGGAAATAAATTTGCGGGTTATGCTTTTGGCAATAATCAGTGTTGCATTTTTGGCAGTTGGATGTAAAAAAGATACTAAAGAAAGTTTATTAGGCGATTGGCAGGAACGTTCTGATTTTGACGGGATACCCAGGAGTGATGCCGTTGGTTTTGCAATTAATGGGAGCGGGTATGTTGGCACAGGATATGATGGGGCAAACCGCTTGAATGATTTTTGGGAATACAATGTGGAGAAGAATTATTGGGTGCAAAAAGCAGATTTCCCCGGCGCAGCCCGGAACGGTGCAGTTGGGTTTGCGATAGCCGGCAAAGGGTATGTCGGAACCGGTTTCGATGGTACTACCAAACTGAATGACTTTTGGGAATTCGACCCGGTCAACAACAAATGGGAGCAAAAAGCCGACTTAGCCGGGCCAGGCAGGTATAGTGCAGTTGGGTTTGCGATTAACGACAAAGGATATATTGGCACAGGGTACGATGGCAACTATTTAAAAGATTTCTATGAATACTCCCCCTCTTCCGATACATGGAAGAAAATCATTTTCAATGGTTCGAAAAGAAGGGATGCGGCGGCTTTTGTAATAGACGGGAAAGGCTACCTTGTATCTGGTATTGACAATGGCTCTTATGAAAAAGAATTCTGGGCATACGACCAGTCCTCAGGAGAATGGATACAGTTGAGGGATATTGTCAACTCTGATAGTAACAATGACTACGATAATAATTATGAAACCATTACCCGGATGAGCGGAGTGGGGTTCTCTGTCAATGGAAAAGGCTACCTGGTCTCAGGTAGTGGGAGTTCGTTGGTAAACAATGTATGGGAGTACGACCCTGCCACCGATTTATGGAAAGAAAAAACATCATTCGAGGGGTCGACCAGGACCGAAGCTGTTGGTTTTGGCATAGGTAATTACGGATACCTGACTACAGGAAGGAGCAGCAGCTATTACTTCGATGATATATGGGAATTCGACCCTAATGCAGAGTATGTTGAAAACCAGTAGCATAGGCTCCTGCATATTTTAAAATTACAACCCTGTACCTTTAAAGTGCAGGGCTTTAATATTTAGTAAAATGCTGAAAAAAGGGTTGTATTTACTTGTTTTCCTGGCCATCATTATCATTTACTTCAGTTATAGGTCGTATAACCATTCAAAACAGTATGTGCCGAAGGATAAAGTGAAGCTTGAAGCATTCAGGTCAAAAGACGGGTGGGGATACAGAATAATAAAAGACGGGCGGACATTTATTAACCAAAGTTATATTCCGGCAATCCCCGGGAATCATGTATTCCCTACTGAAGAGGATGCGCTCAGAGTTGGGAAGTTGGTACTTAGAAAAGTTAAAGAACTGGAAATCCCTTCGATTACTGTCCATGAACTAGATAGCCTGGGAATCAGTATTAATCTGTCAAAAACAGGCCAAAGCCCGCCTGTCGGCAGGCAGCAATAACTTTCAGGCAGCTTCCGGGGATTGCCCTCTTTTTTTGTGATAAATCTTTCTTTTTGTGATTTTTCAGAGGACTGTATATCTGACACAATCCTGATTTTCTTATAATCAAATAGTTGGTGTTTGTGTGTTAATTAATGAAAATCCCATAGCATTTTAAAGTAAAATGGGCCAACCTTGATTGTTAATAAATTATTACTAATTTTGGTCTCCTTCTTTTATTTAGGGTAGTTTATTACAATTGAATTTACGCATAACATTTAACCGAAAAAGCTAAATTAAAATGAAAGTTTATAAATCTGATCAAATCCGCAACATCGCCTTAATAGGAAATGCCGGCAGTGGGAAAACCACCCTTGCAGAGGCTATGCTCTTCGAGGGTGGGGTAATTAACAGGAGAGGTGACGTTAACAGTAAGAACACTGTTTCAGACTACAATGCTATCGAACAGGGGTTTGGTAATTCCGTTTTTTCTTCCGTTTTGTATACCGAATGCAACGAAAAGAAAATAAACATCCTGGACACTCCCGGCATGGACGACCTTTGCGGCAGTGTTGTTGCTTCACTTGAAGTTACCGGGCTGGGGCTAATGGTAATAAATACATCAAACGGGGTTGAAGCCGGCACTGAGGCTGCTGGCCGCCATGCCGACAAAACAAATACACCTTTGGTATTTGTTTTTAACCAACTGGACCATGAAAATACAAATTTCGACCAGGCATTAGACCAGTGCCGCTCTTCTTTTGGCAAGAAAGTAACTGTTGTTCAATACCCCGTTGACGCCGGGCCTGGCTTCAGTTCTATTATTGATGTGCTGAAGATGAAAATGTTCAAGTATGGACCCGATGGCGGGAAGCCTGAAATACTCGACATCCCTGAATCGGAAATAGAAAAAGCTGGAGAGCTTCATAATGAGCTGGTCGAAATGGCTGCTGAAAATGAAGAAGCACTCATGGAGCTTTATTTCGACAAAGGCTCCCTTACCGAAGATGAAATGCGGCAGGGCATGAAACTAGGCATGCTTCAGCGCGACCTTTTCCCGGTATTTTGTACTTGTGCGAAAAAAAATATAGGCGTTGGCCGTTTATTGGAATTCATCTCCAATATAGCCCCTGCCCCTGCTGAGATCCCTATGCGTAAAGTAATAAAAGGGAGAGAAGTGAAAATGGAAGAAGGTGAAAAACCAAGTATCTTTGTTTTTAAAACTTCCATAGAATCCCATGTAGGCGAAATAACCTATTTTAAGGTGATGTCGGGAAAAATTACGGAAGGACTTGACCTTATCAATTCTAAAAATGGGAATAAAGAGCGTTTGTCTCAGATTTTTGTTTCAGCAGGGAAAAACAGGACTAAAGTCACAGAAATGGTTGCCGGGGATATTGGCTGCACCGTAAAACTTAAGGACACAAAATACAATAGCACACTTTCTGAAAAAGGCGATGAAATAGAATTTGTTCCGATAGATTATCCAGGCCCAAGAATTGATATTGCCATAAAAGCGGTTAACGATGCTGACGATGAAAAAGTCGGGGAAGTACTTAGCAGGATTAAATATGAAGACCCAACATACATTGTTGGATATTCAAAAGAATTGAAGCAGTTGATAGTTAAAGGGCAAGGCGAATACCACCTCAATATTTTGAAATGGATTTTCGACAATGTCTATAAAATCGATATTGAATTCAAAACCCCAAAAATCCCTTACCGCGAAACAATTACTAAAGCTGAACAGAACAGGCTGATTACCGCCACAAAAAACAATCGGGCGGAGCAGGGCAATTCGGAGAGGTGCACATGCTGATTGAACCATATACAGAAGGTTCAAAACCCAAATCATTGTTAGCCCTGAACGGTAAAGAATATAAATTGTCGTTACGCGATGTACAAGAGCACCAGCTCCCATGGGGAGGGAAACTGGTTTTCTGCAATTGCATTGTAGGAGGGTCGATCGATGCACGTTTCCTGCCTGCAATACTAAAAGGTATTATGGAAAAAATGGAAGAAGGGCCTCTTACCGGGTCTTATGCCCGCGATATTTATGTTTATATATACGATGGCAAAATGCACCCGGTCGATTCTAACGAGATTTCTTTCAAACTGGCAGGGCGGAATGCGTTCAGCCAGGCATTCAAAACTGCCGGCCCAAAAATCCTGGAGCCTATTTACGACCTGAATATCTGGGTGCCGTCCGACCGCATGGGCGATGTAATGAGCGACCTGCAAGGACGGCGTGCCTTGATTATGGGGATGGGTTCGGAAAAAGGGTTTGAGAAAATTACTGCCAAAGTACCATTGAAAGAGATGAATAGATACAGTACTTCGTTAAGCTCATTAACCGGTGGCCGCGGCTTATTCGAAATGTCATTCTCAAACTATGAGAAAGTCCCTGCCGATGTACAGGATGAATTGCTGAAAGCTTACGAAGCTGAACAGAAAGATGATTAATCATGTTCTTAAATATAACTAAACTGTTTATTATGCCCCGGATACCTTATCCGGGGTTTCTTTTTGAAGATGCCAATTCAAGCATAAGAGTCTGTTTTTTTTGATAGTAGAATTAAAGCTTTAAATATGTCAGGACACAGTAAATGGTCAACCATAAAAAGGAAAAAAGGGGCAGCCGATGCCAAACGTTCGAAAATGTATTCAAAGCTCTCGAAAGAGCTCACCGTAGCGGCACAACTGGGTGGCCCCGATGAGAGTACTAATCCGCGTTTACGCCTTGCTATTCAGAATGCAAAAGGGGTAAACATGCCCAAAGATGTAATACAGCGGGCAATTAACAGGGCTGATAAAGACCTTTCCAATTTTGAAGAGATGAACTTTGAAGGGTATGGGCCCGGAGGGGTTGCGATATTTGTCGAATGCCTTTCGGATAATAAAAACCGGACCGTTGGCAGCGTAAGGTCTTATTTTACCAAGCACAACGGGGCATTGGGCACGAACGGGTCGCTCAATTTTATTTTTGACAGGAAAGGGATTTTTACGGTGTTGAAAACAGGTGATTTCGATTTAGAGGAATTTGAACTGGAAATGATTGATGCCGGGGCTGAAGACATTGAAGAAGTAGAAGGTACAATCATCATAACCACTGCCCTTGAAGACTTTGGGAAGGTTTCAAAAAAACTGGAAGAAATGGGTATTGAGCCTGAAAGCCAAGAGCTGCAACGTATACCGAACAGCACCACTACACTGGATGTTGAAACGGCAAAACAAGTATTAAAATTGATCGATAAACTGGAAGATGACGATGATGTGCAAAAAGTTTTCCACAACCTTGAAATGACCGATGAATTATCGGAAGCCCTTGGTGAAGGCTAACCAGGTTGCAAGAAGAGGTATTCGGAGTATCAGATATGAGGATGGCATCTTTCACCCGGTAATTTAAACAGCCCCGAAGTTATTTTTTTTGATCATTTTAAATTATATTTGCGACCTCAATCATTTATTGATGATGAAGAAAGTTTTAGCCTTCTGCCTGGCTCTGCTGGCCAGCTATATATTGCTCGCACAACAATCCTTTACCGAAAAGGAAGGGGAATCAAAAAATTTGCCCGAAATTATTGAAAGACTGAATATAAAGCAGGACCCCCGCCTCACCAACATGCTTAAATGGCACATTGAGAACAACCTGAAAAAGAATGGTACTGACGGTTTCAGGGTTGAGATTTTTACTTCTTCGGATAGTGATGCACTGGAAAAATCACTTCAGGTAAAAAAAGAATTCTTAGTAATGTATCCCGAAACAGATGTCCATATAAAATATAATGCCCCCGATTTTAAAGTACGGGTTGGGGATTTCAGGACCAGGAACGAAGCTTTGAGATTGCAAAAGCACCTGGACGGTAAATTCCCGAACTCCTTTATCGTTGAAGATATTATCAGATTCCCAAAACTATATGGAGAAAGAATAAAATAAGCTTTTTGAGATGAGTGAACTTATTAAACATGAATGTGGAATTGCTTTAATCAGGTTGTTAAAACCTCTTGAATATTACAAAGAGAAATACGGGACATGGGAATATGGCTTGAATAAACTGTATTTGCTCATGGAAAAACAGCACAACAGAGGGCAGGACGGCGTTGGGATTGTGAGCTTGAAAATAAATTTAGGGCCCGGCAATGAATACATCCATCGTTACCGTTCCATTAAGCAGAGCCCGATAAAAGATGTTTTTGATAAAGTTAATAAAAGCTATAAAAAAGCCCTAAAGGCCAAGGGAGCCGATATTGACAATAATGACTGGGCATATAAAAACCTGCCGTTCTCAGGAGAGCTGTACCTGGGGCATCTGAGGTACGGGACTTTTGGGCGAAACAGTATTTCCTTTGTACACCCGGTTACCCGCCAAAACAATTGGAAGTCGAGGAACCTGGTATTGGCAGGCAATTTTAACCTGACCAATACCGATGAACTCTTCCAACGGTTATTAGAATTGGGGCAGCACCCAAAAGCTTACACCGATACGGTAACGGTACTCGAAAAAGTAGGCCATTTCCTGGATGAGGCAAACCAGTTCCTGTTCAGGAAATATAAAAATGAAGGTTACAGCAATGAAGAAATATCTCCTTTGATTGAAGAGAACCTTGACCTCCAGGATATTCTCGAACACGCTTCTAAAGATTGGGATGGGGGATACGCGATTGCCGGGCTTATCGGCCATGGTGATGCATTTGTGATTCGCGACCCCTGGGGGATCAGGCCTGCACATTATTACTCCGACGACGAGATAGTCGTAGTCGCTTCCGAACGGCCGGTGATCCAGACCGTTATGAATGTCTCTTATAATGCAATATGTGAAATAAAGCCCGGCGAAGCGTTGATCGTCAAAAAAGATGGCCGGATCAGTAACGAAATGATCCGGGTACCTCATAAAAGGAAGTCATGCTCGTTCGAACGGATTTATTTTTCCCGGGGCAGCGACCGTGATATTTACCGTGAAAGGAAGGAATTGGGTAACCTGCTTACCCCAATCATCCTGGAAACAGTGGACTATGATTTTGAGAATACCGTATTCTCATATATCCCAAACACATCGGAAACTGCTTTTTATGGGATGATGAAAGGAATACGCGAGTACCTGGTTGACTGGAAAATCCAACACATCAAAGAAAAAAACGGGTCGCTTACAGACGAACAGATAAAGGAGATAATCTCCATTGAGCCGCGTATGGAGAAAATCGCAATAAAGGACGTGAAACTACGTACATTTATTGCCGATGATGCCAGCAGGGACGACCTGGTTGCCCATGTTTATGATGTAACTTATGGGATTATTAAAAATGGGGAAGATACCCTGGTAATCATTGATGACTCAATTGTGCGGGGGACTACCCTTAAAAACAGTATTATTAAGATACTTGACCGGCTGAGCCCGAAAAAAATCATCGTGGTGTCATCGGCACCGCAAATCCGTTACCCCGACTGTTATGGTATCGATATGGCAAGGCTGGATAAATTCATTGCTTTTAATGCGGCAATAAAGTTGCTTGAAGATACCGGGCAGCAACAAATTATAGATGAGGTGTATAAAAAATGCAAAGAACAGGAGAACCTGCCCAAAGAGGAAATCGTCAACTATGTAAAAGAGGTATACCGGCCATTTACCGATGAGGAGGTATCAGCAAAAATAACGGAATTATTAAAACCCGAAGATTGTAAGGCTGAAGTGGAGATTGTCTATCAGTCGGTTGAAAACCTGCACAAAGCCTGCCCCAATGATAATGGCGACTGGTATTTCACCGGCGATTACCCAACACCTGGCGGCAACAGGGTTGTGAATGCTTCATTCATCAATTTCATAGAAGGGAAAGACCGGCGGGCATATTAAAGGGGCATCTAAAAATTATTTGTTTACTATACTGTATTTATCGCCTCAACAGGGTTCATGCGTGCTGCTGCAAAAGCAGGGATCAGCCCTGCTATAAACCCGATAATACCGGAGATCAGTAATCCTAAAATAATGTTTGCTGCAGTTAATGAAATGGACATATCAGAAAAATAACCGAATATTTTTGTCCCTATAAAAATTAAAAATAACCCGGCAAACCCACCAATAATGGACAGTACGATTGCTTCAAAAATAAATTCAAATAAAATGAAATACCGTTTTGCCCCTAATGCTTTTTGAATGCCAATAAGCTTGGTACGCTCTTTTACCGATACGAACATGATATTGGCAATGCCAAACCCGCCAACTACAATCGAAAAGCCGCCAATAATCCAGCCTGCCATGTTAATTATCTTAAAAAGCTTGTCGAAGTTATTGGAGATCAGGCTGACTTCGTTCAGGGCAAAGTTATTTTCTTCCATTGGTTTCAGGTTTCGTATTGCGCGCATTATCCCGGTTAGTTCAGCAATAAATTCATCCCGGCCACTATTGGCTTTTGCTTTAACACAAATAGTTTGCCCCCTGTTGCGGTTACGTATGTCGACCATTGTTAAAGCATGAAACGCAGAAATATGAATCCGTTTATCCATACTTGTGTTGAACATATCTTGCCCCGACCTGGTATAAACCCCTATAATCCTGAATTTATGCCCCTGGAACTTAATTATCTTGCCTACCGGGTCCACATTCTCAAATAGTTTACCTGCAATTTCACTTCCTATAACTGCAACAGGTGCCCCCGAATTCATTTCCGATTCGGTAAAATACCGCCCCTTTTCAATATCCAGGTTCCAGACATCCAGCAGAGAGTATGAAGTAGCTAATATTTCAGTATTTTCCACTTTACTGTTTTCGTAATGCACCGTGCGGTTATAGCCAAATAAAAAGGCAGCATTGCCGGCCAGCTTCGACCGTTTTAGCAATTCTTCGTTCTCTTTAATTGTCGGTACCGGACGGTTCATGTATCTCCACCAGGGGTATTCAGTTTCACCTTCGGGAGGCGCCCATGGCCATTTTTGAATATAAGCCATGTTGTTGCCTAATGAGTTGAGGCTGTCCCTGATATACTTCTCAAGTGAGTCGATTACAGTAAATACAGATATGATAGCGAAAATTCCAATAGTAATGCCCAGCAAAGAAAGAAAAGTGCGTAATCTGTTTACTTTTAATGAGTTGTAAGCAAGATTAAAGCTTTCAGCAATCAACTTTATTAGTAAGATTATTTTCATCTTTACCTGGAATTACATCTGTTGCCATCCAATAATCTTAACAATATTAGTATTAATTTTTAAACAGCCTCGAAATTTATGCCGAGAATTATTCAATACCCTCACAAATTAAGTGTTTATCTTTCTTCCCGGCATGTTGGCCGGAAAAATTATTCAGTCAGGTTATATTAAGTACTTTTATTCCTTGCGTTGTAGGCATTTGAAGGAATCATAAAATGAGAATGGAATAGAACAAGAAGTAACACTTCAACTTGAGGAAGCAATTGAATATCTGAACAATAATACAAACGATTAATGAGAAATAAAATAGTATAAATATGAAAAATAAAGATCCACTACAATTATTCACAGAAGAAAGCCCGGAAATACAGAAAGCTTATGCAGGCTTTATTCAATCATTGATTGCTGATGATGGCCTGGATAATAAGGCCAAGCAACTTATTTACATTGGGATGAAAATGGTTGCTGATGATGAGAGAGCTGTAAAAATGCATGTTCCAATAGCAAAAAATGCAGGTGCAACAAGAGAAGAAGTTAGAACAACAGTATTATTAGGATTGTCAGTTATTGGTTTAAAAGCTGCTTCAAAATATTTGCCAATTGTTCTGGAAAGCTTCGATAAGATAGACAAACACTATTGACAAATATTTATCAACATCATTCGATCTTGTTTTTGATACTGCCGGGAAATTAAGAGACTGTTTAAAATTTGTTTTTGAGCAAGGTTTTTGATGAATTAAGTTCTCAGGCAAGGCAAAATTGACGCGACCCCGAGTGCTCGCGGGTTAAGGAAATTTTAACGCTGCATGAGGGCTTAAGGCGTAAAAACAAGCCAAAGGATAAAATTTAAACAGTCTCTAAGTGTATCCAAACTTGAAAAATTAGGTGGCTAATATGCTAAATATGCAACAACACAATATAGCAAGCATGAATGTGTCTAATTGGGGGGGGAGTCTCATTTCAACTTCATCCCGATTTGATAAGGAGTTACCCGCATTCCGCTTCATGCCATATTGCCAAACGTCTATAATACCATGAGTTTTAAAAGTCGAGCAATTAGAATACTAACAAGCCTCACCCTATGGCATATTTTGTTTTGGTTATTCTTTTGCTTTCTTTTCACACTTCAATTTTTCCAAACGTATTTGCAAACAGGTGTGTTTGAATTTAACAAACTAATTCCCGGTATAGCTTATGGGGTTAACCTTGCATTGATTGTTTATTTAAACTATTTCGTTTTTATACCACGTTTGGTGGCAAAAAAAATGATATGGCAATATTTCCTTGCCCTTTTAATCTCTTTCATTGTAGTGGCAATATTATTTGCCATAACCTTTTATGGGCTCACAGGTATTTCTTTGAGTAAGTTAAATGTCCTTTCTTTTATTGCGCTTGAGATAGTTTACGTAATAATTACATCATTTTTTAAATTCTTTAAGGAATGGGTTGAACACCAGGGATTACAGTTAAAAATCATGGACATTGAGAAGCAAAAGGTTGAAGCAGAATTACATGCATTGAAATCACAATTGAACCCACATTTTTTATTTAATGTTTTAAATAGTATTTATTCACATAGTTTACTAAAATCGGATACTGCACCCTCAATTGTGCTTAAACTTTCAGAGTTAATGAGTTATATATTATATGACTGTAAAACAGAAACTGTCCCCTTGCAAAAGGAGGTTGAATTTATCAAGAACTATATAGAACTGGAGAAAATCAGGCTGGAAGAATATATAGATGTAACTTTCAGCATTAAGATTGCAAATCAGGCACTGGTTCCCCCTTTACTGTTTGTCCCATTAATTGAGAATGCATTTAAGCATGGGATTGGTTCACATCCTAAAAACAAATATATCTCGTTAACTATTGAAACCCATGAAGACACATTTTATTTCAACCTCAGGAATTCAAAAGGAGGAAGCTTAAAGCCGATTAAAAATAATACCAAAGGTGGTATTGGTATTGAGAATGTGAGAAAGAGGCTCAAATTATTATATCCTGAAGGCCATGAAATGGTACTAATTAATAAAGAAGGTAGCTTTGAAGTGGAAATAATTATCAATAATCTAAATAAAAATAATTCATAAATTATGGAAATCAAATGCCTTATAGTTGATGATGAGCCGGCTGCTATTCGTATCGTTGTAAGTTTCCTGGAAAACTTTAGCCATTTTAAACTTATAGGTAAGTGCAAATCGGCATTTGAAGCTATTAATCTGCTCAAAAACAATGAAATAGACCTGTTGTTTTTAGATATAAATATGCCGGGGTTAAGTGGGATAGACTTTTTGAAATCGCTTAGGAACCCTCCGGTTGTTATTATCACAACTGCATACCGTGAATATGCAGTTGACAGTTATGAGCTTGAAGTAATTGATTATTTACACAAACCTTTCTCTTTTGACAGGTTTTTCAAAGCCGTTCAAAGGGCCGAAGAAAAACTGCTGATCAATAAAAAGGAGAGTTTAATTATTACAAAGCCAAAGATACGGGAAAAAGACCACCTGTTTATTAAAGCAGATAAGAAGCATTACAAAATTAACTTCACCGACCTGTTGTTTATAGAATCAATGGGCGATTACTGCAAATTTATAACAGAAGGGAAGACTTATTTGTCTTATATCACATTGAAAAGACTTCTTGAATCATTGCCTGAGAACTTTCTCAGAGTGCATAAATCCTTTATTGTCCAATTCGACAAAATTGACTTGGTTGAAGGGAACATGGTCAAAATATCGGGGCATAAGATACCAATAGGCAGTAGCTACAGAAAAGGCCTTTTTAATTTGTTGGATACATAAGTTATAAACCTTTGTCATGATTTATCTTTTTATCGGGCCAATCATATTTTCAGGGTTAACCCATTCGTCAAATTGCTGTTCTGTTAAAAGTCCTAACTCTAAAGCTGCTTCTTTCAAGGTTAAATTATCTGTATAGGCTTTATTGGCAATTTTTGCAGCGTTTTCATACCCAATATGCGTGTTTAATGCCGTTGCCAACATTAATGAATTATTCAGGTTCTCCCCGATGCGCGGCAGGTTGGGTTCTATTCCAACTGCACAATTATCGTTAAATGACCTGCAGGCATCTGCTATGAGTGTTGCCGATTGCAATAATGCACTGATCATAACCGGTTTAAACACATTGAGTTCGAAGTGCCCGTTCGACCCTGCAACCGAAATGGTTGTATCGTTGCCCATAACCTGCGCACAAACCATAGTCATTGCCTCAGTTTGAGTCGGGTTTACTTTGCCCGGCATAATTGATGAACCCGGCTCGTTGGATGGTATAATTACCTCTCCAATCCCGGAACGCGGGCCCGAGGCCAACATCCTGACATCATTGGCTATTTTCATTAAGCTAACAGCCAGTTGTTTAACCGCTCCATGTGTTTCTACAATTGCATCATGAGCCGCCAGCGATTCAAATTTATTGCCGGCAGTAACAAAAGGCAGCCCTGTTAATTGTGCGATAACCGCTGCAACATCACGGGCATAGCCCTGTGGAGTGTTTAACCCTGTCCCAACGGCAGTCCCCCCGATTGCTAACTCCGCAAGGTGGGGCAATGTGTTTTTCAATGCGTTTATCCCATGCTCCAGTTGCGACACATAACCTGAAAATACCTGCCCCAGTGTAAGGGGGGTGGCATCCATAAAGTGTGTACGCCCAATTTTGATAACCTCTGCCATGGCATCCGATTTTACAGACAAGGTATTTTTTAGCAGCTCTACCCCCGGAATAGTATCACCAACAATCTTTTTGTAGGCTGCAATATGCATGGCTGTCGGGAAAGTATCATTAGATGACTGCGATTTGTTCACATCATCGTTAGGGTCGATAAACCTTTCCCCTTCTCCCAGTTTATTGCCAAGCAATACATGGGCGCGGTTTGCGATTACCTCATTACAATTCATGTTTGTTTGAGTCCCGGAGCCTGTTTGCCAGGTAACCAATGGGAACTGGCTGTCAAGCCTGCCCGCTATTATCTCATCGCAAACCAGGCAAATAATCTTCATTTTCTCATTGCTTAATACTCTGAGCCTGTTATTTGTAATTGCTGCAGCTTTTTTTAAATAACCAAAAGCATGGATAACCTCAATAGGCATAGATGCCGGCGGGCCAATGGGGAAGTTCTTGATTGACCGTTGAGTCTGAGCCCCCCAATACTTATCGGCAGGGACTTCCACTTCGCCCATGGAGTCTTTTTCGATCCTGTAATTCATTAGTAATTAGTTTAACCGGGGTTTCAACTCCTGTTACCATTAGGGCTTTATGCCCTTGTTGGCAACGGTTGGCTGTTATGCCCCGTACTTTGTACCCGGCAGGGGTACAGTAACCAAGATACCGATTTTTTCTTTAGGGTGCAAACCCCTCATTTCCCCTTTCTGTTCCTAAGCTGTCATAAAATGTTTTTTTTGCCATTGTTCATTCAAAAGAATAAATAGTCTCTGCAAGAAAACTCTGCAAAATCAGAAATGTTTCTTTTGGCGATATTTTTATTTTTCTCAATTCACTGATGCTCAGGCATCAGGCATCACTTCATCTCCAAAAAGTAAAAATCTCATCCCAAATAATTCATTTCGTAAAATTCGATAGTTTTTTTGCAGAGACTAAATAGGGAGGAGAAAGGGTATAAGAAAGCAAACCAATTACTACTTTGGAAAGAAGAATATGTTTATAACTTTGTGGCCTAACAACGAAAGCTATTTTAAGCAGGCCTCTGACAATTATATTAGATTGCATATCAAATATCAATTAAACCCAACTGAGTTATGCGCCTCGAATTTATTAGTATTGAAGAAGCAAACGACCTTCTGAATCAACTCATTGAAAACCACCCACATGCGATTCTTGTAACAAATAATGATTTTAAGATTAAGTACTTTAATAAGTCGTTTCAGAAGTTGGCAAGGCAGGAGAAATACGAAATCCTGGATAAGGAGTTTTGTGAATTATTTGGGTGTACATCCCATGGGAAACCGGTAAACTCCAATTCGAAATTTTGCAATAATTGCCAGATGTGCAAACTGCTCGCAGGGTCAAGTGTTTCTGAGCTGGATATTATTCGCGAATTCAATATCCATAATGAGGTGATTACCAAGCATTTCTATTTTACGACTACCCGTGTAGTGATGAACGGGAAGAAACTTCGTATTGTTGTTATGGAAGACCGCACAAGCAAGCATTAAGACTGGTATTTGGGCTACAAACGGCAACGGGTCAGATGGGGAAGTTGTGGGGAAAGAACTTTTTCAAAAAGACAAACACCCAAGTCGCAGTACGTCCTGATTTTAGATTCCCTGCCTTCCGCAGGCAGGGAATATCCAAATAAGGGGCAGGTGCCAACTTTTAAGTTAAAGAATTCAATGACAACCGGCAACCAGAAACACACGGTGAAAAGTTATTGGGCAAATAATCTTCCCTGCCATGTATCGCGCAGGGCCAACTGCTTTTCAACTTTATCAATAAATTCAAAATTTTTCAACCCCCATTTAGGGGCAATGAGTAAACCGGGAGGTGCCTGGCTGATAAACCGTTCCACAATTATTCCTGGGTTCAGTAATTCGAGGTAATCAACCACCAAATCAATATATTCTCCGGCAGTGAAGAGATTAAATCTCTCAGGGTGTTCGTTGTACTGGGCTGCCAAAACCGTCTCTTTGTGAATTTGCAGCTGGTGCAGTTTTAAATTATTAACGGGCAGTTGCGAAACCACTTTTGCCTGTTCCAGCATCATTTCGCGGTTTTCGCCCGGAAGCCCTAAAATAAAATGGGCACAATTGTTAATGCCCCGTTTGCTGGTTTCCTCCAGGGCAATAACTGCCTCCTCAAAATTATGCCCCCTGTTGATCCGCCGAAGCGTTTCATCCCTGTGCGACTCTATTCCAAACTCTACCATAACGTAATATTTGGAAGACAATTCTTCCAGGTAATCCAATACCTCTTTGCCAACACAATCGGGCCTGGTTGCAATTACCAGCCCAATAATCTTAGGATGCCGCAGTGCTTCATCATAAAGGTTGCGCAAAATATTCACGGGTGCGTAGGTATTACTGTATGCCTGGAAATAGGCAAGGAACTGCATCGATTGGTATTTCCTCCCAAAAAAATCGACACCCTGCCGTATCTGACTCGTTATGCTTCTTTCAAGGCCGCAGTAAGTAGGCTTAAACGTTTTGTTGTTGCAATAGGTGCAGCCTCCCGTCCCGCGTACCCCATCCCTGTTTGGGCAGGTGAATCCGGCATCGACCGATACTTTTTGAACCCTGGTTTTAAATTTTCCCCTGAAATGGCTTGGAAAATCATTGTACCTTTTCAAATGCCCCCATGGAAATTGTCGACTCATATTTATTTATTAATCTCTGGCTTACAAAGGTATGCAAAAATTGATAGTGGTTTAATCCATTTGGCTGGGATAAATGTTTCAATTAATAAAACAAATTCTTAATTTTAAAAAGCTGTTTTCAGTATGTTTTGGGGGAGTTTTTCTTGAAAAACAAAATGACGCAGCCCGGGATATCCGGATTAAAAGATTTTAATAGATAAATAGAATAGTATGATTTCAGAAAAAGACAAAAGCCAGATTTCCAGCCGTGGTAGTAACCTGGAAAAGGTTAAAAAACAGATTGAAGATTTTAAAAAAGGGTTTCCTTATTTAAAAATAGAGAAGGCCGCATTGGTAGGAGACGGGATTATACAATTGAACACTACCCAAAAGGAAGAAGCTATCTCTTTTTATGAAAAAAAACTCAGCGAAGGGTTAAAACCCCTGAAATTTGTACCTGCATCGGGAGCAGCCAGCCGGATGTTTAAATCACTTTTTGCTGCTAAAGAAAAAATTGACAACGGAGTGCCACCCGAAAAAGTACTCGAAGAAAATAAAGAAGCCCGTCATTTCTTTGCAGAGATTGAAAAATTTGCATTTTATGAGGACTTAAAAACAGCCGTCCCGGAAGAATTTGAGGAAACCGCTGCCGGCACCATTATCAATTTTTTGCTTTCTGCGGAAGGGCTCAACTATGGGCAACTCCCCAAGGGTTTGCTAAAATTCCATAAATACGCCAATGGCGAAAGGACGCCCTTTGAGGAACACCTGGTTGAAGGTGCACTTTATGCAAAAGATGCTGACAACAAAGTTAAACTGCATTTTACGGTTTCGCCCGAACACCAGGAGGCATTCGAGAGCCTGCTGCAAAAAGTTGGGAAATGGTATGAACAGCACTATAATGTTACTCTTGAGGTAGGGTTCAGCCACCAAAAACCTTCAACTGATACCATTGCCGTAGACACTAACAATAACCCTTTCAGGAACATTGACGGGACATTGCTCTTCAGGCCGGGAGGACATGGTGCACTCATTGAGAACCTGAATGACCTGGATGCCGACATTGTTTTTGTGAAAAACATCGATAACGTTGTCCCCGATAAACTTAAAGCCCCTACTATTGAATACAAAAAAGCTTTAGCCGGGGTTTTATTGAAATACCAGGAACGGATATTCAGGTATCAGAAAGAACTGAATGAAAAACATTTCACAGCCCTGGAAAGCGCATTTTTAGCAGAGGCTGCAAATTTTATGGAATTCACCCTAAATACGAAACCCTCAGAAAATCAGTATTATACCGAGAAAGACGAATTGCACAAATATTTAAAGCATAAATTCAACCGCCCGCTCAGGGTTTGCGGGATGGTGAAAAATGAAGGAGAACCCGGGGGAGGGCCGTTTTGGGTAAGGAATGCTGACAATACGGTTTCGTTACAGATTGTTGAGAGTTCGCAAATAGATATGGGAAACCCCGTGCAACTGGATAAAGCCAGGCAGGCGACACACTTTAATCCGGTCGACCTGGTGTGTGGTACTAAAAATTATAAAGGTGAGAAATACGATTTGCTTAAGTTTACTGACCCTGAATCAGGTTTTATTTCTTTAAAATACAGAGATGGCAAAGAATTGAAAGCAATGGAACTCCCGGGTTTGTGGAATGGAGCTATGAGCAACTGGAATACCTTATTTGTAGAGGTGCCAATTGAGACATTTAACCCGGTTAAAACGGTGAACGACCTGCTGAGGGGACAACATCAACAGGGAGGGAGCAATACCGGGTAAATCAGGGGCAGGGGGCGGCTGGAATAATTTTATTGCGATTTTGTTGGAAATAAGCACAATGGCAAAATATTATTTAGCCATGCCGGGAATTTTAAAAGGTTATTCATATACATTTCGTACATTTGCAGCTTAATATTTGAAACAGTTATGAGTGAGGAAGCAAGGGATTATTTAGACGAGGAAGAGGTTTTTGATGCACTAAACCGATTCAAATATTCATTGATATCAGGGCAGAAACAGTATTTCGATATAGCTGTATTTGAAGATATTATCAACCAGTTGCTGGAAGAAGGGGATATTGAAACATCTGAATTGGCAGTTTTGCAAGGATTACAGATACACCCTTATGCCATACCGTTGCATATCAAAAAAGCCCAGGTGCTGATCAACAAAGGCAATACGGCAGAAGCACTTATAAGCCTCAGTTATACAGAACAAATTGAAAGTACAAACCCGGATATCCACCTCTTAAAAGGCACTGCCTACTCCATTGAAGGGGATGATAAAAATGCCATAAAGGCTTTTGGGCTCGCTATTAAATATGCCGGGGGCGAACTGGATGAAATACTTTACCATATCGGAACGGTTTATATACAGGCAGGCAATTTCAAACTTGCAGCCATATTCCTGGAAAAAGGGTATAAAGCCAACCCCGAAAACGAAGAGATAATCTACGAACTGGGATTTATCTTCGACCAACTTGGGTTAAAGGCAAAAAGTATTTTTTATTACAACAGGTACCTTGATATTGACCCGTTCAACAGTACGGCCTGGTACAATCTCGGTATTTCGTATAATAAATCAGACGAATACGAAGAAGCCATAAAAGCGTATGATTTTGCATTAGCTTTGAACCCCGGACTCCATCAGGCGGTTTTCAATAAAGGCAATACATACGCCAATATGGGCAAATTTGCCGAGGCAATTGACTGTTACAACGAATACATTGAAGGCGACCCCAATAACGATGAGGCCTATTGTTACCTTGGCGAATGTTACTTCAACCTTGAAAATAAAAAAGTTGCCTTAAAATATTACCGGAAAGCTACAAAGATCAACCATAAAAACGATAATGCATGGTTTGGCGCGGCTCTGATTATGCTGACAGAAAAACGTTACAGAGAAAGTATTGTTTACCTGAAAAAAGCGATCAAACTGGACGATATGGTTTCGGATTACTGGTTTTCGCTGGGTAAGGTATATGCCGAAACCAGTAAGCTCGAAAAAGCCATTGACTCCCTTGAGAATGCCCTGGTTATTGAACCGGGAAATACTGAAATGTGGATTTATTATGCCGAGTTACTCCACAACTCGGATAAACATAACGATGCCATCAATATCCTGAAAAAAGGGAGTGTATTAAATAATGACAATGCCGACATCAAATACTGGTTAACAGCTTACCTTTTAGAGGACAACAATGAAAAAGAGGCTTTCAACCATTTGGAGAAGGCTTTGATCCTTGATTTCAGCCGGCATGACAACCTTTTTGAGATATGCCCTAAAGCAGCAGAAAACGACTCTGTGAGAAAGCTTATCGGGGAGTACAACCCAATAAAATCTTAGCCTGCATTATTCGTAAAGTTATTCTATTCCGAAGTCAAACTGCTTTGAATAAAGAAAATGCTCAACTTTCGTTCCTCAAAATAGCTACGGCTATTTCTGCGAGACTCAACTCTGCGCTTCCCTTTATATCTTTGCATTTTGACTTCTCATAACGAAAATTTATGAATAATGGCTTAGGCAGCTTCCTAATTATCTTTTTTGTATTACAACTGACCAATAGTTCCCTATTCGTTCCTGCACCAATATTTTATGCCCTTCCCCCTTTACCGACCCTGGTACATTTTCGATGGGCTCGCCATCGTCAAGTAATACTTCAAGGATATCGTCTGATTTTAGTTTCGACAGCTCTATCTTGGTCTTTACAAAATTCATAGGGCAGGCAACGCCTCTCAGGTCTTTTTTTAATGCCACCTTATTGGTTGCCTCCTCCTCTTTTGGCTGCTCTTTTTCTTTCTCGGCAGGGAACTGCAGTGAATCATCCATATTTTCATAAAGGTCGATAACATCTGCAGCAAGGTCAAGGACAAGGTTTTTTTGAGATGGCAGGCCTGCATAATCTCCGTTCTTCACTGCATCAACAACCTCTGAATATTTCCCGGAAACCAGCCCTGCTTTAATAAACCGCTCTGTAAAACCATCGAATATTCCGGCACTATCTTTCGGTTCAATCCCTTTTGTTATTAAAAGCATCCGTGAAGAAGCAGTTACAATCTTTGCCAGTAAAGATGCGGCCTTATTCTTATCAGTTATTTTTTTGATTTCATCCCTGCTCTGCCTTATTGTGTTGTAATCTACATCAATCATATCGAAAAGGCCGGCAGAACATTCACCTGTACCTTTTCCTGCCAAAGAAAATATCTGGTCGCTGCCCCAGTCAAAATAATAATTCTTATCCTCCCTAAAATCAGGGATCTTACTATATTTTTGGCATAGGCTTTTAATCTCTTCTTTGCCTCCGGCTTTGAAATAATCGCTAAAGGAATGATTAGTATCCTTATTATTAAGGTAGCTGCGTAGAATATCTATTGTTAGGGCAGGCATATCCCATGCGCTCACCGAGCCAACAAGTTCGGCAAGTTGTGGGTTGCCATTGCCGATAACTGCACCTGCTACAACATTGTAAGCAGGGAACATACGGTCTGTACGGCCCACTTTACCATAAAACCCTATGTCGGCATTTGTTTGTTGCCCACAGGAATTGGGGCAGCCTGAGATATTAATGCGTATATCTTTTAACTGGTCCAGTCCAAGGCCTGAGGAGGCAAGCTTTTCCCGCAAACGTCCCGAAGCCCCTTTGGAAAGGCATATCCCAAGGCGGCAGGTATTGGCACCTGTACATGATACCAAAGAGTTCAGTATATACGACTGAGTCGTATCAACCCCTATTTCCTGAAGGAAATTGTAAACTGTAGCAATGTACTGTTTGGGGATATTACGGAGGTGGATATTCTGCCTCATGGAGAACCGGATAACATCTTCTCCGAAAGGGATTAGAAATTCGCCCAGGCTTTTAACAACCCCGGGTTCTACATCCCCATGTTCAAAAGGGATTAGTATACTTACATAACCGGCTTGTTTTTGCTGCGTAACATATCTTTCCTCCCACAAAGTAAATGCGCCCTTGT
Source organism: Chlorobiota bacterium (assembly GCA_013152355.1). GTDB lineage: Bacteria > Bacteroidota > Bacteroidia > Bacteroidales > Prolixibacteraceae > JABMQB01. The sequence continues at coordinate 33,439 of JAADGO010000199.1, forward strand.
CAGCAGGTACTCCAACCGGGAGGTTTATTGTTGGCGATACGGATGGTAATAATGGCAATTCAAAATGTAATTGTTTTGACTGTTTTATCTCATCATAGATCTGGTTAAATAATTCAAAAACCTTTTCTTTCCCCAATTTGTAAAATACAAAGCGTAAGCGGGCTTTGTGTTTGTTGCGGCGATTTCCGTATCGTGAGAATAGTTTTTTTACCGCATCGGCAATGTACAGAATATCTTCGGCAGGGACAAAGTCAAACAGTACATGCCCTACCATTGGCTGCGACCCTAAAGAGCCTCCTATATATACTTTAAAACCTTTTTGCCCGTCTTTTACCCTGGCAATAAACCCCAGGTCGTTAAAGGCGGCAAAAGCATTGTCACTGTCAGAACCTGAAAAGGATATTTTATATTTCCTTGGCAGCGTCCACGAGTCAGGTTGTGCTATTAAATAGTTAGTTAACGCTATATTGTATGGGGTAACATCGAATACCTCATCATTTGATATGCCCGCATCAATCGATGCCATTATATTCCTCACGGTGTTGCCACCTCCACCGCGCGATGCGAGTCCAATAGCATAAAGGCCCTGCAAAACATGGTAGGTATCTTTCAACTCCAAGTTTTGTATTTGCAGTTCCTGCCTTGTGGTAATATGAATAAGTTGGGAACCGTATTTTTGAGCAATTTCAGCAACTCTTTTCAATTGAGCAGGGGTGATAAACCCGGCCGAACACCGTACCCGCACCATATAGGTGCCGTCTTCACGCTGTTCGTAAATACCCATGGGAACCCTGAAAGCCTTAAACTCTTTAGGGTCAATCTTCTTAGACTGATACTCTTTAATCAGGTCATTATATTTCCCGATCTCCTGCTTTAATGTTGATGGTAATGTATACATAATTGGTTTTTATCTTTTCTGTATCAGAGCAGAAAAAGGTATTGCTCTTATGCTGAAGAATATGGCTGTATTTGCCCTTATCCTATTCAATCACCTCTATTTTCTGCTGTGTAACAACTCCGTTTTTTATTTTAAATGACCTTATTGTCGGATTACCGGCAAGTGAAACTATAAAGTAGCTTATAGCGGGGTCATAAGCCAGGCGTATATCTTCCTGTGAAGGGCGCGCAGGCGTAGCCGGGTGGCTATGGTAATTTGCCATAATTTCAAGTCCCTCATTTCGAGCCTGTTTTAATACATTAAACTGTTCTTCCGGGTCGAAAGAGAAATGCTCGGGGCTTTGGTCCACATTGGTCAATTCGTAATGTTTTGTTATCACGCCATTTTTCCCGGCAAGGTAACCACAGGCCTCAACAGGGACCTCCTTTTCGGCATGTGCTACAATACGCTCTAAAACATGTTTTTTTATATTTATTTTCATTTTTTCTTAATAATTACTTGATAAACATCTTCTTCAACCTGTGATATTTTAAGTACCTCATGCCCTTGTTCTGCTGCACTTCGAGGGACATTATCAAGAGGCTCTCCTTTTAATAAGTTTACTTCAAGTATATCGCCCCCGCTAAGTTTCGATAACTCTACTTTTGTTTTCACAAAAGTCATAGGGCAATGTTCTTTTGTTATGTCTAATTGATAGGTTGCCATAATATTTCTGTTTTAAAATCACTTGTTTTACTAAGTCCAAATCATTTGTCTGAAAAGATTAAGGTGGATTTTTAGAGCTTACCTTAAATAAATATCCTGTCGCCACCTTCCGAGTACTCAAGGAAACGTGGTACGCCAAGCACCTCTTTTACCTCTTTATCAAAATCTTTCAGTGTAAGGCCTAAAATGTGCATCGACATTTCGCAGGCATAGAGGTTTATTTTCAGTTCTTTTGCAGCCTGGTAAAGTTCATTTAGTGTAGCCACATTCCTTTTCTTCATAAGAGAGGACATCAACCTGGGGCTTGCCCCACAAAAATTCATTCTGCTCAAAGGCACATTCTTCCGTCCTCCCATAAGGAAATTAAAGAACCGTGCCAGGAAGCCGTTACCTATAAAAGACCTTCCTTCTTTCTTTTTAATAGCATTAAGCCCCCAGAAAGTGAAAAAGATATTCACTTCGTAGTTTACTGCAGCGGCCCCTGTTGCCAGAGTAAATGCTGCTACGAGTTTGTCAAAACTCCCACTAAAGACAATTAATGACATCTTTTTTGTTGTACGGCCTTCCATAGTTTTTTTTTATTAAAGTTGTTTTAAATCACAAGCCGGCATCTCAATATCCTGTAGTTCAGATATAGTGGGGTGCTTTCCGCAAACAGGGCAGTCGTCTGACCTTTTTACATCAATTGTCCTGTAATTATTTTTTAATGTGTCAAAATAATAGAGCCTGTTTGTTAACAGTTCACCTGTACCGGTCAGGTATTTCAGGGCCTCGGCAGCCTGAATCGTACCCAGCATTCCGGCTATTGCCCCAAGCACGCCTGCCTGCGAACAGGAGGGTACCGAGCCCTTTGGCGGCGGTTCATGGAATACGCACCTGTAACATGTATTCCCGGGTGTATAGGTCAGTGTCTGCCCACTAAACCTTATGATTCCGCCATGAGAAAATGCTTTGCCATTCAATACACAGGCATCATTAATAAGGAACTTGGTCGGGAAATTATCAGTGCCATCAATAATAAAATCATACTCACTGATATACTCACTGATATTTGAGGCAACTACCAAATCCTGGTATGCATTTACTTTTACGTCAGGATTCATCAGTTCAATCTTTTCTTTGGCAGATATCACTTTGGGTTTTCCTATATCCGGAGTAAAATGGATAACCTGGCGTTGCAGGTTTGTCCTGTCTACGACATCTCCGTCAATAATCCCGATTGTCCCCACACCTGCTGCTGCAAGGTAAAGTGCTGCCGGCGAACCAAGTCCTCCGGCTCCTATGATCAGTACTTTGCCGTCCAATATTTTCTCCTGCCCTTCTACTCCTACATTCGACAGGATAATATGGCGGCTGTATCGTTCAATTTGTTGTTCGTTCATAATCATTATTAATCTATTTTATTCAATGCCTGGTTTATATCGTCAATTAAGTCGCGGGCCGATTCGATACCAATAGCCATCCGTATCGTATTTTCACTAACCCCAAGCTGTACAAGCTCTTCCGGGGTGTATTCGCAAAAAATAGTCGATGCCGGATGTAATGCCAGTGTTTTGTTATCGTTTAAATTGGTTGCCCGCCTGATAATCTTTAAATTATTGAGGAACAGGAAACATTCTTCTTTTGAAGCCAGGTCTAATGTTATTATCGCACCTGCATATTTCCCAAACTGCTTTTGCGATATATTATAATATGCCGAACTTTTTAGTCCCGGGTAATTTACCTTCCCGACCTTCGGATGTTTCTCCAGCCACTCTGCAATCTCCAGTGAATTAGCACATGATCTTTCTGCCCTTAAAGCAAATGTTTCTAACCCCAGGGTTTGTAAATATGCATTATGAGGTGATAAACAAGCACCAAGGTTTCTGTGTACCTCTTTTCTGAGTTTGGCAATAAAAGTAAAATGCCCGTATTTTTTTGCGTCATTGCTTAACTTCTCAGAATGTGACCAGTCGTAAGTCCCATAATCAATAACTATTCCTCCGGTAGATGTCCCTCCTCCTGAAATATATTTAGTGCCTGATATAATTTCTATATCTACATGGTGTTTTTTCGAATCAAAAAGATAAAGAGGGGTAAGGGTTGTATCAGCAATTAAAAGGATCTTATTTTCTCTCGCTATCTCTGATAAAGCACCGGCATCGGCAACTTCTAACATAGGGTTGGTAATAGTTTCGAGGAAGATGGCACGGGTATGCTTATCAATAGCCCCTTTTACACTCGTCAAATCTGTCAGGTCGGCGAAACGGAACTTAATCCCAAACGACTTCAATGTTTTATGAAACAACGAATAAGTGTTGCCAAACAAATGTTTTGTTGTGATAATATTATCTCCCGGCTGTACAAGTGCAAAAAATGTATTTGATATAGCTGCCATTCCTGACGAGAAGCTTATAACGCCTAAAGCACCGGTTACCTCTTTAATAATATTCTCCAGGTGCTCTACCGTAGGATTCGTTAAGCGGGAATATACATGCCCGGGCTTCCTGTTTAAGAAAGCTGCTTCCAGGCTTTCTGCATCAGGGTATTCGAATGCAGCAGTATCGTAAACAGGCATCCGTAAAGCACCGTGAATATCGCTTTTATTATAAGGTGTGTTTAAAACTCTTGTCGTAAAGTCCATAGTCTTGTCAATATTATGTAAAATACCTGTTAAGTCAGGCCTGGATAAGGTATATAGGTTAAAAATTGAAGATCCGGTATAGAAATATTTATACCGGACTCATTTGATTAATCGGTATATCTTCCACCTCCCATAAAATACAGGTACTCAAACTCATCATTTTCGTTTACCTTCCTGGTTTCAAAATCTTCTTTCCTGACAAAAACGCCATTCAGCTGAACAGATACCATATCAATCATTTCAACCTCGTTTAATACCAGTAGTTCTTTTACTGTAATCTCAGGCTTGTCGATTTCTTGTTCTTTGCCATTTATTTTTAATTTCATTCCATTTATTTTATTATGTTCGTAAATATTAATTTTATAACAGTCCGTAATAACGGCTAATCATAAAGCGATGTACTTAAATACCTTTCACCAGTATCGGGAAACACCACAACAATCAATTTACCTTTATTCTCAGGGCGTTTAGCAACTTGCAAAGCAGCATAAGCAGCAGCCCCTGAGGAGATCCCGCAAAGTATACCTTCCTTGCTGATTAATTGTTTTGTTGTATTAAAAGCATTGTCATTCGACACCTTTACCACCTCATCAATAATATTGGTATTTAGAATATCCGGTATAAAACCTGCCCCTGTACCCTGTATCTTATGAGGGCCCGGTTTGCCACCCGATAGTACGGGAGAGTCTTCCGGTTCAACAGCTATTGCCTTAAATCCAGGCTTCCTTTTTTTTATAATTTCCGAAACACCTGTAATAGTCCCCCCGGTACCTACCCCGGACACCAGGATATCCACTTTCCCATCGGTATCATTCCATATTTCTTCAGCTGTTGTTTTACGGTGTATCAATGGATTGGCAGGGTTCTTAAACTGTTGAGGTATAAAAGATTTCTTATAGTGTTTTGCCAGTTCTTCCGCCTTTTCAATCGCTCCGTTCATTCCTTTCTCTGCCGGTGTAAGTACCAGCTCTGCACCAAAGCCTTTCAGTAACTTCCTACGCTCCATACTCATACTCTCGGGCATGGTTAAAATTAATTTATAACCTTTGGCGGCACTGATAAATGCCAGCCCAATACCCGTATTCCCGCTTGTAGGCTCAATAATCACGGTATCTTTATCCAGCAAGTTGTTTTGCTCAGCCTCTTTAATCATCGAAAAAGCAATCCGGTCTTTAACCGAACCTGCCGGGTTGAAAAATTCAAGTTTGGCGGCTATTTGGGCAAAGCCCTCGTCAATTATATTATTTAGTTTTACCAATGGGGTGTTCCCAATCAGCTCTATAATATTATTTGCTATTTTCATCCTGTTAAGTTTTATATATAAAACATATTTACATTTTCTTTATTAATTTCGTCCTGCCTGGCAGCAAGGTTGTCAAGGGTCTCCGATTCCAGATAATTAATTATCTGGTCGTTTAAGCCCGTCCAGAATCCCTGTGCCGCACATTGGTATTCTCTGCTACAAGTCGAATTACTTCCAAGGCAGTCAATAATCCTCAAGTCCGATTCAAAAGCTTTGTATATATCATATACACTAATTTCCCCGGGTTTCCTTGTTAATAAATACCCACTCTTTTTACCTCCGGCATTTTTGATTAACCCGGCAGCCTTTAGTGATGATATAATCTGATCAAGGTATTTAATTGAAATGCCCTGATTTTTGGAAATCTCTTTCTGAAATATACCTTTTTCGTTTTTTTGCAGAGCCAACTCAACCATTGTTCTTATACCATATCTTATTTTTGTATTTATTCTCATAGACTTACATACTATTTGCTACCTATCCTACCAAATAGGTAGGGTACAAAAGTATTAATAAATTTTATATCGTCCGATTTTTTTTAGGAAAAAATAATAAATCACAAACAAAAGGAAGTGCTAAAATGAGAACAGGGACAACTACAATATTGATGCCGGAGGTATCATATATTTATAGGAACAGGCAAATATAAAGGAATCCGACCCCGGCTGGGGTCGAACATTTGGCAACATTGATTCCTTTGCTATAAATATGCAAACCCTCCGGGTTTGTACATGAAATAGGGCGAAGAATGCCGGCATAAGGCGGAAGGGGAAAATATTCCGCAGGGCATAGTAGTTTTGTTTCTTAACAAAATCATCCATAAACTTAGTAGGGAACTAAAAATTAACACCTTGGCACAACAACTCCAAGAATTAGGGACAAAGGAACTGGAATAATAATTAAGCATTCGGATGCCCGGCATGGCCAAGCAATTAAACGGTTGCACCACTGCATTAAGAGTGAAAGAGTGAGAGCTTCACTTTAAGTGAAACCCTCACTACTACTACCAAATATTACCCAAAAAAATAAATTTAAATATTATCTTTGGATACTTAAGTTATAAACTAAATTGTTGTGAAATGAATAAAATTTTTAGTACAACCCTTCTAATCCTGGTGCTTTTTTCCTGGAATATAACATTGGCTCAAAAGTATCAGGGAGTTGCACTTACCCCTCCAATGGGCTGGAATAGTTGGAATTGCTTCCACGCCGATATCAGCGAGGAGAAAATCAAGTCGATTGCAGATGCAATGGTCAGTTCGGGCATGAAAGATGCCGGATATGAATACGTTGTAATAGACGATGGGTGGATGACCGATAAACGTGATGAGGATGGGCATATTATTGTTGACTCAACCAAATTCCCGAACGGGATTAAACCTTTGGCCGATTATATCCATAGCCTGGGGTTAAAATTCGGGATTTATTCTTCACCCGGCTGTTACACCTGCCAAAAACTGATGGGAAGCCTGGGGCATGAACAAATCGATGCCAATGATTACGCATCCTGGGGTGTCGATTTCCTGAAATATGACTGGTGCAGGTATCCAAAAACAATGGCTGAAGTAAAACAGACTTCTGAATCAGAATGCCGTGCTGCATTTGAATTAATGCGGGATTACCTTTATAGTACCAATCGCCCGATTGTATACAGTGTACATGATAAGTGTACCGAAATGACGGAGGATAACTCATTGCCATGGGTGAAAGGTGTAGCACACATGCACCGTACAAGTAAAGACATCAAAGACAATTGGGACAGGATGTTATATTGCCTTGAAACAACTGTTGATTTATGGCAATATGCCGGGCCCGGGTACTGGAACGACATTGATATGCTGGAGGTAGGAAATACAAATATCGAACAGGTATGGGGCAAAATCTCAAAAGTTAAAATGAACCTGAATGAATACCGCACCCATTTTGTTATGTGGTGCATGGTAGCTTCTCCATTGATGGCCGGAAACGACCTGCGGACAATGAAGCCTGAAATTACCGAAATCCTTACCAATAAAGGGATGATCGCCGTTAATCAGGATCCATTAGGGAAACAGGCACAAAGGATTAGAGATGATGGGGATATTGAAGTCTGGGTAAAGGAGTTGTCTGGCAACCGTAAGGCTGTTGCTTTACTTAACCGGAGCGACAAGCCTGCTGATATTAAAGTTGACTGGCAGGAATTAGGTTTGAATGGGGAACTAAATGTCAGTGATATTTGGGAACATAAAAATTTAGGGCTGTTTAAAGACTCGTTTACCGCAGAAAGTATCCCAAGCCATGGGGTTATGGTTTTACAGGTAATGAAATTACAGGAATAACCCCTGGTGTTTAGCCGGGTATGGAGGCTGCTTAAAAGGTTACAATTACCCATCTTTGAATTCCCTAAAGCCTGGCAATCAGGCTTTAGGGAATTCAAGGGTGTTAAGGGGGGGGATAGTTTATAATAGTCGGAACAAATAAATAGTCGATGATAAAGATTAACGTATTAGCAACTTTTTGTTTATTATTAGTCTCATTTGTAAGTTGCAATCAGGAAAAGGATCTTCAACGCCCCAATATTTTATTCTGTATAGCCGATGACCAGTCGTTTCCCCATGCCGGGGCCTATGGTTGTGAATGGATTAAAACGCCAGCGTTCGACTGGGTAGCAAGCCGGGGGCTCCTGTTTACAAATGCATACACACCTAATGCCAAGTGCGCTCCTTCAAGGGCATGTATTATTACCGGGCGTAATTCGTGGCAGTTGGAAGCAGCAGCAAACCATGTCCCATTTTTCCCTGCTAAGTTTAAAACTTATGCCGAAGCACTCAGGGATAATGGTTATTTTGTTGGGTATACTGCCAAAGGCTGGGCACCCGGGAACCCGGGAGTGGTTAACGGGAAAAAAAGAGGATTACTTGGCCCTTCATTTAGCAAAATTAAAACTATACCTCCTACAGATGGTATCTCAAAAATCGATTATGCTTCAAATTTTAAAGCTTTCCTGAAAGCCAATAAAGAAGGAAAGCCGTTCTGCTTTTGGTATGGTTCAACTGAACCGCACCGGGCTTACGAATTTAAATCGGGGGTGGATAAGGGTGGCAAAAGCCTGGATGAGATTGGCCATGTTTTTGGGTTTTGGCCTGATAATGATACGGTTCGTTACGATTTGCTCGATTATGCGTTCGAGATCGAATATTTTGACAAGCATTTAAGCCGGATGATAGAGGAGCTTAAAGAAAACGGGATGCTTGACAATACGCTGATTGTGGTGACTGCGGACAATGGCATGCCTTTCCCCCGGGTAAAGGGGCAGGAATATGAGCTTTCCAATCATTTGCCGCTTGCGATGATGTGGCCAAAAGGAATTGTAAACCCGGGAAGAGTGATTGAAGATTTTGTAAGTTTTACCGATTTTGCCCCCACTTTCTTAGACATTGCAGGGATACCTGAAAGTGAAAGTGGTATGCAGGAGATTGAAGGTAAAAGTCTGATGCCCGTATTATTTGATGAGCCCGGTGCCAAAGGGCGTGGTTTTATGGTGATCGGAAAAGAACGGCATGATGTGGGGCGGCCGAATGACCAGGGCTATCCGGTCCGGGGTATCGTTACTGGTGAGTTCTTGTATTTGAGGAATTATCATCCTGAACGTTGGCCTGCCGGAAACCCCGAAACAGGTTATATGAACTGCGATGGCTCGCCTACTAAAACATGGATTCTGAACGACCGGCGGAAAAACGGGGAAAGTTGGCTTTGGGACATGAACTTTGGTAAAAACCCTTCGGAAGAGTTGTATAAAATATCGGAAGACCCGGAATGCGTGAATAACCTGGCAGACGATTCTCAATATGCAGTTATAAAAGCCGGGTTGGTTGAACAAATGGACAATGAGCTCAAAGCAGAAGGCGACCCGCGGATTCTTGGCAATGGTGGCATTTTTGATACTTACCCTTATGCGCAAAAAGCCACGCGTAATTTTTATAACCGTTTCATGGCGGGTGAGAATGTTAAAGCAGGGTGGATAAACCAAACGGATATCGAAAAAGAGAAGCTTGAATGATATACTGAGCAACCCGGGTGTGGACTGATGATGAACCCGTGGCAGCCCTGGCAAATAAATATCCTTTTAACGAGGATAGGACATGTAGAAAAAAACCTATCGGCTATTTTGAAAACATTTAGTATTTTAGTGGCTCTTTAGAATTTGTTTACAAGGAATCTTTCGGGAGAATAAGTACTTGAACTATGATTACATTCTTCGTCTGTTTGGCTGTATTGTTACTGGGATACTCTTTTTACTCCAGATTTGTTGAGCGTATTGCCCGGATTGACCCCAATCGTCAAACACCTGCCTATTCGATGAATGATGGCGTGGATTATTTACCCATGCCCTGGTGGCGTATTTTCCTGATTCAATTTTTGAATATTGCCGGGCTGGGGCCAATATTCGGAGCTGTTGCAGGAGCCATGTGGGGTCCGGTTGCCTTCATCTGGATTGTGCTGGGGTCGATTTTTGCCGGGGCAGTCCATGATTATTTCTCAGGCATGCTTTCCATTAAACACAAAGGGCTGAGTATTACCGAAATTGTTGGTATTTACATGGGGAATGGTACTAAACAATTTATGAGAGGGTTTACCGTCTTGTTAATGGTGATTGTCGGGGCTGTTTTTATCATAGGCCCGGCTAAGATACTGGCAGGGCTGACCCCGGGCTTTGCATCCATGACCTTATGGGTATGGGTGGTCTTTATTTATTATTTGCTGGCAACAA
>JAADGO010000141.1 GCA_013152355.1 Chlorobiota bacterium
CATAGCCATAGCTACGGCGAGGCTTTTTAACGAAGTTAGCGTGCAAGAGAACGAGTCAAAACGGTTAGGTTATTTCTTCACAATCCCTTAGCCTCAAAAGTATTCTTTTACAAAAGGTTACTGGCCAGTTCGGCGAGGTAGCTCCTTTCTCCTTTCATAAGGTTTACATGGGCAAATAAATCCTGGTTGCGCATCCTGTCGATAAGGTAAGCTAGCCCGTTCGACTTCATATCAAGGTAAGGCGAATCAATTTGTTGCATGTCGCCCGTGAACACCATTTTTGTCCCCTCTCCGGCCCTGGTAATAATGGTTTTTATTTCGTGGGGTGTTAAGTTTTGTGCTTCATCAATAATAAAATAGGAGTTTGAAAGGCTCCTTCCCCTGATGAATGCCAGCGGGGTGATTACCAGCCGTTCCTCTTTAACCAGTTCCTCAATTCTCTGGTATTCGTTACTTCGAGGATTAAATACATGCTTTATTACCGAAAGATTGTCGAAAAGGGGCTGCATGTAAGGATTTATTTTTTCTGAAGCATCGCCGGGCAGGAACCCCAGGTCTTTATTGCTCAGTGCAACAATTGGCCGTGCCAGTAAAATCTGTTCGAAACTTTTGTGCTGTTCTATTGCTGCGGCCAGGGCAAGCAGGGTTTTCCCTGTTCCGGCTTTCCCGGTGAGTGCTACCAATTTAATTTCGGGGCTCATCAGTGCATTCAGGCTAAAAGTTTGCTCGGCATTTCGGGGCTTAATCCCATAGGCTGTCTTTTTCTCAACCCTGAACACCCGTTTTGCCCATGGGTCGAACCTTGCCAGTACACTTGACTTGGCTCCTTTTATTATAAAACATTCGTTGGCTTCAAAATTGTATTTCCACCCTTCTTCTTCAGGGTTAATCGACCCTGATTCGTATAATTTCTCAATCAGTGCATCATTGAACCCTTCAAACAGAGAAACAGATTTATCCAGGATGCTTTCATCGGTGACAATATCCGTTTTATAATCTTCAGCATAGATGCCAACAGATTTTGCTTTCATCCGAAGGTTAATATCCTTACTTACCAGGATGGTTTTTCGGTCGGGGAATTTTTTAGCGGTGAAATCGGCAATGGCTAAAATACGGTGGTCGGGAATATCTTCACGGAATGATGCCAGGATTTCGTCCGATGGGGGTTTCCCTGTTTCAATTTTGATTATCCCCTTGCCGGGGCCTAACGGTCTTCCACCGTTAAAAGGTTCATCGCCAACTAACTCGTCAAGTTTACGGACAAATTCCCTTGCCTGGAAATTAATTAAATCATTTCCCCGTTTAAACTTATCCAATTCCTCTAATACGGTGATGGGAAGAACTATGTCGTTGTCCTCAAATTTGTAGATACAAGTGTGGTCGTGCAAAATAACATTGGTGTCAATGACAAATATTTTGCTTTTCTTTTTAGCCTTTACCATAGAATGTACGTTTGTCATGTTTGCTTTAAAAGTAGAAAAATTAGCCTTAAAAAAATTGTATTCCATTTAATTTAATAAACTTGCAGCGGTTAATAAGTTTTTTATGAATAGTTACAACAAAACCCTGGACTTCCTGATAAATAAGTTGCCTGTGTTCCAGCGAAGCGGCCCGGCTGCTTATAAAAACACGCTGGGGAATACGCTTGTTTTGGATCAAAAATACGGCAGCCCTCATCAAAATTATAAAACTATCCATATTGCCGGCACCAATGGGAAAGGCTCTGTATCTCACATGGTTGCTGCAATCCTGCAAAAAGCCGGGTACAAAACCGGGCTTTATACATCGCCACATTTAAAGGATTTCAGAGAACGGGTCAGGGTGGATGGTAAGATGATATCAAAGGAGGAGGTTGTTCGTTGGGTTAATGATTTTCAGAAGAAGAATATTGAATGGAAACTGGAGCCTTCGTTTTTCGAACTTACCGTAGCCCTGGCTTTTGATTATTTCTCACAACAAAATGTTGATATTGCGGTAATTGAGGTGGGGCTTGGGGGCAGGCTTGATTCAACAAACATTATCCACCCTGAAATAAGTATAATTACAAATATCGGGCTGGACCACACCTCTTTGCTGGGTGGCACGCCGGAACTAATCGCTGTGGAGAAAGCAGGGATTATTAAATCAGGGGTTCCTGTAATTATTGGGCAGAAACAAAAAGAGGTAGCCGGGATATTTGAACGTATAGCACAGCAAAAAAGGGTGCCGCTCTGTTTTGCCGACCAGGAATTTACGGCAGATTATTCGATGCGGGGATTAGATGGCAAACAAATCGTAAATGTGAGGATGAAGGATAAAGTGGTGTTTCCTGATTTAAAACTCGACCTTGCAGGAATGTATCAACTTAAGAATTTACCTGCCGTGTTGAAAACTGTTGAGCTGTTGAAAAAAAAGGGCTGGAATATTTCAAAGGCAAATTTGTACGAAGGGCTGGCTCAAACCAGCGCGTTGACAGGGATTATGGGAAGATGGCAGGTAATTGGGTCCAACCCGGCAATAATATGCGATACAGGGCATAATGAAGATGGGGTCAGGGAAGTGGTTGCACAGATTAATCAGATAGCGTATAAGAAACTTCATTTTGTACTTGGTCTGGTTGCAGATAAAGACCCTTCTGAAATACTAGCCCTTTTGCCGAAAAATGCCAGGTATTATTTTACAAAAGCCAATATTCCCCGGGCAATGAATGAAAACACACTAGCTGAAAAAGCACGTAAAAATGGTTTGCACGGGGAGCTATTCCCAACCGTGGAGGAGGCTTTGGCAGCAGCAAAAAAGAATGCCGGAAAAGAGGACCTGATTTTTATCGGGGGCAGCACTTTTGTAGTTGCCGAGGTGGTTTAACAATGGTTTGCCTTGCCTTGTTTTTTTTATTTCTTTTTTGCAGAACTGAAAAATGGTTTTATATTTGCAACGCCTTTTCAAAAAGGGAGGTACGTACAGGAAATATTTTTGGGAGCATAGCTCAGCTGGTTCAGAGCACCTGCCTTACAAGCAGGGGGTCACTGGTTCGAATCCAGTTGTTCCCACATGATTTTCAAAAGAGTTGCAGATATTTAATTTGCAACTCTTTTTATTTGCACATTTCATATTTCTGGTGGATAATAAAAACTTATGCATAAATTTTAGCAACTCTGAACAAAAAGAAATTTCCTTCAAACCCAGAGGGTTTG
>JAADGO010000139.1 GCA_013152355.1 Chlorobiota bacterium
TGGTCAATGCTATAAGCCACCAATTGTGGATTATCATCCTGTGTTTCCATTGTAACTCTAAACAATCCATGATTTTCGGTACATATAAAGATTTCTCCTTTATTCCCAAGCGAGATATTAGTAATTGAAAGATGCCCACATTGGGGTTTTAAGGCATCGGGTATAAAAAACTGGTTCTTTAAATAATCATATATCACCAATCCTTTCCCGGTGCCAACCCAGAGGTTGCCATTCAGATCTTCGCATAATGTCCGTACAAAATTATCGGGGAAATTGAGTGTTGATTCGCCTTTTTGGAAGATATACCAATTATACCCATCGTATTTGCAAAGCCCGTTCCATGTAGCAAACCACATAAAGCCCCTACTATCCTGAAATATGTAATCAACAGTATTTTGAGGCAAACCGTCAGCTGTTGTCAGGTATTGGAAAAGTAAAGGTTTTTGCACCTCGGCGAGGCCGGTTTTATTCAGCCCGGCAATTAAAAGGGTGACAAGCCAATAATATTTTACAGCATTCCGCAAACTTTTCATGGTTTAAAGTTAGGGAGTATTTAGGAATATCACCAATGATATTTTTATAGATGGCTCAAAAAAATACTATTTATTGAAGTTGGTTTGATGTCCAATCTACAAACTAAAAATTAATTAATTTCATTTGGACTTTAAACAACTTTCATTACTAGAGGCTGCAAAATGCAAAAAAAAAGGAGGTATTACTACCCCCTTTTAACCATATCGTAAAAAAACCTGATTATGCCTGTGCCGTAGGCCCTCCAAAAGTCATTGGTGGCATCAATGGGTTATGCCCACCCTTAATATTTACAGTGCCATTGACTGCTTCAAACTTTTTGATATTGTCTTGAAGTGCCAATAAAAGCCTTTTGGCATGTTCAGGCGTTAAAATAATCCTGGATTTAACATTTGCCTTAGGAATACCTGGCATAATGCGCACAAAATCGATTACAAACTCTGAGCTTGAATGAGTAATAACAGCCAGGTTCGAATAGATCCCCTGGGCTACGTCTTCGCTCAATTCAATATTCAATTGCTGCCCTTGTTGTTTTTTATTGTCCATGCTTTCCATGCTAAATTATTTTGATTCTTTCATCTCAACCAGTTTATCATATTCAGATTTTGAGCCGACAACCAGGTTCCTATACTCTTTGAGCCCGGTACCTGCAGGGATAAGATGCCCGCAAATAACGTTTTCTTTCAATCCATCGAGGTAATCGGTTTTACCATGGATTGCTGCTTCGTTCAACACTTTTGTTGTTTCCTGGAAAGAAGCTGCCGACAACCAACTCCTGGTTTGAAGAGAAGCCTTGGTTATACCTTGCAGTATCTGGCTTGAAGTAGCAGGAATTGCTTCACGTACCTCAATCAGTTTCTTATCTTTCCTTCTGAGCATAGAGTTCTCATCACGCAGTTTACGTGCAGAAATAATCTGCCCTGACCTAAGGTCGGGAGCATCACCCGGGTCTACAACAACCTTTTTATTATAAATCCAGTCGTTTTCCTGCAGGAAGTCATTCTTATCAACAACCTTCTTCTCAAGGAACCGCGTATCACCCGGGTCTACAATTTCAACCTTACGCATCATCTGGCGAATAATCACCTCGTAATGTTTATCGTTGATTTTCACCCCCTGCATACGGTAAACATCCTGTACCTCATTAAGGATATATTCCTGAACAGCCGTAGGCCCTTTAATTGCTAAAATATCGGAAGGAGTAATAGCTCCGTCAGATAATGGAGTGCCGGCACGGATATAATCGTTCTCCTGTACCAATATCTGTTTTGAGAGTGGCACAAGGTATTTTTTCATATTCCCTGTTTTAGCCGTAACAATAATTTCGCGGTTACCCCTTTTTATTTTACCCAGTGAAACTTCTCCATCAACCTCTGACACAACAGCCGGGTTAGATGGGTTCCTTGCCTCGAATAATTCGGTAACACGTGGAAGTCCACCGGTTATATCGCCTGCTTTGCCTGATGCCCTTGGGATTTTCACCAATACCTGCCCTGCCCGGACTTTTTCGTTGTTTTCAACGGAAATATGCCCTCCTACCGGCAGGTTATACGAACGGATCATAACCCCTTTATCATCAAGGATCCTCAATGTCGGGTTTTTAGTTTTATCCCTGGTTTCAATAACCACACATTCGTTATACCCGGTTTGTTCATCTGATTCCTCACGGTAAGTAATCCCTTCAATAAGGTTTTCAAATTCAACTTTTCCGTTGTATTCGGTAATGATTACACCATTATACGGGTCCCACTCGCATATTAATTGCCCTTTTTTAACCTTATCGCCATTTCTAATATACAGTTTTGCACCATACGGTAGCGGGTGGGTTGAAAGCGGGATATTTGTATTTTTATCAATAATCTTTAATTCAGCCAAACGACTAACAACGATATCTACTTTACTGCCGTCCTCTTCAATATATTGGGCAGTACGCAGTTCTTCAATATCGGCATACCCATCATATTTTGACTCAACCATCGACTGAGCAGAAATATTCCCGGCAATACCCCCAACATGGAAAGTACGCAGGGTAAGCTGTGTCCCCGGTTCGCCAATAGACTGTGCTGCAATTACTCCTACAGCCTCTCCTTTTTGAACAAGTTTGCCCGAAGCAAGGTTCCGCCCGTAACATTTTGCACAAACACCAACACTTGATTCGCATGTTAATACAGAGTGTATCTCAACTGTTTCTATTGGAGAATTTTCAATTATCTGAGAGACATTTTCATCTAATTCTTCGCCCGATCTCACGATTAACTCCCCATTCAGCGGGTGGTAAATATCATGTACCGATGTACGCCCTAAAATCCTGTCGTACAGAGAGGCTACAACTTCTTCATTATTTTTCACTGCCGAAGCAACTAACCCGCGAAGAGTACCACAATCGGATTCAGAAATAATTACATCCTGGGCAACATCTACCAAACGCCGGGTAAGGTATCCGGCATCGGCTGTTTTAAGGGCGGTATCGGCCAACCCTTTACGTGCGCCGTGTGTTGAAATAAAATACTCAAGTACCGAAAGCCCCTCTTTAAAGTTTGCTAAAATCGGGTTTTCAATAATCTGAGAACCGGTAGAACCGGATTTTTGTGGCTTAGCCATCAACCCCCTCATTCCACACAGCTGGCGGATTTGTTCTTTTGAACCACGGGCACCTGAGTCGAGCATCATATATACGGAGTTGAACCCTTCCATATCGGTACTCAATGTTTTCATTACCGAGTTGGTTAACTTTGAGTTGGCATGAGTCCAAATGTCAATTACCTGATTATAACGTTCATTATTCGTAATAAACCCCATATTATAGTTAGACATCACTTCTTCGACCTCCTGATACCCATGTTCAACTATTTCTTTTTTGTCGTCAGGGATAATCACATCGCCAAGGTTAAACGAAAGCCCTCCTTTGTAGGCCATGGAATACCCAAGGTCCTTGATTGCATCGAGGAAAGCAACAGTGTTTGCATTACCGCATTTCTTAAATACTTCTGAAATGATTGTCCTAAGCGATTTCTTGGTCAGCAATTGATTTATATAACCGGCCTCCCTTGGGACAAATTCATTGAATAATACCCTGCCTACCGTGGTTTCAATAATATGGTTAAAATGCTCACCATTTTCATCAACATCTTCCACTTTCACCTTAATAACAGTGTGCATACCTACAACCCCTTCGTTGTGGGCAATAATAACCTCTTCAGCCGAGTAGAAGGTCATACCTTCATTTGGTGCACCTTCCCGTGGTTTTGTCATATAATATAAACCAAGAACCATATCCTGTGAAGGCACGGTTATAGGCGCACCATTGGCCGGATTAAGCAGGTTGTGTGAGGCAAGCATTAACAATTGTGCCTCTAATATTGCTGCATTACCCAATGGAAGGTGGACTGCCATCTGGTCGCCATCAAAGTCGGCGTTGAAACCGGTACATACCAACGGGTGCAACTGAATTGCCTTGCCTTCGATAAGAACCGGCTGGAAAGCCTGAATAGAAAGCCTGTGCAGAGTTGGTGCACGGTTAAGTAGCACGGGATGCCCTTTCAGCACATTCTCCAGTATCTCCCAAACTATGGGGTCTTTCCTGTCAACAATTTTCTTTGCTGATTTTACCGTTTTTACAATACCTCGTTCAATCAGTTTCCTGATTACAAAAGGCTTGTACAGTTCCGCAGCCATATTCTTAGGTAACCCGCATTCGTGGATTCTGAGTTTAGGGCCAACCACAATAACCGAACGTGCAGAATAGTCGACACGTTTACCCAATAAGTTCTGGCGGAAACGGCCTTGTTTCCCTTTTAAACTATCGGACAATGACTTCAATGCACGGTTATTCTCGGTTTTAACTGCATTCGATTTCCTTGAGTTATCGAAAAGTGAATCAACGGCTTCCTGTAGCATCCGTTTTTCATTTCGTAAAATAACCTCAGGAGCTTTAATTTCAATTAACCTTTTTAACCGGTTGTTCCTGATTATTACCCTACGGTAAAGGTCGTTCAGGTCGGAAGTTGCGAAACGCCCGCCATCAAGCGGCACCAACGGACGAAGGTCGGGAGGAATAACAGGTACTACCTTTACAATCATCCATTCAGGCCGGTTCAGGTTTTTACTTGCCCTGAATGCCTCAACAACCTGAAGGCGTTTTAATGCTTCATTTTTACGTTGCTGCGAAGTTTCCGTATTGGCCTTATGGCGTAATGTATATGATAAATCATCAAGTTCGAGCCGCATTAAAATTTCATGCAATGCCTCAGCCCCCATTTTGGCGATGAATTTATTTGGGTCGTCATCGTCAAGGAGGTGGTTTTCCTTTGGTAACGAATCGAGTATATCCAGGTATTCCTCTTCAGTCAGGAAATCAAGCTCTTTAATACCATCAACGGCTTTTACACCCGGGTTTATAACTACATAGCGCTCGTAATAAATAATTGTATCAAGCTTTTTAGTAGGCAAACCCAAAAGGTAGCCTATTTTATTGGGTAACGACTTGAAGTACCAGATGTGTGCCACCGGAACAACCAGTGAGATATGCCCCATACGTTCGCGCCTGACCTTTTTCTCGGTGACTTCGACACCACAACGGTCGCAAACAATGCCTTTATAACGAATACGTTTGTATTTGCCACAATGACATTCGTAGTCTTTTACAGGCCCAAAAATCCTCTCACAAAATAGGCCATCGCGTTCAGGCTTGTATGTTCTATAATTGATGGTTTCTGGCTTTAGAACTTCACCAAACGACCTTTCAAGAATTTCCTCGGGCGATGAAAGGCTGATCGAAATCTTGGAGAAATTGCTTTTTGCTTTATTATCTTTTCTAAATGCCATATAATAAGCTAATTAATATTTAAATAAAAAGAACATTCTATTCCAGTATCGTTCTCATATTATTCCATTCTTACACTTAGGCAAAGGCCTCTTAATTCGTGTAATAGCACATTGAGAGATTCGGGAATGCCTGGCTGTGGCATTGGCTCGCCTTTGACTATTGATTCGTAGGCTTTAGCCCTTCCCAGGACATCATCAGATTTAACAGTCAAAATCTCCTGTAACATGTGTGATGCACCAAATGCTTCAAGTGCCCATACTTCCATTTCACCAAAACGCTGGCCTCCAAACTGGGCTTTACCTCCCAATGGCTGCTGTGTAATAAGTGAATAGGGCCCAATTGAACGGGCGTGCATCTTGTCTTCGACCATGTGGCCGAGTTTCATCATATAAATGATACCAACGGTTGCCGGCTGGTCGAACGGCTGGCCTGTTTCGCCATTATATAAAACAGTTTTCCCAAACTTTGGCACACCGGCCTTTTCAGTATATTCTGTTATCTGCTCGATTGAAGCACCATCAAAAATCGGGGTAGAAAAAGTCAACCCTAACTCTTTTCCGGCCCATCCAAGCACCGTTTCATAAATCTGCCCAAGGTTCATCCTTGACGGCACACCCAGAGGATTCAATACAATATCAACAGGAGTCCCATCGGCAAGGAATGGCATATCCTCGGCACGAACCACCCTGGATACAATACCTTTGTTTCCGTGCCGCCCTGCCATTTTATCACCAATTTGCAGTTTACGTTTCTTAGCTATGTAAACTTTTGCCAATTGTATGATCCCAACAGGGAGTTCATCTCCAATGGTTACATTATAACGTTCTCTTCGTGCAACGGAATCAGCTTCTTTGTACTTCATGATAAAGTTATTAATAAGCCTGAATACAAGGTTATTTTTCACTTTATCTGTAGTCCATTTATTTGGATTGATGTTCAAATAATCAATCTCCTGAATCTGTTTCAAGGTGAATTTAACTCCTTTCCCAACAATTTCGGTACCGAAATAGTCTTTTACACCCTGTGAAGTTTTACCTCCCACAAGGGCAAAGAGTTTTTCTTCCAGTTTATTGCGAAGAGAAGTAACTACGCGATCGAATTTTTCATCAATCTGGTCGAGCAACGGCTTTGTTGCAAGTTTACCTTTTTTCTCTTTAGCAACCCTTGAGAATAACTTTTTATCGATAACAACTCCGCTTAATGAAGGAGAAGCTTTTAATGAAGCATCTTTCACATCGCCGGCTTTGTCACCAAAAATAGCCCTCAATAATTTTTCTTCAGGAGAAGGGTCTGACTCCCCTTTAGGTGTAATTTTACCTATCAGGATATCACCGGGTTGCACATCGGCTCCAATTCTGATTAATCCATTTTCATCAAGGTTGCTTGTAGCTTCTTCGCTAACATTCGGTATGTCGGACGTAAATTCTTCTACACCGCGTTTTGTATCCCTGACCTCTAAACTGTATTCATCAATATGCACTGAAGTGAAGATATCTTCACGGACAATTCTTTCAGAGATTACAATAGCATCCTCATAGTTATACCCCTGCCAGGGCATAAATGCAACCATCAGGTTCCGGCCTAAGGCCAACTCCCCATTTTGTGTAGCATAACCTTCTGTTAAAATCTGCCCGGCTTTGATCCGCTGGCCTTTTTTAACAATTGGTTTCAGGTCGACAGTCGTCCCCTGGTTTGTTTTACTATATTTTGGGAGATTGTATGTTACTACTTCGGGGTCGAAGCTTACATAACGGTCTTCTTCTGACATATCGTAGCGGACAACTATCATAGTTGCGTCAACATATTCGACCACTCCGTCGGCCTCTGCTTTAACCAGGATATGTGAGTCGCTTGCTGCACGTGCTTCGAGCCCTGTCCCTACAATAGGTGTTTCGGGGCGGAGGAGCGGCACAGCCTGGCGCATCATGTTTGACCCCATCAAAGCACGGTTGGCATCATCGTGTTCCAGGAATGAAATTAACGAAGCTGCAACCGAAGCAATCTGGTTCGGGCCAACATCCATTAACTTAACTTCCCCTTTATCAATTACCGGATAATCGCCATCCAACCTGGATTTAACTTTCTGGTTCACAAAATTCCCTTCTTCATCAATCGGGGCGTTTGCCTGGGCAATTATGCTGCCTTCTTCTTCTTCGGCTGTCAAATAAACGACACCTTCATCGGATAAGTCAACCTTCCCATCTTTAACCTTCCGGTAAGGGGTTGAAATAAACCCTAAATCGGTAATTTTTGCAAAAACACACAACGATGATATCAACCCGATATTTGGCCCTTCAGGGGTTTCAATCGGGCACAACCTTCCGTAGTGTGTGAAGTGTACATCGCGAACTTCAAAACCTGCTCTTTCGCGCGACAGCCCACCTGGCCCTAATGCCGACATCCTGCGTTTATGGGTCATTTCTGCCAACGGGTTGGTCTGGTCCATAAACTGCGACAGTGCATTTGTCCCAAAGAAAGAGTTGATCACCGAAGACAGGGTTTTTGAGTTGATCAGGTCAATAGGTGTAAAGACCTCATTGTCACGCACATTCATACGTTCGCGGATAGTACGTGCCATCCTGGCTAAACCAACGCCAAACTGGTTGTACATTTGTTCGCCTACGGTACGTACCCTACGGTTGCTCAGGTGGTCAATATCATCGACATCGGTTTTTGAATTAACCAATTGTATCAGATACTTAATAATTTCAATAATATCTTCCCGTGTCAATACTTTCGTACTCATATCAATATCGAGCCCAAGCTTTTTATTGATCCGGTAACGGCCAACATTGCCCAGGTCGTAGCGTTTGTCTGAGAAGAAAAGCTTATCAATAACATCACGGGCTGTAGCTTCATCCGGTGGTTCGGCATTACGTAGCTGCCTGTAGATATGAAGCACTGCCTCTTTTTCCGAGTTACACGGGTCTTTTTGGAGTGTATTGTAAATAATCGAGTAATCCTGTTGGTTTTGGTCTTCTTTATGAAGTAGGATTGTTTTCACTCCTGAATCCAATATGTCTTCAATATGGCCTTCTTCAACAACTGTTTCGCGGTCGATAATTACTTCATTACGTTCGATAGATACAACTTCCCCTGTATCCTCATCGACAAAATCTTCGACCCACGATTTTAAGACACGTGCGGCCAGCCTGCGCCCGATTATTTTCTTAAGCCCCGATTTAGAGACTTTAACTTCGTCTGCAAGGTTGAATATTTCAAGAATATCTTTATCACTTTCGTATCCAATAGCACGCAACAATGTTGTAACAGGCAATTTTTTCTTCCTGTCGATGTATGCGAACATCACACTATTGATATCCGTAGCAAATTCAATCCATGACCCTTTAAAAGGGATAACCCTTGCCGAATACAATTTCGTTCCGTTTGCGTGCAGGCTATGCCCGAAGAAAACGCCCGGCGAACGGTGTAACTGAGATACAATTACCCTTTCGGCACCATTAATAACGAAAGTACCCCTATCGGTCATATAAGGGACTGTGCCCAGGTATACGTCCTGAATAACGGTATCAAAATCTTCATGTTCCGGATCGGTACAGTAAAGTTTCAACTTTGCCTTTAAGGGCACGCTATATGTCAATCCCCTCTCATTACACTCCTCAATAGAATAGCGAGGCGGGTCAACCTGATAGTCAATAAATTCGAGGACGAAATTATTCCTTGTATCAGATAACGGGAAATTCTCTTCGAAAACCCTGTATAACCCTTCACTTTTCCTGTTTTCGGGAGTAGTCCCTAACTGGAAGAAATTCCTAAATGATTTAACTTGTACTTCTAAAAAGTCAGGATAATCAAACCTGGTCTGTGTGGAGGAAAAATTAATCCTCTCTTTTTCAGTATTTACATACATGTATTTATACTGTTTTAAAGTATAGTAAAATATAAATACACAAAAAGGTTTAGAACCTCATCGTGTCGATTTATGATAAGATTCTAAACCGTATTAACCTTTACAAGGCCTAGTAGAATTTTATTTAACTTCAACCTCTGCACCAGCTTCTTCCAGCTGTGCTTTTAGAGCTTCGGCTTCGTCTTTCGATATTTTCTCTTTAATAGCTTTCGGAGCTTCGTCAACTACACCTTTTGCTTCTTTCAAGCCAAGGCCTGTTAATTCTTTTACAAGTTTAACAACCGCTAGTTTCGATTGCCCTGCTGCTTTTAAAATTACATCGAATTCTGTTTGTTCGGCTGCTCCACCTTCTTCGCCAGCACCGGCTGCCGGCCCAGCAACAGCTACTGCTGCAGCTGCCGGTTCGATACCATGCTCTTCCTTAAGGATTTCAGCTAATTCGTTAACCTCTTTAACAGTCAAGTTTACTAACTCTTCTGCAAGCTGTTTTAAATCTGCCATTTTTATTTAATTTTAATTTATTACTCAAAAAATTATTCTTTCTCTCCAAGTGTTTGTAATACACCGTGTAAAATATTCGCACCAGACTGTAATTGTGAAACAACAGTTTTCATAGGTGACTGTAACAGGGCTACCACATCGGCAATAAGTTCGTTCTTCGATTTTATAGCAACCAAAGTGTCAATTTGGTTATCGCCCATATAAATTGATTCTTCAACATAAGCGCCTTTTAAAATCGGGCGGTCATGTCTTTTCCTAAATTCTTTGATCAATTTAGCGGGGACATTGCCATTTTCGGTAAACATAACCGAGGTATTTCCCTTCAAGACATCATAAAGCTCATCAGCCTGTTTATCAGAACTTTCTAAAGCTTTACGCAATAGCGTATTCTTTACAACAACCAGTTTTACTTCTTGGTTAAAGCATAGTCTCCTTAAATCACTTGTATCAGATGCATTCAACTCGCTAATATCAGCCAGGTAAAAGTGATTGCTCGAATTGATCTGTTCTGTTAAACTATCAATAATTATTTGTTTATCGGATCTTTTCATACTCACTCTATTTTACTCTTCTGATACTGATTTTATTTCAACCTGGATACCAGGACTCATGGTACTGGATAAGTAAATACTTTTAATGTATGTACCTTTTGCAGCAGCAGGCTTCAACTTATTTATCATGTTAATAAATTCAGTAGCATTTTCTTTGATCTTCTCGGGAGGGAATGATATTTTCCCGATAGATGTATGCACAATGCCAAATTTATCTACTTTAAAATCTATTTTACCCTGCTTTACTTCCCGAATAGCTTTACCAATATCCATGGTTACCGTACCGCTTTTAGGGTTCGGCATCAGCCCACGCGGGCCAAGTACCCTGCCTAACGGGCCTACTTTCCCCATTACCGGGGGCATAGTTATAACCACATCAAAATCGGTCCAGCCATCTTTGATTTTTGTGATGTATTCATCCAATCCTGCATAATCGGCACCAGCATCTTTTGCTTCCTGTTCTTTGTCAGGAGTTACCAATGCTAATATACAAACTTCCTTACCTGTTCCATGGGGTAACGAAACTACACCTCTTACCATCTGGTTAGCTTTCCTTGGGTCGACTCCAAGCCGGATATCTATATCTACCGAAGCGTCAAATTTAGTGTAAGAAATTTTCTTCACTAATTCACTTGCTTCAGTAAGTGTATATAGTTTCCCTTTTTCGAGTTCCTCAAGTGCAGCTTTCTTATTTTTCGTAATTCTGCCCATCGTAAACGATTATTAGTTATTACTGAATGGGGATTGTCCTTTAATGGTGATCCCCATACTTCTGGCAGTCCCAGCAACCATTTTCATCGCAGACTCAACTGTAAAACAATTCAGGTCGGACATTTTAACTTCGGCAATGCCTTTTACCTGTTCCCAGGTTACCGCCCCTACTTTGATTACATTCGGTTCGGAAGAACCTTTTTTAAGTTTTGCTGCTTCCAATAGTTGGGCAGCCACAGGAGGTTGTTTAATTATAAAATCAAACGATTTGTCAGCATAAACAGTTATAATTACCGGTAGTACTTTACCGGCCTGGTCTTGTGTACGACCATTAAACTGCTTACAAAACTGCATTATGTTCACTCCTTTGGCACCTAATGCTGGCCCTACCGGCGGTGAAGGGTTAGCAGCACCACCACGTATTTGCAATTTAATTAATCCAGCAACTTCTTTCGCCATATAAAAAATTTAAAACGTTCTTACTCCTTTTCAACTTGCATAAAACTAAGCTCCAAAGGTGTTTTTCGCCCAAAAATCTTCACCATCACTTTCAGTTTTTTCTTTTCCTCATTGATTTCTTCAATGATTCCATTAAAACCGTTGAATGGTCCATCGATTACTTTGATGGTTTCACCTACTACGAAAGGTACATTTAGTTCTTCCCCGTTTTCAGCAAGTTCGTCAACTCTTCCGAGAATCCTGTTTACTTCGTTTGGCCTCATTGGCACAGGATCTCCTCCCTTGGTGTCGCCTAGGAAACCAATAACATTAGGAACATTCCTAAGTGTATGTGTAACCTCACCAACCAGTGTAGCTTCAATAAGGACATATCCCGGAAAAAAGTTTCTTTCTTTACTGATTTTTTTACCGTTCCGAATTTGATATACTTTCTCGGTAGGTATCAAAACCTGTGAAACAAACCCCTGTAGATCTCCATTCGCGATTTCATTTTCGATATATTCTTTTACCTTCTTCTCTTTCCCGCCTATCGCACGAAGAACATACCATTTTTTACTGTTGTCGCTCATCACAATCTCAGGTGTTTAATTAATAAAATGACCCATAAATAAATTCCATCATGTTCTTAAAAGAAATATCCATAACGAAAATTAAGAGTGATATAATAAAGGAAGCAACCATTACAATTAATGCACTGTTTTGCAATTCTTTCCAAGTTGGCCAGGTAACTTTATATACCAGTTCCTCATAGGCCTCTTCTATATAAACTTTTAGTTTCATTCCCCCTGGTTAAAATTTAGTCCGGAAGGTAAGGTTCGAACTTACATTGTTTCTTAAAAACAAAACTCCCTGTTGAGTTACAACCGCAAATAGTCCCGGGCATGAACGCCCAGGACTATTTTAGATATTTTTGATATAAACTTATTCAATAATCTCAGTAACCTGCCCGGCACCAACCGTGCGCCCACCTTCGCGGATTGCGAAACGGAGCCCGACATTAAGTGCTACGGGGTAAATCAGGTTTACCTGTATTGATACGTTATCTCCGGGCATTACCATTTCACGTCCTTCAGGAAGTTGTATTTCACCGGTTACGTCAAGCGTACGCAGGTAAAACTGAGGACGGTAGTTATTATGGAATGGAGTATGACGGCCACCTTCTTCTTTTTTCAATACGTAAACCTCGGCTTTGAATTTGGTATGAGGCGTAATTGAACCAGGTTTAGCAAGTATCTGCCCGCGTTTGATCTCTTTTTTATCAACACCGCGCAATAATAGGCCAACGTTATCACCTGCCTGCCCATCGTCCAATATCTTACGGAACATTTCAACACCTGTACAAACGGTTTTACGTCCTTCGGCACCTAACCCGATAAGCTGAAGTTCATCGCCTGTGTGGATAACCCCGGTTTCGATACGGCCGGTAGCAACTGTACCACGCCCTGTAATTGAGAATACGTCTTCAACCGGCATAAGGAAAGGTTTATCAACATCACGTTGAGGAAGCGGGATCCAGCTATCGCATGCATCCATCAATTCCATTATTTTATCTTCCCATTTCTTTTCACCATTCATTGCCCCAAGAGCAGACCCCTGGATAACGGGTGTTTCATCGCCTTCGAATTCATAAAAATCCAATAGTTCACGGATTTCCATCTCAACCAGCTCCAAAAGTTCCTCATCATCAACCATATCCACTTTGTTCATGAATACGACTAATTTAGGGACGTTTACCTGACGAGCCAGCAGGATGTGCTCACGGGTTTGTGGCATGGGGCCATCTGTTGCAGCAACAACGATGATAGCACCATCCATCTGAGCCGCACCTGTCACCATGTTTTTCACGTAATCGGCGTGTCCCGGACAGTCAACGTGCGCGTAGTGGCGTTTTTCGGTTTGGTACTCTACGTGAGCAGTGTTGATTGTAATACCCCTTTCTTTCTCTTCAGGAGCATTGTCGATTGAATCGAACGATTTGATCTCAGAAAGACCTTTTTTCGCTAAAACCATTGTAATAGCAGCTGTAAGGGTAGTTTTCCCATGGTCAACATGGCCAATAGTACCTATATTGACATGTTCTTTATCCCTTATAAAATGTTCTTTAGCCATAACTCCAAAAAATTTAATTTTAATTATATCCAAATCATTGAGCCGAAGACGAGAATTGAACTCGTGACCTCATCCTTACCAAGGATGCGCTCTACCCCTGAGCTACTCCGGCATTAATGAGATACGAGCCCCGATGAGATATGAGCCAATGGATTATTATATCCATTTTCAACCCTCAGAAAAATAGAGCGGGAGACGGGATTCAAACCCGCGACCCTTAGCTTGGAAGGCTAATGCTCTATCAGCTGAGCTACTCCCGCGAACTCTATATCATAGCAAAAATGCCGTACAAAATTATCAAATCTTTAACAGAACTTAAAAATACTTCCTGATTACACCAGGGTTTAACCTGTTTCCCGTACAAATTGCTTCCCGGCTTTTGTTGTATTTTTTATTTCTAACTTTGTATATGCCCTGATTTTTTTGATTTAAAACATTCTTGATTTTAATTAAAATGCTTTATTTTCAATGGTTTCAGGAACTCGCCCAAAAAGGGTTTGCAAATGTAAAAATATTTTTAAATAATTCACAACAATAGTTGCAATTTTTCGGATTTACCCTGATTATTAATTTATCCAAAAAAAGGTGGCTTTTTTCAATCTCTCACACAATTATGGTACATAATGGATAATTGCCCCAATGGCAAACCGGCCCGGGGACAGGATTTTTTATTTGTTCTTCAGCTTTTCTTTGTATTTACCTAATTGACGACGAACTGCATCAACAGCTAAATCGACTGCCTCTTCAAAAGAATCTGCATGCTTTTTAGCAAATAAATAATCTTTGGATGGGATAGAAATCTTAATTTCCGAGACTTTATTATTGGCTGTTTCAGGCTTCAACACCTTTAAAAAAACATCTGCACTGATAATCCCTTCAAAAAAGGTATCTAGTTTACTTACTTTTTTATTTACAAAGCTGACCAGTTTTGGGTCAGGATTGAAATTTAAGGCATTCACTTTAATATTCATGACAAATTCTCTTTTTAACCCCTGGGGTGGGTTTGTTCGTAAATATTTTGCAATTTCTTAAATGTTGTATGGGTATACACCTGTGTCGCTGCCAGGCTTGCATGGCCCAGTAGTTCTTTTACAGCATTTAGTTCGGCTCCGTTATTTAATAAGTGCGTGGCATAACTATGCCTGATAACATGCGGGCTTTTCTTTTCGAGGGATGTTACTTTCGCTAAATTATTTTTCACCACCCGGTATATTAATTTTTCGTAAATTTTATCGCCTTTGCCGGTAAGCAACAACCAACCTCCCCCGTTGCCAAATTGCTCCCTTTTTAAAACCAGGTATGCATCGATAATATTATTAAGCTCCCGTGGGTATGGGATTATCCTTTCTTTATTGCGCTTACCCAATACCTTAATGAGGTATTCTTTTTTATTGATATCTGATTCTTTCAGGTTCAACAACTCTGCCAACCTTACTCCGGTGCCATACAATAAGCCAATAATCAATTTATCACGCAACCCTTCGAAATTGTCCTGGAAATAACCATCGTCAAGCAGGTGGTGCAAATTACCTTCTTCAACAAAAAAGGGGAGTTTTTTCCTTATTTTTGGTAATGGGATATTTACAACAGGGTTATTATCGACCACTTCCTGTTTCATCAGGTATTTAAAGAAAGATTTTATTGTAGATACTTTCCGATTGACCGACCTTGCAGAGATATTATTTTCCATGAGTGAGATTACCCAACTTCTCAGCAATTTAGAATCGACCTTTCTAACATCAAATTCCCCAGCCACTTTAGTATAATACTGCAAAAATTGATTGAGGTCATTCTTGTATGCTACCCACGTATGAGGAGAAAACCTCTTCTCATACTTCAAATATTTTAAAAACGATTCCTGATGGCTCATTTATCCCTTTCACAAATTATCAGGAACCACTATTGCTAGTCTTCCTGACGCTGTAAACTCTGAATGTAAACAGCCTTTTTAACTACCGCTCTTCTTTTTACAGAAGGTTTAGTAAACATTTGGCGCCCACGTAATTCTTTGATTACGCCTGTCTTTTCAAACTTCCTTTTAAACCTTTTCAAGGCTCGTTCTATATTTTCGCCCTCTTTCACCGGAATGATAATCATATTTTTTCGGTTTTATCTTTTTAAAATTGAGGCGCAAATTTAGAAAATATTCATCGTATATCAAATTTAAAACAATTTTTTTACAATTAAAAGCCTCTTAAACCTTTCCCTTGCAAGTTACTCTTTTTATTTGATGGTTACATACCTCTTTATCTTATAAAACAACTGCGCCGGAATAATATCCTCGGTCAATAGCTGGTTGCACGATTTATAAGGCCCGTACCTGTCCCTGTGTGCTACAATTTCCTCAGCAATCCCTTTACTAAGGTATGGGTGTTTCGCTAATTTACGGGCATCTGCAAAATTTAGGTGTAATTTAACAATCAGCGTTGAATCGACCGAAAGGTATTTTTCAATATCCAGATACGTTTCCCGGCTGAGATTATACACCTCCAATAACTGACGTTTATGGTAAAACCCACCCAGCAGGCTCCTGTAACGTATAATGCGCGATGCAAAAACAGGGCCAATGCCCTTCAATCCGAGCAACAATGCCGAGTCGGCAGTATTCAACTCTATTAAACCGGAAATATGTTTCCCCGTGGGAAAGGTAACCGTACCAGGTCTTTTTTTGATCAGTACCCAGTCTTTAATCTTTTCATAAAATGCCGGTTCAATGCCATATATCTTTTGCAAATCTTCTTTTATTTTGAAAACTCCCCCCTTCCTGCAATACTTTTCAATATTCTTAATCTGAAAATTATTAAAACCCATCCCTCTTAATTCATTGGGCGTAGCCCTGTTAGGGTCGAAATAATGGTACTCCGTAACATTTGCATATTGGCGCGGTATTTTTTTTACTCCTGCAATCTTTTCAATCTGTATATAATCTTTTATAGAGGCATATATACTATCACTCATCCCATAAATTTTCAGGAGCCCCTGCCGTTGGTTAAACTTGCCTCCTTTCCCCCTGTACCGTAAAATATTTTGTTTCACTATTCCCGGAAGGCGTAATGAGTCTAACTTTTCTTTGGTTATTGTATTTGGGTCGAAGGGGAACAGTCTGGTATAATCCGGCGTGTTGCTTAGCTCTTGTCCCCGTTGCCATTCGGCAATTGTTTTTTTTATTTCAGTGAAACCAGAAGTTGATTGGAAATCGAACGTATCAATTACGAAGTTTGCAATAATCAACAGGAAAAGGAGGATACATAAAATAAAAACCCCGTTCCTTTCTCCTCGTGTAAATGAGAAGTACTGCCTGAGAGCCCTTTTGAATTCATTGAATTTCATCACTAAAAAAATACGGAAAAAATGCGGAAGATCAAAAAGTATTATTTAGTCTCTGCAAGAAAACTGTCGAATTTTACGAAATGAATTATTTGGGATGAGATTTTTACTTTTTGGAGATGAAGTGATGCCTGAGCCTGAGCATCAGTGAATTGAGAAAAATAAAAATATCGCCAAAAGAAACATTTCTGATTTTGCAGAGTTTTCTTGCAGAGACTATTTAGCAGGCATAAACCACTTAAGGTCCAATAACCCTGTACCGTGGAGGAGTACCATTGCAATTGCAACCGGGGCAATAAATCTCACCAGGAACATAAAGATACTCAGTAAGGCACTACCGATATGCCCTCCTTTTTCCAGTTCTTTCCTGATTTTTTTTCTGCCAAAGTACCATCCCATGAATAATGAGATCAATAACCCTCCCAAAGGCAAGAGGATATTGGCTGAGACCCAGTCGAGTAAGTCAAAAAAATTCAGGTTGTAGAAAGAGTGGTTTTTAAATACCCCCATTGATAAAGAACAAATAATCCCCAGGAATGAAATAAATATTGTAGCAAAAACGGTTGCCCATTTACGTTTCATGTTCAACTCTTCGGTAAAATACGCAACCACTACCTCGAGAATTGATATTGCAGAGGTTAAAGCGGCAACTGTTAATAACACAAAGAATAAAACTGAGAATATATGCCCTCCCGGCATTTGCTGAAAAACATTTGGCAGGGTTATAAAAACCAGCCCGGGGCCACTATTTGGTTCGATACCAAAAGCAAATACGGCAGGGAATATTGCAATACCGGCAAGAACTGCGATTATGGTATCGGCAACAGTAACCTGTATGGCAGTATTAAGGAGGTTGTTGTCGTTACGAATGTACGACCCGTAAGTGATTAATGTCCCCATGCCAAGGCTCAACGAAAAAAAAGCATGCCCCAAAGCACTTAAGATACCCTCGCCGGTCAGTTTTGAGAAATCAGGGTGGAAGAGGAACTTCAAACCCGCCTCCGACCCTTTCAGGGAAATTGCTTTAATATCGAGTATGATAATGATTACAACTAAAAGCGGCATTAATATCTTTGTGTATTTTTCGATCCCTTTTCGAATACCAACAATTACAATTGCCCCTGTAAGCAGCATAAACAATAACTGAAAGGCGACCGGCTTAACCGGCGACTCAATGAATGCTGTAAAGGTTGTACTGATTTCGCCGGGGCTGGTATCCTTAAACCCGTCAACTACAGCCATGAAAATATATTCGATACTCCAGCCGGCAATGACTCCATAAAAAGACAATATCATAAATGCCGCAGCAACACCTAATATCCCGATGTATTTCCAAACCGACTTTGGGGCAAGCTTTTTAAATGCACCAAAAGCATTCCTTTTCGACTTACGCCCAATAATTAGTTCCGACAACATAATAGGCAAACCAATAGCCAGGATAAAACCAAGGTATACAAACAAAAATGCACCACCGCCATAAACGCCTGTTATGTACGGGAATTTCCAGATATTCCCCAACCCCACGGCAGACCCTGCCGCGGCAGCAATTACCCCAAATTTAGAACTAAACGAATCGCGTTTTGATTGTTTCCCTGACATAAAGACAACTTTGCAACTACATTTATATACAACTTTAATTGTAGCATGGTTTGTAAAAATGCAAAAATATTTGAACGAAAAAAAACAATCATAAAAAAGGCTGCCAAAAAATGGCAGCCTCTCAATATTATTATTCGAACCCTATATCAACTATTAACTCCCGGATTGGGTTAAGCCCTGTTGATGCAATTCAAATCTTCAAAAGCTTTAACCAGCCTGTTTACAATTGAAACTTCGCCTTCACGAAGCCATTTGCGCGGGTCATAATATTTTTTGTTGGGTTTGTCTTCTCCTTCGGGGTTGCCAATCTGCCCTTGAAGATAGTCGTGGTATTTAGCTTCAAACCCCCGGACGCCATCCCAGAAAGCCCACTGTGTATCCGTATCGATATTCATTTTAATAACCCCGTAACTAATTGCTTCGCGAATTTCTTCCAATGAGGAGCCCGACCCGCCGTGGAAAACAAAGTTTACAGGTTTTTCGCCCAGTCCGTGTTTTTCGGCAATAAACTTTTGTGAATTATCCAGGATTTTCGGAGTCAGTTTAACATTGCCAGGCTTATATACACCATGGACATTGCCAAAAGAGGCAGCAATGGTAAAGTCAGGGCTTACTTTGCTGAGTTCTTCATAAGCATAATTAACCTCCTCGGGCTGAGTATAAAGCGAAGCATGGTCTACATCTGTGTTGTCGACACCATCTTCTTCGCCACCGGTGATACCCAGTTCAATTTCCAGGGTCATCCCGATTTTACTCATCCTTGCCAGGTACTCTTTACATATTTCTATGTTATCTTCGATTGGTTCTTCCGAAAGGTCGAGCATGTGTGATGAGAAAAGAGGTTTCCCTGTTTCTTCAAAATTTTTCTCGCCTGCTTCAATTAAACCATCGATCCATGGCAATAATTTTTTTGCAGCATGGTCGGTATGCAGGATAACATGTACCCCATACCCGGCAGCTACAGTATGAATATGTTTGGCAGCCGAAATAGCCCCCAGTATTGCACCTTCATGCCCCTCCAGCCCGATAGCCTTGCCTGCATAAAATGCAGCTCCGCCATTTGACAGCTGGACAATAACCGGCGAATTAACTTTTTTGGCTGCTTCAAGTACAGCGTTAATTGAATTTGTCCCGACAACATTAACTGCCGGCAAAGCAAATTCATTTTCTTTCGCAACTTTAAATATTGCCTGGACATCCTGCCCCGTTACTACTCCGGGTTTAATGTTAGCAAATAATGATTGACTCATGATATTTTATTAATTAAATTAATACAAAATATTGATTCTGAAAATATAGTTTAAAAACTATTGTAAAAATAAGCTAGAATGGATAACCTATGGCAAAAGAAAGGTTAAAATCATCATTTTTTAACCTTCTGTTACCAATTATCCAGCCATTCCCTGATTTTTGGGCAGGATCATGCAATTTCATGCCTAAATCGACCCGGAAAATAAAGTAGTCGAAATCGAACCGTAACCCTGTACCTGTACCAAGGGCAATTTGTTTATAGAAACTGCCTGGCTCGAACCCTGCGCCTTCCCTGTTATCTTTGTCATTTATTGCCCAAATATTCCCGGCATCAAAAAACAACGCGCCTTCCAGCATTCTCATCAGGTGGAACCTGTATTCCAGGTTCGCCTCCAGCTTTATATCCGACAACTGGTTTGGATAAGACCCCGGCGGTGCTTTATATGAACCGGGCCCTAATGACCGTACCTGCCATGCCCTGATCCCATTAGCTCCTCCGGTAAAATATTTTTTCTCAAACGGCAATATATCAAAGTTCCCGTATGGCACACCAACCCCTATAAACGCCCTCCCAACAATAGCATTATATTTATCTACCATGTAACCGTACCTGAATTCTAAATCAGTTTTAATATACTGCGCAAACCTTTTATTAAATATTTTATAATATTCCGATATCCCCGCACCTAATGTGTCGGGCTGTACAGATTTCTCAAAACCCCCTATGGAAGTTATCAATCCCAGAAGGTTCCCTGCCGATTCGACAGAGAATTTTATATAGGTATAATTACTTCGGGTGCCTGCCCTCTGGGTATTGTACACCAATGTATAATTGGCGGCAAAAACAAGGTGGTCGGTAAAACTGCTTTTTATATATAAATCTTTAATCGAATTAATGTAATCAGCGTCAAACTTATATATGTCGATCATATTAAAATCAAACAAATTCCATGTATGCCTCAGGTAGTTTGATGTTTTCCAGTCGTACCCGAATTTAAGGTTTGAGATAGTGCGCGTATAGATAGGACGCCTTTGAAAGTTATAGCCTAACGTAAAGACCGTTTGCGGTAAGAACTCGCCAAAATACCGGAACAGCCTGCCGGGCCCAATTAATTTCGGGATGGTGAGGCTTGTTTCGACACCTAACTCAACCGTATTAAAATCTTTGGCAATATTAGTGAATGTTTGCTGCCGCTCTAATGCGCCCCTCAGGTTTGCCCTGAATATCTCGGCACCATGAAACAGGTTCCGGTGCATATAATTCAGGTTTCCTGCAACACCCAGGTTCCCTGAAGTATTGGTCCCTTCAACATCAAACGAAACAAACTGCCTGGTCAATGGCGACAATTGAAAATAACAATCCAATAAACCATCATCCTTTGTTGAATCAGGCTGCTCGAACTGGATATTAATGAAGCGGAATTGTTTCAACCTGTTCAAAGCATTAAACGTTTCTTTAACATCGTCAAGCCTGAATAATCCTCCGGGGAGCAATTTATTAAACCTTAAAAACAACTCAGGCCTGTAGTGGTAGCCGGGAGAGCTATAAAAACTATAATGCCCATATTTTAAAGTGTCTGTTTCCTGTAGTTCCTGATACAGTGCCCTTTTATTGTTTGGGCTGCTCTGCAAAATCGAAACCTTAATATTATTGATCCTGAATGGGGTGAAAGCAATATCCGTTGCACCTTTTTCAGTTGTACTATTTGGTGGCTGTATCCTTAAATCAATATCTACCTGGTTCGAAAAAAGGGCAGTGTCGGCCAAATAAAATATATAATCTTTATTAAAATAATAGTAGCCCTTATTTTTAAACAGGTTAACGATCCTGACCCTCTCCGCCTCCAATAAATCGACATCGAATAATTTGCCCCGCTGAATTATTCTTTCCGTAGTATCTTTAAAAAAAATGTTCCGGAATGTGGTATTGCTAATGTGGTAATTAACATTCCTAATCCTATACGGAGCCCCTGTTTTCACAATATATTTCAAATCAGCCTTTCTCTTTTTTTCATTCAGGGTAAGTTTGTCGTCAATGGTGGCATTGTAATACCCTTTGTTATGGAAATATTGATACAACTGACTGTTGGTCCTTTGAGTCAGAATCTCATCATAAACAACCGGAGCCTCTCCGATTTTTTTCAGCCATCCATTTTCCTTTTTCTTCGAAGACAAATTATATAGCCACAGGTGGAATCTTACCATCCCTAATATTTTCAGATTCCCTTTTTGCCGGATGTATGACCTTACCTCTTCTTTATTAATACTCTTATTGTCAATCTTTACTTCAACTTTATTCAGCAAATATTTCCCCTCGGGGATATATTTGCCAGTCGAACATGAAGTAATGATGAGCACCGCCGATGCAATAAATAAAACTTTATATTTTGATTTCCTTATAACCAACTGCCTGTTCTGTTTCTTACAAAATTAATGAAGTGTTTGGTGCAGAAACTGTACCTTTATCTTTATTATTCCAAATTACGATATTTTTTTTCAAATGATAAGTAAAAATAAACTCAAACTGATCAATTCACTGGCACAAAAAAGATACAGGGCCAAAAATAAATTATTTCTGGCTGAAGGCAATAACCTGGTAAAGGATATCCTGAAATCAGAATTTGAAGTTAAAGTACTTATTGGCACAGAAATATTTTTGGAATCGGTTGAGGGCTACTCTTCCGGGATTGCAGAAGTTATCGTAGCACAGCAAACTGAAATAAACAAGGCAAGCCTCCTGAGTACGCCACAACAAAGTATTGCCCTTTGTACAATCCCGGACAGGGACTCTGCCCCGCCCACTGTTATAAAAGGCCTGAACCTCTGCCTTGATGGCATTCAGGACCCGGGCAACCTTGGCACCATTGTGCGCATTGCCGATTGGTTTGGAATAAAGACAATCTACGCATCAAAAAACACAGCCGATATTTATAACCCCAAAGCTGTGCAAGCCACGATGGGAGCCATTACAAGAGTTAATATATTTTACCTTGAACTGATAGATCTATTCAAAGGAGCTATTGAACAGGGCATCCCCGTGTATGGCTCCTTTATGAGTGGGCAAAATATTTATAACAGCCGGCTAAAATCAAACGGGCTGATTGTAATGGGAAATGAAGGGAACGGCATTTCATCCTCGCTGGCACCTTACATGAAGCACAAAATCCACATACCCGGTTTATTTAACGATGAGGGCAACCCTCCGGACTCGCTGAATGTTTCAATGGCTACTGCAATTATATGTTCAGAGTTCAGGCGGGAACAGCTTAAAAGTAAAGAATGAAAAAGTTAAAGGGGTAAGTTGATATTGTTGCTTAAAGGCCGGCTTAAACCAAGTGACCTATTCGAAATGGAAGGACAATGTAAAAATATTGGAAGTCAGTTTATTAATAGCATTCGAGTAATACTGGCGCTGAGTAGAGTCCGGGGCCTTACCCAGTTGGTCGAATAAACCGATGCTTACCTTTGCCTCTACTGAGAACCGGAAAAATAATAAATACGTATCCCATCCGGCACCTGCTTCAGCATAAAACCCGCTATTTTTCAACTGTACTAAATCCTCGTTGGCCGTACGTGCAATATCCTGCCTGTATGCAACACCAAAAATTACATAAGGGCGGTCGTTATTAATACGCCTTGCCTTATATTTTATTAAAAGCGGGAAATCAAGGAAAGTTGACTTTATCGAGTATTCGTAATTACTTTCATCGTATGAACTATTGGTGTCAACTACAGGTATATTATATACCAAACGCCTTTCGCCAAACGACAAGCCGGGTAGAAACCGTAATTCCAGATCACGAGTCAACCGTAAACATGATATGATTGATACAGTAAACCCGGGGACATTCTTATCTATATCAGCTCTCACAGTGTCATTAGCAACTATTTGCCGCGTGTCTCCCGTCCATATTTTGGATTTGAAATCGGGATTATCTCCAATTGGCGTATAATGTTTTATGCCAAAATCGAGCGAACTGATTCCTAATGAGAAACCAAAATGTAATTTCTTATCATCAAAGGTAGTGAGATTCTTCACCTTTGGCCTCTGCGCATGAGCCACGGCAGCCAGGAATAAAAGTAGTATGGTAAGAAATCTTCTCTTCACAAGAAAAAGCAGTTTGTTATATTTTTTCAAAACAACAATATTATGAATTTATTGCCATAATCAGACAAATAATTCAGGTTTTTGATTTTTTGCAAATATATATCGTAGCTATCCCGAATGTTAATGGAACCATCCTGTTTTCAACAAATCCTGCTTTTTTCAATATATCGATAAACCCTATGCCCGAAGGAAACGCATCTACCGAATCGGGGAGGTATGAGTATGCAGAACTGTCTTTTGAAACAGCCCTGCCAATTGCAGGTAATATTTTCTTAAAATAGAAATTATACACTTGCTTAAAGGGAGCCTTCCCCGGTTTCGAAAATTCGAGGATCACAAATACCCCATTTTCATTTAACACCCTATAAGCCTCTTTAAGCCCTTTCTCCAGCGTTTCAAAGTTCCTTACCCCAAAGCTGCAAATAGCCGCATCGAAACAGCTGTTGCCAAAAGGGAGGTCCTCCGAATCGGCCAATACTAATTCAATTACACCTTCAAGATTCTTTTTCTTAACCTTTTGCCGCCCTATATCCAGCATTCCCTGCGAGATATCAACCCCGGTTATTTGCTCCGGGTTAAGTTTACAGGCCGCAATGGCAAAATCGGCAGTACCGGTAGCAATGTCTATTATCCGGGTAGGATTAAAACCACTAAGTATCCTGATGGCTTTTTTGCGCCATAGCTTATCAATGTTCAACGAAAGCAGGTGGTTCAAAAAATCGTACTTCTTCGAAATTTTATTGAACATCCCGGCAACCTGTTCTTTCTTAGTATCGCCTGAATTTGTATACGGGACTACTGCCATTATACGCTTTGGGTCATTTTATCGGTATAGCCGAAAGAAGCATCGTCAATCCTGATTTCCCCTTTTGTGACATGCCCTAATGTGAAGAATGGCACTTTTAATTCTGAAAGTACATCAACAAATTCATCCTCTTTTTCATTATCCACATCGACTATTATCCGGCCCATCGCCTCTCCGAAAAGAAATACATCCTTCCTTATTTCAGCATCGGTTGTAATATCGAATCCCAGGCTATTGGGAATTGTGGCACGTAGAAGGGTGAAAAATAAACCGCCTTTCCCAACAGGGCTTGCACTGCTAATCAACTCTTTTTCATTTAAATCTTTCAGTACCCCCTGAATAACAGATTCATTTTTCAGGTCGAAAGCAGGAAGTGGCGAATCTGAAATATTATGGTAAAATTCGAGGTATTCGGAAGAGCCCAGGTCACTTTTCGACTTTCCAATCATAAAAATATTATTCCCTTTCTTTTTAAACCTGTGGCTTATCAACTTTTCTTTATCTTCAATTAACCCCATCATACTGATAATTAGAGTAGGAGGTACCGGCCCATGCCCCGAGAAATGGTCGAATCTGATCTTACGGTCAGAAATTTTTATCCCAAAAGTTGCTGCGGCAATCTCTAATCCTTTCTTAGCCCTTGATGCAATCTGATGCCCGTTTGGGTCGGCAATATTAATGTGGTACAAAAATGCACTTATTGCTATCGGCCTAGCGCCAAAACACAACATCTTCCTGGCTGCCCTCGAAATTAAAATCTCTGTAGCCAATTGAGGGTTACTTTGCAAATGGTGATGGAATGCATGGGTACTCATGGCCATACAGCGCCCATTCGAATCAAGTTCAAATATCCCCGATTCATCTGTATCACTGTCGCCTATCGAATCGGGAGAGATGCCCTTTTCGCTAAAGTCATTAAAATAATTGACAGTTGATAAATTCGGGTTAACCATCAATGAAAAAATAACATCCTCGATGTCCCCCGGCTCCGGAATCAGCTCAATGGAAAATTCTTTTTCTTTTTCTTTTTGCACTATATCGCTCATACCTATTAATTATTTCATAAATAAACTCAAACAAAAATAATTAAGTGCTACATTATTCCATAATAAAAGCAGTTTTTTTTAATTTCGATGGCTATTTATTAATTGAAACACTATGAATAGAATAGCTTTAATTACCGGAGCAACTGCCGGCATTGGCAAAGCTACTGCAAAATTACTGGCTGGCAACAATTTCGACTTAATCCTGACAGGCAGGAGGAAAGAGAAGCTTGATGCTTTAAAAACTGAAATTGAAAGCGGTACTGCTTCAAATGCCTTAACCTTGTGTTTTGATGTCAGGGATAGTGGCGAGGTGGATACCGCCATAGGCTTGATCCCCTCAAAATGGCAGAATATTGATATATTAATCAACAATGCCGGGCTTTCTGCCGGGCTTAATCCCATACAGGATGGCGTAATTGACGACTGGGAACGGATGATTGACACCAATATTAAGGGGCTGTTGTATATTACGCGCAGGGTTTCTCCATTAATGATTGGGAAAA
>JAADGO010000017.1 GCA_013152355.1 Chlorobiota bacterium
ATTATGGTGGCAAACGTAATCCTGATGGACAGGGCTTTGCTGCCTTCGGACGGGTTATCAAAGGCATGGATGTGGTAAAGAAAATTCAGCAACAGCCTTCTGAGCATCAGATGCTGACACCAGGGGTGAAAATTGATACAATTTATTTTTAACTTAAAAAACCACGTTCTTTGGGTGTGATAATGTGATGGCTATGCCTTTCTGTTTGTTTAAGTAAATAGAATGATGAATATCGATTAACGAATCACGATTTAAGAGCTAAATTAAAACTTCAGGATTCAAAAATCAGCTTGTCTCGTTTAAAACGAGATTAATCGGTGTTCGATATCGGTGTTCGATATTAAAAAAACAGAGAATGCTTAAAAGCCCCCTATGGGGGCAAACCAAAACCACCTTCTTAGAAGGCGGATTATTATTTGAAGGGAGTAAAATAGCAATTTGTGACCTTTGCAAGGTAAAAGATGAGTTTTGCAATGGCCTTGGCTTAAAGGTTCAAGCTGTACTGAATCGTTATGTTTCTGAGCGGTTCTGCTTTCAGCGGCCGCAACGAATACATCCTGTTGGTCACGTTGTTGCTGAGTACCGAAATTTTGCTACTCTTGCTCAACTCATAACTTACCCGCACATCCCAGATCATGTTACCATTGTTATGATGGTAATAGTAATTGCGGTACAAAATGGCTTGCATGGTACCTCCTGTGGCAAGGGTGGCATCTTCAAAATCGAAAATGGCTTTGTCGAGGTTAACAATTTTGCTATAATAACGCATGGAAGTCCCCACCGCAAACCGGTGGACATCCAACTCCAAATCCAGTTTGGCAGTATGTAAAAAGCGGTATTTCAGAATATGAGATTTTGGATTTACACTGGTGGTATTGTAAGAGAAAGCGGTTTGTCCTCCGGGATTATAGTCGTGGGCAAATACCATGTCGGGCTCCAGTGCAACAGGACGTACGTAAGTATAGCCGGCCATGACGTTCAAAACAACATGTTTGCTGAAGGTGGCTTGTCCGGTGAGGGAAATATCTACTCCGGTTACTCGTGATGGCCCGGTATTTACAAACTTAAAACCGGCGATGGCATAAGTGTAAGTCGAATCCCAGAATCCAAACAGATATTCCACGGTGTTTTTATACTCCTGATAAAAGAAAGCCACATCGGCGTATCCCCTGAATTTGCCCATCTTAATTGCTTGTTTAATACCAACTTCTGCATTCCAGCTGGACTCGGGTTGCAGTTTAGGATTGTCAAAAACACCAAAAGTTCCGAATTTTGTCCGGATATACCGCTCTGCAATGGTGGGAAACCGGTATCCCTGGCCAATGGAAGCCCGCAGATAGGTGGCTTTACTTACGTGAAATGATGAGCCAAACCGGAACACAGGTTTAAACTTTTTTATTTTTCCGTTGAGGTTAAAATATTCAAAACGTACACCGAATGAAAGGTTTGCCACATCGCCATATTTTTTCTCTACTTCGGTGTACCAGGATGCATTCCAGAGGTAATTAGTATCTGAGCCCGAGCCGGCATACATATTGGCTGCCGAGCGGTTGTAATCGCTTACTACACCACTTATGAGATCAACATTGCCAACTTTTTTAAATTGTTGTCTAAACTCATACTTATTGTAAATCACCATCCATCTATTGGACTGGTTCAGGTTTGCCTTGGAATTGGAATACATGACCCGTGAAATGAACTCATGCTTTGCCCCGCTTTTTGAATAATAATTTATAAAAGGATCTACATAGAAAATGAATTGGTCCTTGACCAGGATAGCGCCCGGATAACCTCTGTAAAAACCGGCCGTATCATCCAGCCAGGCCATAACAGATGCTTTTTTCTGTTTCATAAAATTTCCGTTTATCCCAAAGTTGAGACCTTCTGTTTTTTTTGATCGGCGGCGTATGTTGAAGTTGAATCGCATAAGCCTGTTGGCCATGTCTTTGTTGGTTATCCCCGAGCTGTCCACAATGGGTGGGATAACTACTGCCGGTCCCTGGTAGTTGTGGTCGTAACTAACGGTTCCTCCCACCACAAGATCGGTGTAGCCGTCGCCCAACCTGAGCGAGTGACTAAAAGCAATGCCGGTGATGGGTGCCAGACCATTCCACCATTTCTTTGCAATTTTGTTGGGATCGGTGTAAGTGCCTATATAGGTACTTACATAAGTATGTGGTTTTAGACCGGGATATTTCATACGGACATAAATGGCTCCACTCAAAGAGGATGAGCCGGAAAGTACTGAAGCAGCACCTTTCACAACTTCAATCTGCCTGATGTTTTCAATGGGAATGAATGCCCAGTCGGGTTTCCCGGCATCGGCGCTGGCGATGGGCATGCCATCCACAAAAACTCCGACTTTGGAGCCTACGCCGTAGGTAAAACCGCTCCCGCCCCTAATCTGAGGCTCCTCATCAAGAATGGTGACGCCGGGAGTGAGATCCAAAATAGTGGCGATGTTTCGTGTATTTCGATCCTGAATAATTTTGGGCTTCATCACTTCGATGGAAACTGTCTGGTCTTCAAGTTTTTTATTGAATTTACCGGCACGTACTACCAGCTCCTGAACGGTATAACTTTCCGGTACCAGCTGAATCGTTTTTAACTTTAAAGTTATGTTTTTCTTGACGGTGACAGTAAAGATCTTCGACTTCATGCCGGTGTAGGAAACTTCAATTTGCTGGTCTCCAATGGGAAGAGTTAGCTGGAAATAACCGTTGTAATCAGTAACGGTACCTTTCAACAGATTCGATTTCAGATAAATATTTGCACCTATAAGGGAGGTTCCCGTACCTGTTTCTACCACCCGGGCCGCAATGGCTCCCGTTTGCCCGTTCACTACTCCGGGAGCTATTCCGAAAAGAAAAGTAATCAAGAGAAGAATTAGATATCTTTTTCCCATAAACTTTGATCGTAATTTAATGGATGAGAATCTTTTTAACCAAAACATTATCTCTGTATTGTGCCTGTACGAGATAAATACCGGTAGGAAGTGAGATATCGATGGTTTTATTCTCTCCGCTTTGCAGCGTGGTGGAGTATTGTATGCGCCCGAGAATATTCATTACACGAACTTTATAAATTCCCCGGGGCGCACTGACCAGCCTGAGCCGCAACTTTTGGTTGTAGGCAAAAACATTCAATGTACCTTTTTGATACTTTTTTATGCCGGTAGTATTGTTGTAAATGACATCCAAATCATCAAATTTTGCGCTGCTGCCGGCTATGGCTTTTGTCCCGTTTCCTGAGGTGAGAATAATCAAAATATATTGTGGCGTTTTGTCGGAATAATAGTTAAAGGGAACGGAAAAACGCGTCCATTTTTCAACACTGGTGCCGGGGAGATCGAAAGAAGCTTTGGCTACCCATGCCGATGTGTCGTTATTGAGAGCAGGGCTGCGGGCATAACCTGTATGCAAAATAGCCAGTACATTACCATGATCTCCCGAAACAGGTTTACACA
>JAADGO010000195.1 GCA_013152355.1 Chlorobiota bacterium
AGGGTTGGGCTGTTCGCCCATTAAAGTGGCACGCGAGCTGGGTTCAGAACGTCGTGAGACAGTTCGGTCCCTATCTGTTGTGGGCGTAGGAGGCTTGAGGGGGTCTGCCGCTAGTACGAGAGGACCGCGGTGGACAAGCCGCTAGTGTACCAGTTGTGGCGCCAGCTGCACCGCTGG
This sequence comes from Chlorobiota bacterium, assembly GCA_013152355.1. Lineage (GTDB taxonomy): Bacteria > Bacteroidota > Bacteroidia > Bacteroidales > Prolixibacteraceae > JABMQB01. Next base: position 178 of record JAADGO010000195.1, read on the forward strand.
GTAGCTATGCTTGGACGGGATAAGCGCTGAAAGCATCTAAGCGCGAAGCCTACCCCAAGATGAGGCCTCCATTAAGGGCCGTAGGAGACTACTACGTAGATAGGCTGCAGGTGTAAAGGCAGTAATGCCAAAGCCGAGCAGTACTAATTGCCCGTAAGCTTCCTTCGAAGTTGTGCACGTATATTTTTTAAACTTTTTACCGGCATGCCTAAAGTTATTTAGGTGGTTATAGCGGCGGGGCCCCACCTCTTCCCATTCCGAACAGAGAAGTTAAGCCCGCCAGCGCCGATGGTACTGCATTTTTGTGGGAGAGTAGGTTGCCGCCTTCCTTATGCAAGCCCGTGTTCAACTGAGCATGGGCTTTTTTTATGCGTTTACATTTTAATTGACCCCCTAAAACGACACTCCTTTTGTTTTACAATAAATAAAACTAATTTTCGTTCATTCCTAAAATAGGCGGGTATATGATAAATTTTTCCTTAAACAGTAAAAATGTTAATTGGTTTTACATCTCTCTTGTAATTTTTATCATTGCTTTACCTTTTGGAGAATCCTTAATCTCTATTTCTATAGGTTTAATATTCCTTACCTCTCTGTTCTATATAAAAAGAGAAACATTTGTTGAACGCATTAAAGAACGGAAACTCCTGCTATTCATTTTTAGCATTTATATTGTTTATCTGATTGGTTGTATTTTTTGTAATGATATGAAATGGGGCCTGTATGACCTCCGTAAATGTTTAGCATATTTCTTCATTCCACTGGCGTTTATTTTTGGCGAAAAAATGAATAGGAGCCAGGTAAAGAATTTATTGTTAATTTTTGTTTTTGCCGTATTTGTATCTTCAGTAATTACATTATCTTATTTCTATACACAAGATTCCTCAACGGTACTATCTGCTCAGAAGGCAGGATTTATCCACCATATACGATTTAGCCTGGAGCTTAATCTAGCCATGATCATCCTGGCTGTATTTTTTCTTTTTGAGTCTGAACCTATCCTGAAAAACATTAGGGTGGTTTATGTTTTTTTATTTGGGTACTTACTGTTCTTCTTGTTTTGGCATCAATCATTTACGGGGATATTAACATTTCTAGGGACTCTGTTTATCGGTATATTCTTGCTTATCCGCAAAATAAAAAGCCGCAAAATAAAAAGCCTGTTATATTTAATCTTGATTTTAATAACCGTAATACCGTCTGCTTATTTGTACTATACGATTAAGAAATTTTATACAATTGATAAAGTTGACTATTCTAACCTCGAAAAATTTACCCCTGGCGGGAATGTTTACTTTCACGATGCAAATAACAAACAGGTAGAAAACGGGCATTATATATGGCTCTATGTTTGTGAGGAGGAACTGAAACCCGCCTGGAACCGGCGTTCGGAGATAAAGTATAATGAAACAGGAGGGAATGGGTATCCGGTTAGGGAGACACTAATAAGATACCTGGCCTCAAAAAATTTAAGAAAAGACAGGGAAGGGGTTAATTCATTAACCGATGAGGATATTAAAAATATCCAGGCAGGCATTAGTAATTATATCCTGGCACAAAATGGGTTTTTATTATACCCCCGTATTTATGTAAGCCTGTGGGAGCTTGATACATATTTTAAAACGGGCTATGCAAACCACCAGTCGTTGTCGCAAAGAATCGAATATTCGAAAGCGGCATTTCATATTATAAAAAATAATTTTTGGTTTGGCGTGGGTACAGGAAACTGGAAAAAAGCTTATGCTGATGCCTATAGGATCAATAAATCGAAGATGGACCCTGCCCGGTATGGCGATGCCCACAATCAATACCTTAATTATATGGTCAAATTTGGCTTAGTGGGGGTTCTTTGGATATTGTTTGCAATTTTTTATCCTGTTGCCCGGACCAGGAAATATAAAGATCCGGTTTTCCTCTTGTTTTTAATCAGCATGTTTATTTCTAATTTTGGCGATTCTAATTTTGAAACCCATGTAGGAGGGGCGTTTTTCGTTTTTATGTATTGCCTTTTCCTTTCTTCTGATGGGGTGGCACTAAAGCCTGCCTCCGGCCTTTTACTGAAGTAATTCTTCCCATTGCCAAATCCTTCCCAAAGCGAGGGGAATACAAAAATATCAATATCCCGCAAAAAACTTTTTATATCTGAAAGGAAGCCTGCAAATTGAATATTTGATTCCAGCTGATTTTTTATGACTAACTGTTTTAGCTTATCTTCCAGAGGGCCTGTGCCGGCAATTATGAGTTGAAAAGAGATACCTTCCTGCTTCAATCTTTTTGCAATATCAATTAGCATCCATTGCCCTTTTTGCTTAACCAGCCTTCCTATATTCCCTATGATTATTTCATTATTATTTTCCTTAATTTCAGATCAACTACTTTACGGCTATCCCATTCATGGAAATTGATACCCCTATATACAACATGTACGGTTTCCTCCTTTAAAAAGGGCGTAACTTTTGTATAACAGTTTTTCGTGTGTCTTCTGAGTTTGCCACAACGTGTGATACTATTTTTGTAAGTAAGAAACGGTTTAAAGGATTGTTTTTAATGGGTACTGCTAAACCACGCATGTAGATTATGTATTTAACTTTTGCCCATTTTGCCGCGATACCCCCAATTTTTAAGTCGGCTGATGAATTTAAAAAAACAGTATCAATCTCGTTCTCCCTGAAAAATTTCTTTAGTTTGAATATTGTTAAATGGGTTCAATAACGAAATATTGGTTAGTTTAATATCTAAAACCTGAAACCCCAGGCAGGTAACTTTTTTGAAAAGGGATGTGTTTTTCCCGGTAACCAGGAACACACGATAGTTTTTATCCCGTAAATTTATGGCATAGTAAAAATGAGGTTTTCAGCTCCTCTCCAAGAACGGTGACTGTTAAAAAGGCAAATATTCTTTATTTCTTTGATACTGTGGATTAGGCTCGTTATTTTTGAGTAAAATTA
>JAADGO010000140.1 GCA_013152355.1 Chlorobiota bacterium
ATTTTAGAATAGCATAAGGGAACTTATCGGGAGATTACACATAGATGATATTGGCATCTGCCCCTTATTTGGATATCTTAAATTAAAAAGATTGCAGGGAAATAAATCTAAAATAAGGAATCAGAAATGTAAAATCAGGAAGTACTGAGACTTGTGTGTTCCCTATCTACGGCAGGCTTATTTCTTATTCCTTATTCGATATTCCCTTATTCGATATTTTAGATTTATTGGTCTATTTATTTTTTAACCATGAAAAAGTCCTTCCCCCACAACTTTTCTATGTGATCCCATATAAACGGTGTTTCGATAAATAAAAAATACCCGGAAGTAGCCTTCCGGGTATTTTAGGAATTATTATTTCACCAAATAATTTATTTTACTTTATCGACAACAGCTTTAAAAGCTTCCTGGTGGTTCATGGCGAGGTCAGCCAAAACCTTAAACCTTACGGTTAATTTCGATATTATTCTTTTTCAATAAACCGATAAATTGTGAATACGACAGCCCTTCGATACGGGCAGCAGCATTGATACGCTGTATCCACAATGCCCGGAAATTCCTCTTTTTTGCTTTCCTGTCGCGATATGAATACTGAAGCCCTTTTTCGTAGGCATTCTTTGCAACAGTCCAAACATTTTTACGAGCTCCGAAATAACCTTTTGTCCTTTTCAGGATTTTTTTCCTACGGGCCCGTGATGCAACATGATTAACACTTCTTGGCATACTTTTTTATTTTTGGTAATAAGCGCCCCTGGTATTGGCGAGGTCTTGAAAGCTATATTACCTGGTTATAAACTTTATTTAATTTTAATAACAGGAAACTTTATTTCATATTCAGCAGCAACTTCACGTTCTTTTCATTGGTCTTGTCAATTATAGTCCAATAACCAAGGTTACGTTTACGCTTGGTGCTTTTCTTTGTCAGGATATGACTTTTATAAGCATGCTTCCTTTTAATTTTCCCTGATCCGGTCAGCCTAAATCTTTTTTTAGCGCCGGAATTCGTCTTCATTTTTGGCATCTCTTCTTTGTTTTATAAAAAACTTTATTTTAATTTTTTAGGTGAAATATACAATGTCATCCTTTTCCCTTCAAGCTTAGGCAGCTGTTCAACCTTTCCAATCTCCTCCAGTTCCGTAGCAAACCTGAGCAAAAGTATCTCCCCCTGCTCTTTGAACAAAATCGAACGCCCTTTAAAGAAAACAAAAGCTTTAACCTTTGCCCCGTCTTTAAGGAATTTTTCAGCATGTTTTAGCTTAAACTGAAAATCGTGTTCATCAGTTTGAGGGCCAAAGCGGATTTCTTTAAGTACCACTTTTGTGGCCTTAGCCTTCATCTCTTTTTGTTTCTTCTTTTGTTGATAAAGGAACTTTGAATAATCGATTACTTTACAAACAGGTGGATCTGCATTCGGAGAAATTTCTACAAGGTCAAGATCCATTGACTCTGCAATATTTAACGCCTCACTCAATGGGTATACACCCGGGTTTTCAACATTTTCCCCTACCACCCTGACTTGCGGCGACTTAATTCTGTGATTAATCCTGTGCTGAGGAGTTGTATCAACTCTATACCCTCTGTTCCTTCGCGGGTTTCTTCTCTTTATAGCAATAATTCAGTCCTCCTTATTTAGTTATACAATCCAGATAATTGTTTCTTTACTGCATCTTTAATAAACTCAACAAATTCATTCAGAGCCATTGAGCCTTTGTCACCCTCTCCTTGCCTGCGGACAGAAATCGTATCTGTTTCAGCTTCTTTTTCACCAACAATTAGCAAATAAGGTATCCTCTTCAGCTCGTTATCCCGTATCTTCTTACCAATCTTTTCGTTACGATCGTCAATTATGGTGCGAATATCGGAATTATTTAGAAAATTTAAAACTTTTTTCGCATAATCATTATACTTTTTACTTATAGGTAATAAAACTACTTGCTCGGGAGTCAGCCATAATGGGAATTTACCGGCCGTATGTTCGATTAAAACAGCTACAAAACGCTCCATTGAACCAAACGGCGCGCGGTGGATCATTACAGGCCGGTGCCTTTGGTCATCGGAGCCAATATACTCCAGGTTAAAGCGTTCTGGCAAATTATAGTCGACCTGTATGGTTCCCAGCTGCCAACTCCGCCCCAAAGCATCTTTGATCATAAAATCAAGTTTCGGGCCATAAAAGGCTGCTTCCCCAACTTCAGTAACCGTATTCAGCTTTTTTTCCCCGCATGCTTCAATAATTGCCTGTTCGGCTTTATCCCAATTCCCGGGCGACCCAATGTATTTATCCGGGGTGTTTGGGTCACGTAACGAAATCTGCGCCGTATAATCCTTAAAATCCAATGCTTTGAAAATGATAAAAATAATATCGATTACCTTCTTGAATTCATCTTTTAACTGGTCGGGGCGGCAAAATATATGGGCATCGTCCTGTGTAAAGCTCCTAACCCTGGTAAGGCCATGCAGCTCCCCGCTTTGCTCGTAACGGTAAACAGTGCCAAATTCGGCCATCCTTACCGGAAGGTCTTTATATGAATGTGGCTTTGCTTTATAAATTTCACAATGGTGCGGGCAATTCATGGGCTTCAGCAAATATTCTTCACCTTCGGCAGGGGTTTTTATGGGTTGGAAAGAATCCTTGCCATATTTTTGGTAGTGCCCCGATGTTTTATACAGCCTTACATCTCCTATATGCGGAGTAATCACCTGGTCATAACCATATTTCCGTTGTACCTTTTTCAGGAAATCTTCTAACTGCATACGTAGCTGTGCCCCTTTTGGCAACCATAGGGGCAGCCCCTGCCCTACAGCTTCCGAGAAGGTGAACAGTTCCATCTCTTTGCCAATCTTGCGGTGGTCGCGTTTTTTAGCCTCTTCGAGCATCTCCAGGTATTCGTTCAGCATTTTTTGCTTCGGGAATGAAACACCGTATACCCGGGTAAGCATCTTATTTTTTTCATCGCCACGCCAGTAAGCCCCGGCGACCGATGTCAATTTTACAGCTTTTATTAAACCGGTATTGGGTAAATGCGGCCCCCGGCAGAGGTCGGTAAAATTACCCTGGCTATATAAAGTAATGGTGCCGTCTTCCAGTTCGTTGACCAGTTCAAGCTTCAGCACGTCACCTTTTTCTGAAAACATTGAGATTGCATCGGCTTTTGATATTTCGCGCCTGGCAATATCATTTTTCTCACGGGCCAGTTCAAGCATCTTCTTTTCAAGCTTTTCCAGGTCTTTTTCTGATAATTGCCTCCCTTCCGGCAGGTCTATGTCATAATAAAACCCTGTGTCGATGGTTGGCCCGATGCCGAATTTTGTCTCAGGATAGAAAAATTCAATTGCTTCGGCCATCAGGTGGGCCGATGAATGCCAGAATGTATCCTTCCCTTCACGGTCGTCCCATTTATGCAATTTTATATGGGCATCGCCTTCTATTGGCCGGGTTAAATCCCAAACTTCCCCATTTACAGAGACTGATAAAACCTCTTTTGCCAACCTGCTGGAAATTGCATCCGCTATTTCATACCCTGTTACCCCTTTTGGGAATTCTTTGATACTATTATCAGGAAGTGTGATTTTTATCATTATATATTTAGCTGTTTTATTCTGATTTTTCGAAATGCAAAGATAAATATTCTCCTATTAAAACAGCATTTTTGGCTATTCAATATTCTTCATTCATGGCTATTGGCGTTAAAATCATGCCAACTATGGCAGTACTGGTTATTTTGGTAAAACCACGGCAGCTGAGGTTCTGTAAATTCTTTTATTTTATTTGCCGTATTGTCAATATTTATTTTAAATTCGCACAAAAAATCAACAATCAGCGATATATTGCCAGTATTTTCCCATTATATATAATAAATTTACAAAATTACTATTTGAATTGATCAAATACTATAATAAACCAGTGTGCAATGGACTGCAAAAAAATGCCGGAAGAATGCCGGTCGATTGAAGAGGTTCGGAATGAAATTGACAAAATTGATAAAGAAATAATACGGCTCTTTACATCAAGAGACGGGTTAGTAAAAGAAATAGTCAAATACAAATCGGATGAAGAAGGGATTATTGCCCGGGAGAGAAAAGACTTTGTCATCAAACAAAGAGGGCAATGGGCTGAAAAACACGGACTTAACCCTAAATTATTCAGGAAAATATATACTTTATTGATTGACAACAATATCAAAAAGGAACTCGAAATATTTAAATCAAAAACTATTAAATCAGAATAATCTTAAATCAGTAAAACAATGTATAAAGAAAATATTAAGGTAATGGACTGTACCATCCGCGATGGTGGCTTAATGAATAAATGGCAGTTTGATAATGATTTTGTGAAGGCTGTATATGACGGATGTGTGGAAGCAGGCATCGATTATATGGAGATTGGGTATAAAAGCAGCGAGAAATCATTTTCACGTAAAGAGGTAGGCCCATGGAAATTCTGCGATGATAAAGACCTGCGCAAAGTAGTAGGCGACAACAACAACAAACTGAAACTTTCGGCAATGGCTGATATTGGCAGGATTGACCCGGAAGATATCCCTCCAAAGTCGGAGAGTGTACTGGATATGATCAGGGTTGCCTGTTATGCCCACCAAATAGACAAAGCTGTGTGGCTGGCAGAACATTGCATGGATAAAGGATATGAAGTTACCATCAACCTTATGGCTGTTTCTAAAGTAAATGAGCACGTACTGGATGAAGCATTGGCAGACCTGGCGAAGTCGAAAGTGTCAACTATCTATGTTGTAGATAGTTTTGGCAGTATGTATTTTGAAGATATTCAACAACTGGTTCAGAAATATATTAAAGCCTTACCCGGTAAACAAATTGGGATACATGCGCACAACAATATGCAACTGGCTATGTCAAATACCATTACCTCATTAAATGGAGGGGTTACCATGCTTGATGCAACCTTGTTGGGAATGGGCCGTGGTGCCGGCAATTGCCCGATGGAAATACTCATTGCCTTCCTTAAGAACCCTAAATACAGGTTATTGCCCTTACTGGATGTAATCCAAAAATACATACACCCGCTTCAAAAACAAATTGACTGGGGCTACCATATCCCGTACCTAATTACGGGTGCATTAAATGAACACCCGCGTAGTGCAATAAAATGGATGGATTCGGAAAATAAAAACGACTTCGTTTCATTTATGAAAGAGATGCACGACTATGAACTACTTGAGTAATCAAATGCCAGGGTTAGCAGGGCTGTTTTTCTCTTCGCAATACAATGTTTACTTTTGTTACATCACATTTTTGAATATTAACCGGCATTAACCGGCAAAGAAACATAAAGTATGAAACAAATAATTGCACTCCTGGCTATAACCTTTCTTATTACCCATGCCTGGGCACAGGCAGGCAAGCAGGTTTCGTTAGAGGACATCCTGGTTAAAAAGGTTTTTGTACAAAAAACCGCGATAGTGAATTCTATGAACGATGGCATTCATTATACCGTAAAGGAAGGGTCTAAAATCATAAAATACAGTTATAAAACAGGTGAAGAAGAAGCCGTTATATTCGACCTGGGTAAGATAGAGGATTCACCTATCAGCAGTTTCAGTGAATACACTTTCAGCGATGATGAAACAAAAATCCTGCTGGCCACTAATAAAAAACCAATCTACCGCCACTCTTTCACAGCCGAGTACTATTATTGGAATTCTGTAACTAAGGAGTTGCTCCCCCTCTCTGAAAAAGGGGCACAACAAATTGCTGCATTTTCGCCCGATGGAAACAGGATCGCTTTTGTAAGAAATAATAACCTGTTCATAAAAAATTTAAAGTTTGGCACTGAAAGCCAGGTAACAAAAGATGGTGAAAAGAATAAAATTATCAATGGGGCACCAGATTGGGTTTATGAGGAAGAGTTTGGCTTCAACAAAGCATTTGCCTGGTCGCCCGATAGTAAATTCCTGGCTTTCATACGGTTTGACGAATCGAATGTCCGTGAATTTGACATGACGGTATTTGATGCCGGGGGCTCGCCTAAAGATGTACCTGCCCTTTACCCGCATATCAAAACATTTAAATACCCTAAAGCAGGCGAAGAAAATGCCAGCGTTTCGGTACAGGTTTATGAAATCCGTTCAAAAACAACAATCCAGGTTGATGCAGGCGAAGGAAGTGGCCAATATATCCCGAGGATAAGCTGGACCCCTGATGCTAACGACCTTGTTGTAATGCGCTTAAACAGAAGGCAAAACCAATTGGATGTATTGTTAGCAAATCCTTATACAGGCGGCTCGAGGCCTCTTTTCACCGAAAAAAACAACCGTTACATCGAAGAGGATTTCCTGAATAATTTTACCTACCTGGACGATGGGAAACATTTTGTAGTGGTCAGCGAAAGAGACGGGTATTCACACCTGTACCTGTACGACCTGCAGGGATTTGAAATCAAGCAGGTCACAAAGGGGGAATTCGATGTTACCGGTTTTTACGGTTACGACCCGAAGCATGAAATATTCTACTACCAGGCAGCAGCCGAATCGCCATTGCGCCGCGAAGTGTATTATATAAGCCTCGATGAAAAGAAAAAAGGGAAGCTTTCTACTTTGAAAGGTGTCAATTCTGCATTGTTCAGTAAAAATTATGATTACTATATAAATACATTTAGCAACACCGCAACCCCAAAGCTGATTACCTTGCACGACCGTAATGGAAAACAACTCAGGGTGTTGGAAGATAATTCGGCTATAAAAAAACGGGTTGAGGAGTTTAATCTTCCTGGCAGGGCATTTTTCACATTTAAAACTTCGGACGGGGTTGAATTAAACGGCTGGATGCTAAAACCAAATAATTTCGACCCAAATAAAAAGTACCCGGTGGTGATGACCCAATATAGCGGGCCAAATTCACAGCAGGTAAAAGACGAATTTAGAGTTAGCTGGAATGAATACCTTGCCCAGCAGGGGTTTATTGTTGCTTGCATTGACCCAAGGGGGACAGCTGCCAGAGGTGAAGATTTCAGGAAAATAACCTATATGCAACTGGGGAAATATGAATCGGACGACCAGGTGGAAGCTGCTAATTACCTGGCTTCCCTGCCCTATGTCGATGGAAATAATATCGCAATATGGGGATGGAGCTTTGGAGGGTTTACAACCTGCCTCTCCATGGAAAAAGGAGGTGGTATATTTAAAGCAGGAATTGCTGTAGCACCTGTAACAAACTGGCGTTTTTACGACTCAATTTACACCGAAAGGTATATGCGGACGCCACAGCAAAACCCGGATGGCTATGATGATAATTCGCCCATAACCAATGCAGGCAACCTGAAAGGCAACTTGTTAATTATCCATGGATCGGCTGATGATAATGTGCATTTGCAAAACACCATGGATTTTACCGAAAAGTTAGTACAGGAAGGTATCCGGTTCGACATGGCTATTTACACCGACCGGAATCATAATATTACCGGGGGCAATACGACTATGCACCTTTACAACAGGATGGTGGACTTTTTGAAAGAGCAGTTGCAATAGGGTGTGGAAGTTGGAACTACTATTTTTCAATACGGTTATAAACAACCCGGTTACAACTCAGCAATTACCGACTCCATAATCTTTTTCATGTACGAAACCCGGTTAGGTGATAATTTGCCCCGCCGTTTTTTCAGGTATGATATACTTAATGGCGAGTAACTTTCCAATTCTTCAATATAAGTTCTGGTATAAAAATCTTCGTTCAGCAATATAGTTTCAATAAGCATTGAATCAATACTTTTTTTAATCAGTTTTTTAAATGCCGGGAGGTTTTCACCTTCAAGGTCATTAAGCAGTGCCAATACTTTCTCACCAAAATGGAAAGTTTTGTTGGTCAGTGCATCCAATGAATATTTCTCCGATGCCTGTGAAAAGATTGTCAACTGCCCCACACACGAATCTTCTTTTATGTCTTGTATATCATCAATAAATTGCAGATAGGCCCCATACCCGAAAAAGAATCTTTCCTGGGCTTCGGTTAAATCTCCGGCAACCAGGTAGCCATCGGCTAATACAGAGGCTCCGCCTTTTTCAATGCAAAGTTTCAATACGTCAGCCTCGCTCATGCTAACAGTTGATTTCACGAGGCTTAGGCTCTTCGTTTGAGCACTATGGATAGCAAGCAGGCTATTGTAGACTTTTGGGAAACCGCTACGTGCAAATTGCATTTCGATCATACCAACCAGGCCAAATATATGTTTTTCGTATGTATTCTCCGGTTGTACCTCCTCCCCCATTAAGCGCTGCCTGAAATGCCTGCTGAATTCAATTTTAACAGCTTGCGGGATTTCAGGGTCGTCAAGGTAATTATCGCTGTACGGATACAACATACTGTAAGCAAAAATAGAAGGTGTTATTTCAACTGGCAGCCCAAACATCAATTGTATGCCGTTCATTATCCAGGCATTACGGCATGCCTGAAAAATATCGGTTAAATCCAGGTCTGGGTCAAGGTTCCTCCCCATCTTTATAAACTTTTTTGTGGCAAGTTTAAACTGAGGAGACAAAATTAAATCAAGTTGCTCATTTTCAAAGCCGAAGACTGAGGTAAATAGTTCCCGGAATAAGGTAGTTGTTGATGATACGTGGCTGGAGGAATTGTTTTCACTGCCCGGATTTTTGTCATTCTTCAATTTTAAAGCCCGGGCAACCTTTTCAAAATGAGATTCGTTTACCTTTTGTTCCTGTGGTGTGTACTTCGTTTCCAACAGAGGGTATGACGAACTGCACTCACGCCATAAACCGGAAAAATAGTCGATATGCTTCTCTATTATCATTAAAAATGGGCTGTTATTTCTTGTGAAACTAATAAGCCATCTGGTATTTCAACAACCTATTCGGCCAAAACAGTTAATTCCCGGGTATAATGAAGTAAAAGAAAGGTGAAAGGGGTAAAGCTAAAACCCGGCCGGATGTTGCAATTTAATTTTATAAGCCTCCTACAATATTTGTTCCCTGTGGGAAAGAATAACATTAACCGGGAAATTATCTTTTAAATATTCAGCCATTTTTTCCGCTGCAAATACCGAACGGTGTTGACCGCCTGTACAACCAAAATTGACCGCAAGGCTGGAAAAACCTCTTTTAAAATAGTTCCTGACAGATAACCCCACTAATTTGAAAACCAGCTCCATAAACTCATTCATTTTCGACTGATTTATAAGGAATTCCTGCACTGCTTTATCTTTGCCCGTAAGCTCTTTAAACTGCTCTAACCTTCCGGGGTTATTTATTGCACGGCAGTCGAATACAAATCCTCCCCCGTTACCGGTTAAGTCGTCCGGAATACCTTTTTTGTATGAAAAACTGGTGACCCTCACCGTTAACCCCTTATGGTTCCTCCCTATCTCCCGTAATATTTCAGATTGAGAAACAGTTGTCAGTACCTTTATTAGTTCAGGTATCCTGATTGGCAAATTCAACCCCTGCAATAGAAACTGGAGATTATCCATGGCATAAGGGATACTTTTCAGGAAATGCTCTTTTTTCTCGTAAAACCCTCTGAACCCATAGGCTCCCATTGCCTGCATAATACGGATCAGTACAAACCCCTTAAAGTAATCTTTAAACCCTGCTTCGTCAATTTTGATATATTTTTTCAGTTCTAATAAATAGTAATCAAGCAGTTCTTCACGGATTGACTGGGGGATATCTGCTTTCCCATCGTACAGCAACGAAGCAATGTCGTACTGCAAAGGGCCTTTCCTCCCTCCCTGGAAATCGATAAAACAGATGTCTTCCCCTTTCAACATCACATTCCTTGACTGGAAATCGCGGTAAAGGAAATAATTATTAGATGCACTAAATAAATAATTGCTGAACACCAGGAAATCATCCTCCAGGGCTTGTTCATCGAATGGTATTTTTGCCAGTTTCAGGAAGTGGTATTTAAAATAGTTGAGGTCCCACATCATCGATTGTTTGTCGAAAGCAGCCCTGGGGTAACAATAGGAATAATCGATATTCTTTCCGGCTAATACCTGTATCCGTGGGAGCTCTTTTACCACTTTTTTATAAATGGCTACTAATTTATCAGAAAACCCCTCAGCCTCACGGGTTGCAGTCAGGAACTGGAATAATGTCGTGTCCCCAAGGTCTTCAATAATATAAACTGTTTTCTCTTTATTTACAGCATACACTTCAGGGGCATAAATATTGTTATTCCTGAAATGTTTGGAGAAGTAAAGGAATGCTTCATTCTCTTTCACATCAGCGTTGAAGACACCTATTACCGACCTGTTGGCATTAATCAGCCTGCAATATTCCCGGTATGACGTAGATGGAGGAAACGCTTCAAAATTTGAAACACTTTCATTAAAATGATTTTCAAATAACCCAATGATATTATTTTTAACTGATTGCTTCAAACCGATAGTATTTAAAAGTTAAACCGTATTTTTATAGCTACATTCAAAAAGCTGGCAAATATGGATATAAAACGACTCAAAAATATTCAAATTTTAAAACTTCTTAAGTATTTATTCCTATTATTAGGTTCTTTCTTTGCCCTAATCCTTATCATTGCTTTTACAACCCTGCCCTATTGGGGGTTGCACTGGCTGGGAACCAGCAAGGCAGGGTTAAAATGGGAGCCTGGAACAATTATCCTGCTTGGCGGTGGCGGCATGCCCAGTGAATCGAACCTTATACGAAGCTGGTATGTGGCAAAAGCGGCCGCGCAATTCCCCGGGTGCAAAGTTGTGGTCGCCATGCCGGGCGATATATCCGATACCTTAAGCACCCCGGTTAAAATGAAAGATGAGCTGGTACTACGTGGGGTTAACCCTGATAACATTATTTACGAAAACGAAGGTAGGAATACGCGTGCACAGGCGATTAATTGTGGCAATATATTGTTAAAATCAAAGCCTATATTACTGGTCACATCGCCTGAACATACGCGCCGTTCGGTTTTATGCTTTTCCAAAGTCGGGTTTGAAAAAGTGGATGCTATCCCTGCATTTGAGAATGCTACCGAAGCCGACCTCACCTTTGACGATGACAAATTAGGGGGGAATACAACCTTTGCCCCCGATGTGGGAGAAAGTATCTCGTTACGTTACCAGGTATGGAACCATTTGAAATATGAAATTCTTATTGCCCGTGAATTTATGGCATTGGCATATTATAGGATTAGGGGGTGGGTGTGAAAAGGGAAGAGTAACAAAAGAATATTTTATTATTTATTTTTATTCAATACTTTTGTTTTTCGAGAAAAACTACAAAATAATAAACGTGATGAAGAGGAAATTTTTTGTTAGTGTATTTTTGGCCGTCTTTATTTTATCTGTTTTTAGTGGATGTAATAAACAAAGGGGAAACCTGCGGTACGACAGGGCTTTTATTGACCCAATAAAAAAGGCCCGACAGGAATTATTTTTATATATGGTATGCAACCAGGTACCCGGTTGTGCTATTGCCGTGTCGATAGGCGGTAAAACCGTATGGGAAGAAGGTTTAGGCCTAGCCAGCAAAGAATTAAATGCCCCGGTAACACTTGAAACTAAATTTAGGATTGGGGGAGTTTCAAAATTGTTCACCTCTTTGGTTTACTACATGCTAATTGAGAAAGGGGAAATTAACGGCGATTCGCTTGTTAGTGGTTATTTCCCTGAGTTTGCGAGTAAAAAATACCCACTCAGGTTAAAAAACCTGGCCTCGGAAACATCCGGTATCCGGCAACCTTTACCAAAAGAAAAAAAAAGGAATTTACTTAATGTAACCATTGCCAATGGATTAAATTTATTCAAGAATGATTCATTGCTTTTCAAACCTGGCGACTACGAATACCCATCGCCATACAATTATAACCTGCTGGGTGCAATTATTGAAAAAAATGAAGGCAAAGATTTTAAAAAAGTTGTTAAGGCAATGTTACTGGATACATTGCAGATGGGGAATACAGTACCTGATTTCTCTTCGGCAATTATAAAGGACCGTTCTGATTTTTATGACCGTGATTTTATTTCCAGGCTCATTAACGCACCTTCTCTGGGCAGGTTTTATTTGCTTCCTTCCGAAGGTTATTTATCAACACCTGATGACATATTAAAACTCGGCAATGCTTTATTAATGCCGGAATATTTTTCTGATTCATTAAAATCAATGATATATAAGCCTTTTACCCTGAACAACGGGAATGAAACAACTAAGGCAAATGGGTGGGAGATATTCAAATCGCGGTACGACCAGTCCATTATTTATCTTTTTTCGGGGAGGACACTGGGAGGAAGTACGCATTTAATCATCCACCCTAAAACAAAAATGGTAATTGCTGTTTCTGCAAACCTGGATGATGAGATCGACCCCCTACCCTCATGGAAAGTCTGGAAGGCTTTTGACGACCATATCAATGGGAGGGATAAAGAAAAGGACAAAGAAAAAGGGGCGGATAAAGATAAAGAAAAAGGGAAATAACAGGTAAAAAAAAGAAAACCTATTAAACTACCGCATTATAGTTTGTGAACAAGGCTATAAATATTTATGTTCTTGTTCACAAACTAATTAAAGGGGTAAATTTCAGTGCAACAATGCTATAGTCGTCTTTTTGTTTGGCATTCCCCCTAAACAGTTCCATGCTTTTTTCAAGTTGGTCGATAATTTCAATGGGGGATTCGCCTTTTAGGCTCCGTAAAATATTTTTAAACCTTTCTTCTCCAAAATAATTACCTTCCGGCCCTTCCAATTCGGTAAGCCCATCGGTATAAAGAATTAAAACATCATTAGTTAATATATTGGCAGTAGAATCTTCATAAGGCCTTTCGGTGTAAAGCCCCAGGGGCAACCCATGGGCATTGTCCAGTTCAGTAATTGAACCGTCATCCCGCAGTATCTTGGTAGCGGTATGGGCAGCATTACAATAATTCAATACCCCTGTTTTTAAATCAAGGATGCCTAAAAATAGCGTCAGGAAAAACTGGTTTTGATTTTTATCGCACAATTCAATATTCAATGCTTTTACAATGTGTTTTGCAACCTTCGTTGAATAATGCCTCCTTAGCAAAGTGTGTGCAACACCCATAAACAGGGCTGCGGGTATGCCTTTCCCGGACACATCGCCAATCGTAATCAACAGGTGGCTGTCGTCAATAAAAAAATAATCGTACAGGTCGCCGCTAATGACAAATGCGGGTTTATAGGAAGAGTAAATATCAATCTCTTGTCGATCGGGGAAAACGGGAAACCTTGTCGGGATAATGCTATGCTGGATTTCGGAGGCTTGTTCAAGGTCAATTTTAAATCTTTCATCACTAATCATTGCCCTTTGTTCTTTGACCTTATAATCCTCGTACCGTACACGTAACCGGTTAAGGCTTTTGGTCAATGAATCAACCTCGTTTAAAACAAGCCTGCTCCCCTTCCCGATACTAAAATTCTGTATCTCAGCGGTTAACCTGGTTAATGGCGTTAATATCCTGTTTGTAATGTAAGTGACCAGGAGGAAAATCATAATTAATCCGGCAATAGAGATTAAGATCATCCGGAATAGCATAATCCGTATATCATGGTATAAATCGGAAAACGGGATTACCAACACCAGCATCCAGTTATTATCCAGTATCGGGGTATAATGTATCCAGCTTTTCTCATAGTTATAATACTCGGGGTAAGCAACCGCTGACCCGCTCTGTTCATTTCCCAGGATAGCCCGGATACTATCAATGCTCACGCTAGACTCTTTATCAGAAAGCCACAGCAGATTCTCTTTAAGTACTTTATTCGAGTCGGGGTATGTGATTAAGGTCCCGTTGTTGGCAACCAGGAAGGCAAACCCCCTTTCTCCGATTTTAATCGAGTTTACAACTTTGTTCAGGTACGAAAGGGACAGCTCAACTGCCACAAACCCTATATTGGAAGGTACACCATCTGGATTTTTGATTTGAATAGGGGCATAATAAGCTGCCACAGGCTTGTTAGCAGGTTTGCTCCTGTATGGTTTTGTCCACCCCTCTTTATTCTTTTCACGGAACAGGAGTGGAAACCCCTTATTTTTAAAGGATGGGCTTAAATCGGCAACAGCCTCTTTATAAATTATTCCTTCGCCAGTGTTGGCTGCCGAAATCCACAAATCCCCCTGGCCTTCATCCAGCTGTACATAAATAGCCTGTAAAAAAGGGTATTTGCCGGCCACTCCTGAAAGGAGTTGTTTTATGTTGTTGTGTTTGGCGTAAAAAGGAATTTGCAAAGCAATATTTGAAGCCACCTCCTGGGCAGTAATCAGATGCCCTTTTACATTAAGCAACACCTCAGCACTTATACTGACAGCATTCTTTTCAATATTCTTACGCAATAAATTATGGCTGTAGTTATAAGCCACAAAAATAAAAGCTACCAGCACAATAATTATTGCACCCGAAATATATATCGTTAACCGATATGCAGTTGGTTTATTTATCATTTACAGGTTTTCCTATTCCTGCTACAATTTAAGGCTTTTTTTTTAGTTGCAAATTTATGAAGTGCTTTTAGTTAATTATTTTTATGCTTTAGGGGACTCTTTTACGTATTCATTGCACCGCACACCTGGATTACCTGGCCGCTAACATACGATGACAAGTCGGAAGCGAGGAATGTGGCAACCCCTGCAACCTCTTCCGGTGTCCCGCCACGCTTCAACGGGATTGCTGCTTCCCATGCTTTCCTGGCTTCATCTGGTATTTTCTTAGTCATCTCGGTAATAATAAACCCTGGTGCAATGGCATTTGAGCGTATCCCCCTTGAGCCTAATTCACGAGCTATCGATTTTGTAAACCCTATAATCCCGGCTTTTGAAGCCGAATAGTTGGACTGCCCGGCATTACCGCTCACCCCTACCACAGAGCTTAAATTAATAATGGAGCCTGACCGCTGTTTTAGCATAGTACGCTGGGCGGCTTTTGTAAAATTAAATACCGATTTCAGGTTTACATTGATTACCGCATCCCACTGTTCTTCAGTCATGCGCATTAGCAGTGTATCTTTTGTGATACCGGCATTGTTAACTAAAATATCTATTGCCCCAAATTCTTTAACGATCTCATTTACAACCCTGTCAGTATCTTCAAAATTTGCTGCATTCGAAGCATATCCTTTTGCCTTAACGCCGAGTGCAATCAATTCGGCAGTAGTTGCTTTCATGTCCTCATCGTCAAATAAATCGGTAAATGCCACATTGCAGCCCTCATTGGCGAATTTTAGTGCAATCGCTTTGCCAATACCTCTTGATGCACCTGTTACTATGGCGGTTTTGCCTTCTAATAGTTTCATTTTATTTAATTTATGATTATCAATTTAAAAATTACCGGGTAGCAAATATAGGCCTTCTATAATTCAAATAAAAAATTTGTTTGAAATTAGAGGCTGTTTAAAACTTCTCTATAAAAATCACATTTTCAAACAACATTTACAGGGCTCCCCTCCAAAAAAGCGGCAACGTTGCCAGCTGCTATATCCATTAATCTTGCCCGTGCTTCTTTTGTTGCCCAGGCAATATGTGGTGTGATATAACAATTTTTAGCAGTAAGCAACGGGTTGCCTTCATTTGGGGGCTCTGTAGAAAGCACGTCCATTGCAGCTCCTGCAATCCTGCCATTATTAAGGGAATCTGCCAGGTCGTATTCGTTAATCAGCAGCCCCCTTCCGGTGTTTATTATAAATGACGTTTGCTTCATCAGGCTTAACCTCCCCCTGTTGACAAACCCAACATTCGATTCTGTCAATGGGCAATTAATGCTTATGAAATCACCGGCTGTAAATATAGTTTCCATATTTACCTGTTGTGCTTCAATCCCGGGGATAGTCCTTTTACTTCTGTTATAAAAAATAATACGCATCCCAAAAGCATTGCCGATTTTGGCAACAGCCTGCCCAATCTTCCCAAAGCCTATAATACCGAGTGTTTTCCCAACCAATTCAATCTGAGGGGTCAACAAAAAACTGAAATCTTTGCTTTTTGCCCATTTCCCTTTTTTCACCTCGCTGCTGTGTAGCGCAACCTGCCGGGCAAAATTTAAAATGAAAGCAAATACCATTTGTGCAACCGAATCGGTGCTGTATGCCGGAATATTAGTGACCACAATCCCTGCTTGTTTAGCAGCCTCGGTGTCAACTACATTGTAACCTGTGGCAAGTACACCAATATATTTCAGCTTAGGGAGCTGTTGGATTACCTCCTTATTGATGACGGCCTTGTTTGTCAGGATAATTTCAGCATTTACAGCCCTTTTAATTGTATCTGCAATGCTGGACCTGTCGTACACTTCCAGTTTACCCAGGTTACCTAACTTCCCCCAGGTTAAATCACCCGGGTTTAACGTATACCCATCAAGTACAACTATATTCACTGTATATTAATTTAAGCCACTCCAAAAAAGCGGGCGTTCGACAAATTAATTGAGATTTTAGAAGCTATTCAACAATTTAAAAGCCATTGGTTTAACACTTCCGTTCCATTCAGGGCTTTTTAGTGTAGATAATAATTTATCAACCGGGAAACCGGCCGGAAACCTCCCTGTTTTTTTTAAATCATAAAAAACATGATGAGCCCCGGCTATAATAAAAATAGAACCTGATTTCTCTATAAGTATTTTAAGCAGGGGTTTTATAGATTGAACGCCCATTTTTATAAGCCCTTCTGCTGCTATCCAACGAATATCGCTTTCATCGTCTTCCAAAGATTGGATAAACATGGGTATTGAGGCGGGATCCCCAATTTCTTTCATTGTTTTCAATGCTTCCCAACGGTAAATGTGCTTTGGGTGGTTAAGTAGCCCTTTTAAATACTCAACCATATCTTTACCCTTTGCCACAAGTTCTTCCCGGGCTTTTTCCCGTTCTATCCCATTTTTGCTACCAAGGTTTTTTAGTAGCTGCCGGGTCTCTAAATCTTCAGGATTTTTCATTGTTCCCCCT
>JAADGO010000132.1 GCA_013152355.1 Chlorobiota bacterium
GAAGCCATAACCAAATGAACCCTGCGGTGCATTTTTGCCAGGCTGAAGACAACAATAATACCTGCAACCACCTGTAATAAAACATATTCATAATTGTTAGGGGCATAAAATCCTATTAAAAGACTTGTGATGACAAGCATGAAAATTGCAGTCCTGGAATCAAAGAATGTCCTGATAACAATGGGTAATATAACTAATGGGACCAGGTAAATATGTATCCCTTCGTATGAGTTGGCAAAAATGGAGATAAATACGATTGTAATAAATAAAAACAACAAAAATATAAGGCTCCGTAAATGGAAAAGGATATCCTTCCTGTAAAAAAATAAAAATATAAAGATCAGTACTAAAAATACCAGGATCAATAATAACTTCCCTGCTGTTATCAGGTGCTTATTAACTCCTTCGCCACTCTCTTTTTTATAGGTATTTTTAAGAGATTCTAAAATTACGTACTTCGATGAATCAACGATTTCCCCATTTAAAATAATCCTCTTGCCGGACTGCACCATCCCCAGGGTAGGCGAGATATTCAATAATGCTTCATCAATTTGTTTTTGTGTAATTTCCGGGTCGTACCTTAGGTTCGCCACAATATATTCCCTGGGGTTAAATTGGTTGAGCGCCCCCCTGTTCGAGGGGTATTCTTCCAGCAGTTGGTTAAAACTGTTTATAAAAGTATGATATGCTGTTTTTTCGGAATAAAGCAAAACAACAGGTATTTTCGTTGATACGTTTCCCGCTATTTTGGCAATCTCCTTTTTCCCCTTTAAAACCTCGTACGATTCGGGCGACCTTAACAATATGCCTGTTTCATACAGTTTTGAGAGCACAGATAAAACCCGTTCGATAAATACCTGCTTTGTTAAAACAGTTGAGTCAACCTGCCTGTCGAGGTCATTCCTGAGCCGCTTAATTTGCATGGCCGCTATGTTGGTATCGACATTGAAATAAATCGGCATGCTGTTTATTACTTCCTGCTTTTCCTTTTCAATTTCATCCTTTGTTTTTAAGATGGCAAAATCGAATGGGGCAACGAGGTCTTCGTGCTTCCAAGGAGAACCTTTGATGTATTCGTATTTAAATTTCAGTTCGCCCGGCAGTATTAAATGTAACAGGAATGCAGATAGTATAAAAAGGATAACCCAGACAAATATCCGGTATACGCTTGCTTTCTTTTGTCGATAACTTTTCATAATTTTCCATTGAGGCAGGATGTCAAACCTATTAAATCTTAGAATAACATTTTTATCTTTGAGAAATAAAATTAATAAAATATTTTAATGAATTACGGCATTTCTGGCTTAAGCCTGATTCCGGTAAGAAAAGAGCCATCGGAAAAGAGTGAAATGATCACCCAGGTACTTTACGGCGAACACTTTGAAATATTGGAGCAGATGGTGGGTTGGTGCCACATAAAATTTGCCTTTGATGGGTACATTGGGTGGGCCGACCAGAAAATGATTACCCCCATTTCGCAACGTACCTTTAATAAGATTGAAAAGTCACCTTCGGCAGTCACCACCGATGTTTTCACCATAATCCCGGTAAATGACGAGCAAAATATGATGATTGTGGCAGGCAGCACACTTCCGGTATGGCGCCCATACAAAAAGGAGTTCAGGATTGTGAAAGAGGTGTTGCCAATGTCGGGGAATGTTTCGTACGGGAAAATAAAAAATGTCAGGGAATTAATAATCAGCCAGTCGTTAAAATATTTTAATGCTCCGTACCTTTGGGGTGGGAGGTCGCCGTTTGGCATAGATTGCAGCGGCTTCACACAGGTTATTTATAAAATGGGCGGGATTAAGCTGCCCCGCGATGCCAGCGAACAGGTGCATTGTGGTACTGTTGTAAGTTTTATTGAAGAAACCATGCCAGGCGATTTGGCTTTTTTTGATGACGAAGAAGGGAACATTACCCATGTCGGTATAATCTGGAAACGAAACAAAATTATACATGCTTCGGGGAAAGTAAGGATTGACAATGTCGACCAGTTTGGTATTTTTAATATTGATACGAAACGCTACACCCATAAAATGCGTGTAATGAAAAGAATAATCCCTTAAAAATATGGGACATACAGAAATCTTAATATACCTGCTCATCATGGTTTTTATTTTAATTATGGTGGTAAGGTATTGGAAAACCGGCCGAAATGATTAACCATGTATACCTATAAATACCCAAGGCCGGCATTAACGGTTGATGCAATTGTTATTGCAAGGGTTGCCGGCAATTTTTATGTGCTGTTAATTGAAAGAGGTGCTGAACCTTTTAAAGGGAAGTGGGCCTTGCCCGGAGGGTTTGTCGGAATAGATGAGGAACTGGAAGCTGCCTGTATCCGTGAGTTGAAAGAAGAAACAGGGTTCGAAGCCGAATCGATGCAACAATTTAGAGTATTCGATGCTATTGGCCGTGACCCGCGCCACAGGACAATATCTGTTGTTTTTTATACATTTACCGACCGGATGGCAGATGTAAAAGGGCAGGATGACGCAGCAAATGCCAGGTGGTTTAATATTTCCAACCTCCCGGAATTGGCTTTCGACCACCTGGAAATTATCCGGTTATTTATCCGGGAGCATATTGATGCCTGATACTCTTATTGAAGTTGTGGATTAACGATTTGTTTGACGGCAGGCTGTACCGCCCTTACAGGGCTTTCGCCTGAATATAAACCCAATACCACAGGGTTTCGTTACACGCTGCCACGTGCCGGGGCATTGCCCCTAAAAATATTTATATGCTTTTTCGCTTTTTGAAAATACAAACAACCAACTAACATTTCCCTACTTGGGTATTCCCTACCTGCAGCAAGCAGGCTTATTTTTTATTCGATATTTTAGAATTTAGATTTATTTTTTAACCATGAAAAAGTCCTGGATCAAATGGGATTGTTGTGGGCAAAGAATTTTTTCATGAATAACGGAGGCTTCCATAACAGTTTATGCTACTTTGATGGGGCATTTGGGGCTAGCCCCAAACCCCACTTCATTTCTTTT
>JAADGO010000087.1 GCA_013152355.1 Chlorobiota bacterium
TGCCACGTGCCGGGGCATTGCCCCTAAAAATATTTATATGCTTTTTTGCTTTTTGAAAATACAAACAACCAACTAACATTTCCCTACTTGGGTATTCCCTACCTGCAGCAGGCAGGATCATTCCTTATTCCTTATTTCTTATTCGATATTTTAGATTTATTTTTTAACCATGAAAAAGTCATTCCTCCACAACTTTTCCATCTGCCCTCCCCGGAGGGGAGAAGCGCCCTCTTGAATGTACAGCCAGAACATGTTGGAGGAGCAGCCGCAATATCGATGCCGGAGGTATCATATATTTATAGGGACAGGCAAATACAAAGGAATACGACCCCGGCCGGGGTCGGACATTTGCCAACATTGCCTACCTTGCTATAAATATGCAAACCCTTTGGGTTTGAAGGAAATTTCTTTTTGTTCAGAGTTGCCGGAATTTATGAAGTTTTTATTATCCACCAGAAATATGAAATGATCCGGTATTTGTGGGGGGGAAGAAATAGAAATTAACCGATGTGTCAAAATTACTTTTGCATAATAGGTTTTTATGCACTAATTTCATCTTAGGTAAAGAGTTTGAGACATTTTGTCCTGATTCTTCGGATGGATAGGTTTTTGAGCTTATTCTATTCAAATAAAAAAAGGAGGCTTATGAATTTTAATAATTTTACAATAAAATCGCAGGAAGCAATGCAATATGCTTCTCAGATTGCCCAGGGGAATAATCAACAGGGGATTGAACCGGGGCATATTCTTAAAGGGTTATTTCATTCAGCAGAAAATGTCGTTAATTTCCTGTTCAAGAAGCTGGGGGTGAATACCGGGATTTTCCAGCAGGCCCTTGACCGGATAGTCGAAAGTTATCCAAAGGTTGTCGGAGGTGAACAATACCTGTCGTCAACTGCCAATAAAGTATTACAAAAATCGATTGGCATTGCCCAGAAGATGGGCGACCAGTTTGTTTCTGTAGAGCATATTCTTTTAGGGTTACTCGAAGCAAACGATACCATCAGCCAGTTGATGAAAGACAATGGCATAACCCGTAAAGACCTTGAACTGGCAGTAACTGAATTAAGGAAAGGGGCAAAAGCAGATACCCAAACTGCTGAAGACCGCTTTAATTCGTTAAACAGGTTTGCAATAAACCTTAATGAAAGAGCCCGCTCGGGGAAGCTGGACCCGGTTATAGGGCGCGATGATGAAATCCGGAGGATACTGCAAATCCTATCGCGGCGCACCAAAAATAACCCAATTTTGATAGGCGAGCCCGGGACAGGTAAAACAGCTATCGTTGAAGGGTTGGCACACCGGATTGTAAGGGGGGATGTACCTGAAAATTTAAAGACAAAACAGGTCTTTTCACTTGACATGGGAGCCCTGATTGCCGGGGCAAAGTATAAGGGCGAATTCGAAGAACGGTTGAAAGCTGTTGTGAATGAGGTGGTTAATTCAAATAATGACGTGGTGCTTTTTATAGATGAAATCCACACCCTGGTTGGGGCGGGGAAAGGTGACGGAGCCATGGATGCTGCCAATATCCTGAAACCGGCACTGGCACGCGGAGAACTGAGGGCTATTGGTGCAACTACCTTAAACGAATACCAGAAATATTTCGAACAAGATAAAGCACTGGAGCGCAGGTTCCAGGTAGTACATGTTGACGAGCCTGATACGCTTAGTGCCATTTCCATTTTGCGTGGTTTAAAAGAAAGGTACGAAAGCCACCATAAAGTCCGTATTAAGGACAGTGCAATCATTGCTTCGGTAGAGCTTTCGCAACGCTATATTTCTGATAGGTTTTTGCCTGATAAAGCTATTGACCTGATGGATGAAGCAGCGGCAAAATTACGCCTCGAGATTGATTCTGTACCTCAGGAGTTGGATGAGATTGAACGCAGGGTAAAGCAGCTTGAGATAGAGAGGGAAGCTATTAAACGTGAAAAAGATAGCCGCAAGCTTGAATTATTGAATAAAGAAATAGCCAACCTGAAAGAGGAGCAGGGTAAATACCGTGCAAAATGGCAGTCCGAAAAATCAATAATTGATGCCATTCAGAAAAACAAGGCTGAAATGGAGGAGCTAAAACTTGAAGCTGAACAAGCCGAGAGGCATGGCGAATACGGGCGTGTTGCAGAACTAAGGTACGGGAAGATGATAGCCGTAGAAGAAGAGATTGAACGGCTGAATACTGAATTAATGGAGTTGCAGGGGCAGGGGGCATTGATCAAAGAAGAAGTAGACGATGAAGATATAGCGCATATTGTTGCCCGCTGGACCGGGATTCCCGTAAGTAAGATGCTTCAGAGCGAACGCGACAAGTTAATGCACATGGAAGAAGAGCTGCATAAAAGGGTTGTTGGCCAGCATGAAGCCATAACTTCCATTTCGGATGCAGTGCGCAGGAGCAGGGCCGGGCTCCAGGATGAAAAACGCCCAATTGGCTCGTTCATATTCTTAGGGACAACCGGCGTGGGGAAAACAGAATTGGCAAAAGCCCTGGCAGAGTATCTTTTCGATGATGAGAATATGATAACCCGTATCGACATGTCGGAATACCAGGAGAAGTTTTCCGTTACCCGTTTAATTGGAAGCCCTCCGGGGTATGTTGGTTACGATGAGGGGGGGCAATTAACCGAGGCTGTGCGCCATAAGCCGTATTCGGTGGTATTGTTTGACGAAATTGAAAAAGCACATCACGATGTTTTTAATATCTTACTGCAAGTCCTTGACGATGGGCGCTTGACCGATAACAAGGGCAGGGTGGTTAATTTCAGGAATACCATTATTATTATGACTTCTAACCTGGGGTCAAGCCTTATTCAGGAGAATTTTCAGGGAATAAGTGATTCAAACATAGGGGAGGTAATGGAAAGGACCAGGGAGCAACTGCTCGACCTCCTGAAAAAAACCATACGCCCCGAATTCCTGAACAGGATAGATGAGACCATCATATTCACCCCGTTAAGCAGGGACGATATTCGTGAAATTACCAGGCTGCAATTCAAACGGATTGCCGACAGGCTGGATAAACAAGGGGTTGAAGTAAAAATAACTGACAAAGCAATTGATTGGATAGGGGTTGCCGGGTATGATCCGCAATATGGCGCCCGGCCGGTTAAAAGGCTGCTTCAAAAGTATATCTTAAATGAATTGTCGAAAAAGATACTGGAGGGCAAAATTACAAAAGGCAAACCTATCGTAATCGATGTTGTCAATGATGAGTTGGTTTTTACAAATTAAGGGGATTTATATAATCTATCTAGTCTCTGCAAGAAAACTGTCGAATTTTACGAAATGAATTATTTGGGATGAGATTTTTACTTTTTGGAGATGAAGTGATGCCTGAGCATCGAATTGAGAAAAATAAAAATATCGCCAAAAGAAACATTTCTGATTTTGCAGAGTTTTCTTGCAGAGACTATCTATAAGCTACTCCGGCTGCTTGCAACGGGGTAGCTTATTTTATTGGGTTACAGTCCTTTCATAAATTCATCCAACTCGGTTATTGCCTGTAAACATTTGGTTTTAAAATCTTCAATGTAGTCCGGGTATGATTCAACCTTTTCGTTTTTCTCAGTGAGTATTTGCAATTCCTTCATTTTAACGCCCAGGTCATTCATCCCGACAATAATAACTGACGATTTTGCCTTATGTGCTTCTTTACCAAGTTCAATATATTGGCCCGACTGGTAGAATTTTTCCATATTGGCGATAAACTCAGGAACCTGTTCCTTGAAGATACCAATCATTTCTTTCATAAATTCCGGGTCTTCAGACGAGACCTCTTTTAAATACGATAAATCTGTTATAGTTTGACCGGACATTAGGGTTTTATTTATAGAAGTTGTTTAAAGTCAAATTGAAAACCTGTGAGTAACATCTTGATTCCATTGGACTTCAGCTAATTTTTCTTCCATAGCTTTGGCTATGCAAGAAAAATCGAGCTTTGCCACTGAAAATCA
>JAADGO010000177.1 GCA_013152355.1 Chlorobiota bacterium
TTTGTATAAGTAGACTCCAAATACTACAACCAACAGTATAAATATAAAACCATAAATAACTATATTCTCAACAAAAACTTCCATATCAAAAAATCCACTTATAACCAAATGTTACTACAATTGACACATGAATAACCATGATTACCAGCATGATTATTGCAAACGGGAGGTGCAGGACATGCCAGTACCTTAAAAAATCCTGCATTGACGAAAGCCAGTCAATTCTCCGGTTTAAAACAATTTCTTTTTTATACATCCTGGCCACCCTGTTATAATTCCTCCTTGATAACTGCTGCCCTTTTAGCTCTTTCTTGATTTTCCTGATAATCTTCTTTTCGAAGGAAAACCTTTTGGGGATACGTATTAAATAATTCACCCCCTCTAAACTCAGTTTCCTGTTAAGTTCAAAATTCAATTTATCTATTAATTCTTCTTTTAAGCCGTACTTGAACTTAAGTTCTGAATAAAAATCAGGCCTTAAAGCATTTATATCATTTAAACTTAACTCGTGCCCTTCAATTGTACGGGGTATCTGAATATAAATAAACCTCCCTATTATTCCACTAATTACAACGGCTACCATACTCCAGAAGCTTATTGCCACAATCCCGCCAAATTTAAATGCGGTGTGGAACAACACTAAAACTGACCCCAGCGAACACAAAAAGATATGAAACTCGAGCCAGTATTTCAACACCCCAACCCGCGAGAACCTGCGGATACGTTTTCGTGCCATATACCCAAAAACCCCAATAACCAAAATTAACGAACCCACAATCCCGATTCCATGCCCTATAAACCCACTTGGTTTTAAAATATTGTGCTGCTCGTGGTGAAAACGGTGTTCAGGGGCAGACAAATAGTATGAACTGCCATTAACCGCCAGGTAAATAAAAACTGCAACAACAATTGCAACAAGGGTAACTATATAAAGTTTATGAAGGTATTTTCTCATCGGGCGACCTAATTAAGGGTTTATGAACAAATGTATGGTTTTTTAATTTGAATCGTATTTCCTTAATTACATTTATTAGTAAAGTAGGTGGGAATAGTAAAAATCACACAGAACAAGACTGGGGAAAAGCCGATAAGAAATTTGAAAAACTCACAGGTGAAAAAAAGAGAAGTAAAAGAAGTTGTTTAAAGAGAGTTATAATTTTTATGTAAATTTGAATCAGAATAACACTTGAGAAAGTTCTTTTCGTTTTGGTAAAATCAGAGGTAGTCAATTTATACGCGAATTGGAAAACGCCAAACCTACTTTACAAATAAATAAGGTTAACCAGGTGCTAATGCTTTTTGGTTATGAAGTTGTACCGATACCGCTTAACCGTGAAAAGATAAATGAGAAAAGCTAAAGTATATATGCATGACAAATGGGCAGGTATTTTGATTGAAGATGAAAACGGTTATCATAATCGAATATTAATGAATCATCTCGTATCATTAAATCATTTTTATAAATTTGTAAGTATTCATCCGTTTCAAGGCGGAAATGGCAGATTAAGCAGAATATTAACCACCTTACTTTTATTGAAAACCGGATACATAAAACATGGGAGACTATAAAGAAACCAAAGAACAGCTCTTAAGAGAGATTGATCAATTAAAAGCCAAAATTGCCAAACTGGAGAAATCTGAAAGCGAGCGTAAAAGGATGGAGGAAGCTCTGAAAGAGAGCGAAGAAAAATTCAGGACAATTCTTGAGAATGCACCGGTTTTTATTGATGCATTTGATAAAAATGGTAAATGTATTTTATGGAATAACGAATGTGAAAAAACTTTCGGCTGGACAATCGAAGAGATAAACTCAGTAGAAGACCCTTTATCGCTATTTTACCCAGACCCTGAGATTCGTGAAAAAGTACGTAAATCTATAAGTTCAGAACCTGACAATAAATTCAGGGAATGGCGCCCACTTACAAAGGGTGGCAACCAGTTGGTTACACTGTGGGCAAGTTTTAAAGTTTCTGACGGGTCGGTAATCAGCCTGGGATATAACATTACCGAACAAAAACAAGCAGAACAAATCCAAAAGGTACTACAAAATATCTCCAATGCAGTAAGTACAACTGATAGCCTTGAAAAATTAATCAGCCATATACAAAAAGAACTTGGGACAATCATCGACACCACCAATTTTTATGTAGCCCTTTACGACCATAAAACAGATACGCTATCACTGCCGTTTTTTGCTGACGAAAAAAATGAACTTACTTCCCTCCCGGCAGGGAAAACATTAACCAAATACGTAATAACAACCCAGAAACCCCTCCTGGCTACAAAAGAAAGGAAAAAGCAATTAGAGGAATCAGGCGATATTGAACATTTCGAAACAGATTCGGAAATATGGCTTGGGGTTCCCCTCAAAATTAAAGGGGAAGTAACCGGCGTCCTTGCAGTCCAGAGTTATACTAATAAATCGGCATACGATGAATCGGATATGGAAATGCTCGAATCTATTGCCAGGCAGATAAGTATCTCAATTAACAGGAAAAAAACCGAGCAGGGCTTAATAAAAGCCCTTGAAAAAGCCACCGAATCCGACCGTTTAAAATCGGCTTTCCTGGCTACCATATCGCACGAATTGCGCACCCCGCTCAATGCCATCATCGGATTCTCTGATATCATTAATGAAGACTTGCCGATTGATGATATTATAGAGTTTAACAAAACTATCAATGCCAGTGGCAACCACCTTCTAAGCATTGTTAAAGACCTTTTCGATATCACCTTAATAGAATCGGGCGAAATAAAAATTGTAAAAGAGGATTTTAAGCTACAGACAATCCTGAATGATGTCCAAAATATTATTAAAGCCGAACAGC
The DNA here is from genome assembly GCA_013152355.1 of Chlorobiota bacterium. GTDB lineage: Bacteria > Bacteroidota > Bacteroidia > Bacteroidales > Prolixibacteraceae > JABMQB01. The sequence goes on from JAADGO010000177.1 coordinate 2,829, forward strand.
AAAAAACAAACAAGGGCAATATAGGCCTAAATATGGTTATACCCCCGGAAGGAGAAAACCTTATAATTAATACCGACCCGTCAAAACTCAAACAAATTCTAATAAACCTCCTGAAAAATGCCCTTAAGTTTACGCACGAAGGGCCGCACGAAGGGCATATTAATTATGGGTATAATATTGAAGTTGGGCATGCTAAGCCGGTGCTTAAGTTTTATATTGAAGACACAGGCATCGGTATCCCTAAAGACAAGCAGGGGCTCATTTTCGATATTTTCCGCCAGGTTGAAGATTCACATACCAGAATATATGGGGGTACCGGGATTGGCTTGTCTATTTCTAAAAAACTGGCCGAACTTTTAGGCGGCAGGATATGGCTTGAATCGGAAGAAGGGGAAGGCAGCACCTTTTATTTTGAGATGCCCCTTGACGAATTTGAAGGGGTTAGCAAACCAATTATAAAAAAAGCAGGGAATAACTACAGCCTTAAAGGAAAAACAATTTTGATTGTCGAGGATGTTAAGATCAGTTTTGAATTC
>JAADGO010000091.1 GCA_013152355.1 Chlorobiota bacterium
TCACTATCGGTAATCGAAAATTTTTGTGAAACAAAGGCTTTCTCATCCTGGAATTTCCCGGTGCCTTCGGCCATTGATACGGTTATATTTTCATATCCGGCTTCTTTCAGGTTATGAACAATATTATTCACCTTATTTGGCCTTATAAATGCTTTTATTTCTTTCATAATTTTATATTTTTTAATGTTCATGTTCAGTTTCTCCTTTACCCATTTCAGCCAGCAGGTAATAGGCGGCGTTAACTACTATCTCGGCATTTTCGGGCAATGGTGTTAACAGCTTAATTTCTACAAGCCCATTGTCCCTGATACCAGGTATTACTTCTGTTTTTTTGAAATGCCATTCCAATTCCTGTTCATCATTGCCTTTTTCATCCTGGCCAGGCTTTTCTTTTTCCGTGTTGAGTTGCCCCCCCTCTTCTGCCTTTATAAAAATGAAATGTTTATCGCCTTCGGTTGCAATGGCATCTTCGGGAAGGACATCGGTAGTAATGCTGTCGACCATTATGTGGGCATTGACATACATTCCGGGAATGATATTGCCTTCGGCACCTTCAATGTAAGCGTGTACGGTTATCGCCCTGGCCTTATCTTCATAGGCCTTGCCTACCGAGAATATATTTCCTTTGAGCTTTTTGCCGGGGATATTGGAAATGGTGAAATACACTTCCTGACCGTTTTTGATTTTATAAATGTCCTTTTCATATACCAAAATGTCGGCGTGTACGCTACGGTTGCCTACAATCTCAAACATAACGTTATTAGATTCCACAAACGAACCAATATTGACCTCTGCAAAGCGCACATAACCCTCTATTGGGGATGTGATGTTGATAGTTGATAGTGGGGCTTATATTGCCCTGTTCCAGCGACTGTATGTCTATGCCGAGCATGTGTAGCTTTGTTTTCAGCCCATTGGCTATTGATTTGGCAGTATTGTATTTTGAAAGGGCTTTCTGGTAGTCCTTACCTGAACTTACCTTTTCTTCGAACAATTTTTTCTTCCTGAGGTAGTCCTGTTCAAGGAATTCAAGGGAGTTCACGTTTTCGAGGTATTGTTGCTGCATATCCACAATATCGGGGTGTTCAAGAGTTGCCAGGATCTGCCCTTTTTTTACGAAATCGCCTTCAATAACAAAAATATTTTTAACGGCACCGCTTACAAGAGCACTTACGCTGGCTTTGTTTTGTGGCAGTAATGCCGTCCTTCCATTGGATTTTACGGTGGTGCTGAGGTTATACTTTTCAATTCCCCCCAGCTTTAGCCCAATGGCTTTCATTTGCTGCATTGTCAGTGAAACGACATTCTCATGAGGTGCTTCTTCACTATGTTGCCCTTCTTGGTTTTCTTTAGCAGGATTACAGGCAATGAACAAACCGGCAATTGCCAATACTGCTGTAAAATGTGTTATTTTTGTCTTCATCATATTTTTATTTTATGGATTATTAATTTGGATTAATTTAAATTCCCCATCAGGAAATTAATCTCAATAACCGTAATGTTATATTGTTTCAAATTATCAAGGTACTGCGTTCTGATTTTAATGCCCTGGTCAATATTCCGGATATATTCCACATAGCCAATTTCGCCTACCTGGTATCCATCTTGGGCATATTTCATCAGTTCATCTGCGATAGCAAGCCCTTGTGACTCGTAATAATCCACAAGTTTTTTGTATTTAAAATATTCCTGTATCTGGTTGTTGAACAGGGTTTTTATACGCATTCGGCTGTTTTCGTATTTAGCCCGGGTAATTTTTATGTCTACCTTAGCTGCCTGCGCTTTGCCTTGTTTTGCCCAAAATGCAATGGGGATATTTACACCAAACTTAACGCCTGTAAACCCCGGGGTTCCGTCTATTTGCTGCCTGAAATACCCTGCTGAAAGGCCGGGCAGGAACTTTGTTTTTTGCAGCTTATATTCTTGTTCGGTTACTTTAATCAGCTGTTGGTAATATTGCAGGAAAGGGTTATTGTTGAGCCTGGCAGTATCCTGCTTCGGTTCGATCTCCATTTTGGTGAGTTGTTGCTCTGCAATGCTTATCGGCTTATCGGTATTCAGCCATCTTTGTAATTCCTGCATATAGATTTGCACATCGGCTTGTGCCTGCTGCCTCAGTAATTTTATCTCTTGGTACTTCCCCTGTGCTGCAGTTTTTTCCAGTAGGTTCGACTCCCCTGTATCGTACCTGACTTGTGCTGCCTTGGCAAAGTCCTGGTAAATGCTGTCTAATTCTATAAACAGCCTCAGGTTGCTGTACCCGTAGGATAACAGAGAGTATGCTGCCTTTACGTTCCTTATCAGTTCGTTCTCCGAAACCGATAATAGCTGCTCGCTAAGTGCCACTTTCTGGCTTTGCAGCTTTGCCTGTGAAATGTATGTGGTTGGGAACTTGAAGTCCTGCGACACCTCCCAGCTGTTATCAATAACCGAAGAGTTTATCTGCCCGTTGGTGTAAGAAAACTCTGTGTTGCCGAGGTCAAAGGCCGATTTTTTCAGGTTCTGTTGTTTTTCCACACCCAGTGAGGCGGCTTTTACCTGCGGGTTGTTCTTCAGGGCAATCTCAATAGCCTGTTGCATGGTTATTTTATTTACCTCCTGTGCATTTGCTGTTTTGACCCCTGTAGCCAACCCCGAAACCAGCAAGCCAACCAGTAGCAGGGTGGTGAGTTTACCTGGTGCGGCAATGGTTTTCTTTTGTGAACTGCCCGATGATTCAAATAAGTAATACAGCACAGGGATTACCAGTAAGGTAAGCACCAGTGCAGTCAGCAACCCGCCGATGACCACCGTTGCAAGGGGACGCTGTACTTCGGCTCCTGCCGACTGTGATAAAGCCATCGGGATAAAGCCAACGATATCGGTACTTGCTGCCAGCAATATGGGCCGCATTACTTCTTTAGACCCTTTGGTAATCCTTTCCACAAGGTTGCTGACTCCTTCTTCTTTCAGCGCATTGAACCGGCCTATTAAAACAAGCCCGTTCATCACCGATACGCCAAATAATATAATGAAGCCAACGCCTGCCGATATGCTGAAATTAATATCCCTGAAGTAGAGAGAAAAGATACCTCCGATAGCAGCCATGGGGATAGCCATATAAATAAGTGCTGTTTGTTTGATGGAGCGTAAAGCAAGGAATAGCAGTACAAATATCAAAACCAATGCCAGGGGCACTACGACTATGAGGCGTTTTTTTGCCCTCTCAAGATTTTCAAAAGCACCTCCGTATTTAATGTAATAACCGGGGGGTAATTGTACCTGGGCATTTATTTTCTGCCTGATCTCTTTTACTGTTGATTCTACATCGCGCCCCCTCACATTGATACCTACATATATCCTTCTTTTTGTACCTTCACGTGAAATCTGCATTGGCCCTCCCTTATAGTCAACCTCTGCCACTTCCTTCAATGGCACCTGATTCCCATTGGGCAGGTGTACATAAAGGTTTCTGATACTTTCGATGTCTTTTTTGTGCTTTTTCTCCAATCGCACCACAAGGTCAAAACGTTTTTCCCCCTCAAATATGACCCCTGCTGATTCTCCGCTGAAAGCAGACCTTACAATGGTATTCAGGTCGCGGATATTCAGCCCGTACTGTGCTATTTTAGCACGGTTGTACTGGACGGTCATTTGTGGCAATCCTTTGGTGGCTTCCACACGCAGGTCGGCAGTCCCCTGAACAGTGGAGA
>JAADGO010000146.1 GCA_013152355.1 Chlorobiota bacterium
ACAGGCTTGATTTGCCGGTATTACGCCTCCCGAAAATGCCTATATGCAAACGAAATGTTTTTGATGCCCGCATTGAACTTCTTCTTTTTTTGAGGCTGAAAGATAGTGATTATTCCTTATTCGGTGTTTTAGATTTGTCTTAAAAAAAGGCAGAAAACAAATCTAAAATAAGGAATCAGGAATGTAAAATCAGGAAGTAACAGGGTAAGTTCCATAACCGGGTGAAGCCGGTTTCCAACCGCTTAATCATGCGGTTAAAAAAGGCTTCACCCCATGCTTTGAGCTATTATTGCTGTTTAAATGCTTAAACGATCGTCCCGAAGGGTTCGCAACTTTATGAAATGACCAAAAAAAATCGGAAGTGGGGCACAAAAAAAAGGATGCCGAACCCCGGCATCCTTTCTGCAAATCAATTTTTTTGTTATTATTTGCTAGCCTGATGTTTATCTTTCCCACAACAGCTGCTGCTAGCTGATTTATCTGAACATTCTTTACTGGCGGCCATACTGCACTCTTTGCTGGCAGATTTAGTGCATTCTTTACTGGCAGATTTGCTACACTCTTTACTGGCAGATTTAGTGCATTCTTTACTTTCGGCCTTACTGCAACTTTTTTCACAGTCTGTTTTTTTATCACCCTTTACTTTATCTTCACCGTCAGGAGTTGCAGTTTGATTGTTACTGTCGGCAATTACTGTTACTTTAGCTTTTTCTGAATTTATTACGTTAGCATTTGCGTTTGAGGTAGATACTCCGTATGCCACTACTAATGCTACAATAAGAATTAATTTTTTCATGGTTACTTCAATTTTTTTGATTAATGTCCGGAACAAATATATTTTTATTCAGTCTAAATTACCGTTAATGCGATGTTAATACGATGTTAAAAGATATTTGTTTCTCTTTTATTTCTTTAATTTTGAAAAATGAAGTATTGGCTTCGAAAATATGTTGTCGTTTTTACCCTTATCCTGGTGTTAGGATTATTGTTTATTCAGGTACGCTGGATCATTTATTCTATAAACTTTCAGGAAAAAGTTTTTCATAATAGCATCAATCTGGCATTGAATCAAACTATTGCAAACCTCACCAAGAATAAAAAGATGTGTAATATTATGAAGCAAAATGTGGGGTGCGATACAACGCTTAACCAACAGATGCTTGCTTCCGGGATTTGGGATCAGTTACATGAATCTATTGACAATGAGTTGAGATCGTATGATATAGGGCTTGAATATGACTTATACATCATTACTAATGAGAAGGATACCATTCTGAAAGGGAGTCTTGATAAAGTAATAAAAAAAGGGGTATGCTACACGCAAAGTCTACGGCAGGTTATCCAGGAAGCCGGTTACGACCTTGTTGTTAGCTTCCCAAGCCGCACAAGATTCTTCTTCGACAGGGTTGGCCTGATGTTCCTATCATCTGTTGTCCTTATATTAATGATAATCGGTTCTATTTTTTACCTGTTGAAGTTATATAAAGAGGAATTAATTTTGGCTGAACATACAAAGGAGTTGATAAATAATGTTTCTCATGAGTTTAAAACCCCCATATCTTCTATCTCGTTGGCTTCGAATATGATAAGGAAAGAACGTTATGATACCAGTGAAAAGCTGCAAGAGTATGCCACCCTTATCTTTAAAGAAAATAAGAAATTGCAGCGGCAGGTGGAAAGCCTGTTGCATTTGGCGGCTATTGAACGAAACGAATTTGAATATGAGAAAGAGAAAATAGATATTAATATTATAATAGAAGATGCCATAAGCACAATCGAAATGCTTTTGTTTGAAAAAGGAGGCACTTTGAAAACTTCTTTCAAGGCTACTGTTAACGAGGTGTTTGTTGACAAGCTGCACCTGACAAATACAATTGTGAACCTTTTGTCGAATGCCATAAAATATTCAGGGGGAGAGCCTGATATCCTGGTGTCAACTGCCGATGCAGGGGATAATATCAGTATCAGCATTGCAGATAAAGGTATTGGCATACAATCAAGATACCTGAAATATATTTTTGACAAATACTACCGGGTGCCAACAGGGGATATCCATAACATTAAGGGGTTTGGTATAGGGTTATCGTATGTAAAAAAAGTGATTTACGCACACAAAGGAGAGGTGAAAGTTGAAAGTATTCCCGGGGAAGGTAGTATCTTTACCATTTTGTTACCTATTCAAAGAAGTTGACTTATGGTAGACCAAAATTTGAATATTTTATTGGTTGAGGATGATTTAAACCTGGGGTTCTTATTAGCTGAATTCCTCGAAGGGAGAGGATTCCAGGTTAAGCTTTACCGCGATGGCGAGTCGGCTCTCAACGGTTTTAAGAATAGCAACTTTAATTTCTGCATTTTCGATGTGATGCTGCCAAAACTTGACGGGTTTAGCCTGGCAAAAAGAGTTAAAGCTTTGAATTACAATGTGCCTATAATCTTTCTTACAGCAAAATCAATGAAAGAGGATAAGCTCAGAGGGTACAATATTGGAGCTGATGATTATATTACCAAACCTTTCGATGAGGATGAATTGTTGTGCCGTATCCAGGCAATTGTAAATCGCGTGGATTTTACAGGAAAAGGGGCTTTGGCTTTGGGTATTTACAAAATTGGGAAGTATAAGTTTGATTTTGCGAACCATGCACTGATCATAAACGGGCAGACCAAAAGGCTGACAAGCAGGGAGGCAGAAATTTTACGGATGCTTTGTACCTCAAAAAACAAGGTCGTCCGCAGGGAGCACCTCCTGATCGCCATTTGGGGCGAGAATGATTATTTTGCAGGACGTAGCCTCGATGTATTTATATCGAAGCTACGTAAATATTTTGCTGACGACCCGGGTATCAAGATCGAGAATATTACCAAAGTGGGATTTGTACTAACTTGCTAATTCGTTGTACTGGCTTTCCCTATAACCCTAATTTCTTTTTCAGCAATCCCGGGATCTCCAAAGGTTCTTTAGCAACGGGCACATTTGCCTGGTATAAAGCTTTTATTTTCTCCTCGGCAGTACCGCTCCCGCTTGAGATAATTGCACCTGCATGGCCCATCCGTTTCCCCGTAGGGGCAGTTTGGCCTGCAATAAATGCAACAACCGGCTTGGTCATTTTTTCTTTAATGAATTTTGCAGCCTGCTCTTCTGCATCACCGCCAATCTCGCCAATTAAAACAACCGCATCAGTGTCCGGGTCATTTTCAAACATTTCCAATAATTCGAGGAAATATAATCCGGCAACAGGGTCCCCCCCGATACCAACACACGTGGTTTGCCCCAGTCCGTTTTTGGTAAGCATGTTAACCACTTCGTAAGTTAAGGTGCCGCTCCGGCTGATCAACCCGATATTCCCTTTTTTAAATATGTTGCCGGGTAAGATCCCTATTAATGATTCGCCGGGGGTAATTAAACCCGGGCAGTTGGGTCCAATTAGTTTTGTGCCATTCCTTTTTGCAACAGGCGAAACTTTTATAATATCGAGTACGGGGACTCCTTCGGTGATGGTTACAACCAGGCCTACTCCTGCACAACTAGCCTCCAGGATTGCATCGGCAGCAAAGGGTGCCGGTACAAATATTACTGATGCATTAGCCGCTGTTTCTTTTACGGCTTGTTCAACAGTGTTGAAGATAGGTATCCCGTCAATTTCCCGGCCTCCTTTGCCGGGTGAAACGCCGGCAACAATGCTGGTGCCATATTCTTTCATTTTCATTGTATGGAAACCGCCATCTCGCCCGGTTATACCCTGGACAATAAGTTTTGTATCTTTATTTATTAATATGCTCATTACTTTAGACTTTAGACTTTTTACTTAATTCTATGGCTTTCTGTGCAGCCTCTCTCATTGTATTTACTGTCGGCAGCCCTGTAGATTTCAGTAACTCCAACCCCTCTTTAGCGTTAGTCCCCGAAAGGCGTACAACAATTGGTATCTCCGTTTTAATCTGTCCTAAAGCAGCGATTAATCCCCGTGCTACATCATCGCAGCGGGTAATCCCTCCAAAGATATTGATCATTACAGCAGTAACATTCTTGTCGCTCAACAGTATCTCCATCGCTTCTATAACCTTTTTAGGGTTTGAGCTCCCACCAATGTCAAGGAAGTTTGCAGGTTCTCCCCCGTACAACTTGATCATATCCATAGTGGTCATTGCCAGCCCTGCGCCATTCACCATGCAACCAATGTTGCCATCAAGTTTAATATACGACAAGCCTTTTTCATTGGCATCAATCTCTTTTTGTTCATTTGCGCTTACTTCCCTCATCTTCAAAATTTCAGGCTGGCGGAACAGTGCATTGTCATCGAAATTCATTTTTCCATCAATTGCCCAAACCTCTTTTTCAGGAGTTAGTACAAGGGGGTTGATTTCGGCAAGCGAAGCATCAGTGTCAATGTATAGCTTGTACAATTTTTTAATTATTGCAGCGGCAGCCAGAGCTTGCATAATTTCGCCAAATAACTGTAGTGCCACGGCACGGGCCTGGAAATCCATTAACCCGAGGAGTGGGTCAATAGCTAGTTTTATAATCTTTTCAGGCGAAACTTTTGCCACTTCTTCAATCTCTACTCCTCCTTCGGCACTGGCCATCAGGGTAACTGATTTGCTATTGCGGTCGTTAACCAGCCCTACATAAAACTCTTTCTCAATATTAACCGCATCGGCAACCATCACCTTCTCAACAGTGAGGCCTTTTATGTCCATGCCCAGTATTTGCCTGGCATTCTCAACAACTTCAGCTTTTGTCCTTGCCAATTTTACGCCACCGGCTTTACCTCTTCCACCGGCATGGACCTGGGCTTTTACTACTTTAAGTTTGCCATCGTCCGGTACATTCTTTTCAACTTCTTCTACCGAATGGCATACAACTGCATCCGGTACAGGAATCCCGTACTTCCTGAACAAATTTCGGGCTTGATATTCGTGAATTTTCATTCGTGCTAAAATTTCAAAGTTATTATATATTGAGTATGTAAAATTATATTTGCTATTTAGCTTATAGTCAAAGAGTTGAAAGTATGCGTGCAGAGATATTGATACTTTTAATCCAACCCATTCAAAACTCTCATTTTCTCATGCACTTTTTGAATAATTGAAGCAAAAATTTAATTTGCCAAAATTATCAAAAATATTTAGAAATCTACACAATTAAATAGATTGATTTAATGATTGGCGGGTTAATTTTTTCGACTAGATTTGTGTATAGCTTTTTTTTAACAAATGAAAGATATAATTAAAGAAGTCATAGCACAGGAGGCACAGGCCATTAAAAATATCCCGGTAACTGATGAATTCATAAAGGCCATTGATATTATTTACCGCCAGGTGCACCTGAAAAAAGGGAAAATAGTAGCCAGTGGCATGGGCAAAGCCGGGCAGATTGCCTTAAATATCGCTACTACTTTTAGTTCGACCGGTACCCCGGCAGTTTTTTTACACCCCAGTGATTCGCAACACGGCGATTTGGGAGTTGTCCAGGAAAACGATGTGCTCTTCCTAATCTCCAATTCAGGAAAAACAAGGGAGATACTGGAATTGGTCAAGCTGGCAGATAACCTGCATGAAGGATTGCCAATAATTGTTATTTCGGGCAATAGTGAAAGTGTATTGGCTAAAAATGCCGATGCTTTCTTATATACAGGGAACCCTAAAGAAGTATGCCCGCTTGGGTTGACTCCCAGTACATCAACTACGGTTATGACTGTACTTGGCGATACATTGGTTGTGTCGATGATGCATAAAATAGGATTTACCAGCGAAGATTATGCTAAACGCCACCACGGTGGGTATTTGGGTGATAAATCGAGGGCACAGGCAATGGGCAAGTGAGAAAATAAAAAAGCTCCGGGAATAAACCCGAAGCTTTGGGGTGGTAGATGGGATTTGAACCCACGACCCCTGGAACCACAATCCAGTGCTCTAACCAACTGAGCTACAACCACCATTTTTGAGAAACATCAACCGGTGTATAAACCGACTGATATTTTGCGGATGCAAATATACTATTTTATTTTTTTCATCAACGAAAAATCGACAAATTGTTGAGTTTGCCAAGCTGCATTTTTCTATTTTTACTTTGACTTAATTATTAACAAGATGGTTCAATTTAACAACAAAAAAATACTCTGTTTTGGCGAGGTGCTTTGGGATATGTTACCCACCGGGCCAAAACCAGGAGGAGCCCCTATGAATGTAGCTGCACACCTGCAAAAGGCCGGGCAGGATGTTAGCATAATCAGCCGTATCGGCAAAGATAAAGAAGGAGAGGAGCTGATACTTTTTTTGAAAAGGTCAGGGCTGAGGACAAACCTTATTCAAGAGGATGATAAACTGCCTACAAGCAAGGTATTGGTTCACCTGGATGGCCAGAATAATGCCACCTACGAAATTTGCCGTCCGGTAGCCTGGGACTCAATTACTGTTACAGAATCAAACCTTGAAGAAGCTGGGAAATCAGGATTAATTATTTTTGGCACACTTGCTTCCAGGGGCGATGTAACAAGGCAGTCATTACTCAAACTTATTGAATCCGGTGCAATTAAATTGATTGACGTTAACCTTCGCCCGCCCTATGATCGTCAGGAAGTGGTGGAAGAGTTGCTTTTTAAGGCTGATATTGCCAAGCTAAATGATGAAGAACTGGCTAAAATAGGGGCGTGGCACTACTGTATTGCGGAAGAAAAGGAACTCATGGCATGGATGGCCCGCCATTACGGGATAAATATGATATGCGTAACCCGGGGGGCTGACGGGGCAATCCTTTACCACGAGGGGGCTTTTTATGAACACTCCGGATTTAAAGTAAATACTGTTGACACCGTTGGAGCCGGCGATGCTTTCCTGGCAGGGTTCGTTGCTTCCATTATAAATGGCCGGGCTCCTGATGAATCTTTGGAGTTTGCCTGTGCTACAGGGGCTTTTGTCGCTTCAAAAGAGGGTGCTGTCCCAAACTACCATCCTGATGAAATAAAACTCCTGATGAAATAATTTTTTGTTTTTGAAAACCATATTTCCGGCCTCTTGATAAAATAATTTGCCCCTGTTAAACGTATTATAAAAAAAAGTCATGAAGAAAACACACATTATTTTGTTCATTTTTATTGCTTTTTCCCTTGGTGCAAGTGCTCAGCAATACAACCAGGCAATAGGCATCAGGGGTGGTTATTCATCCGGGTTCGAGTACCGGGTTTACACCGATGACATCAATTCATACAAATTATTGCTCAGTACCAGAGGGCGCGGCCTACAGCTCACGGGGCTTAAAGAGTTCCACCAATACGGTTTTTTTGGTTTCACTGAGCAGCTGGATTTCTTTTTCGGGCTGGGGTTACATGCAGGGTACGAACGCTGGGATGTATACCATTATTCCCGCGACATACGCTGGCGCGAACCCAGGACGGCACTAATTGCCGGGCTGGATGGGTTGTGCGGTGTGGAATATACTTTTTACGAGTTCCCGGTATCCTTAGGATTTGAGGTTAAGCCCTTTTTCGATGTATGGGGGCAGCAGGCCTTTAACGTCAGGCTTTTCGATTTTGCCTTTACATTGAAATATTTATTCTGATACCTTATTCTGTGTTCTATACACCTTTAATAACTTCAGCCAGCCGGCCAGTGGATTACCTGTTACTGGTAGAAAAAGGTACACTTTCCACAACTTTTCCAGATGAGGCCTCATTCCCGGCGGATGTGGGATAAAAAAAGGGTTAGCCCCGAATACTTTTTATTATATTTCGGCTAACCCCTTTTTTATTGTTATACCATGGAGGTACTAATAACCCGGATTCTGTGTTATTGCCCCTCCTGACTTATCAATATCTCTTTGAGGAATCGGATAAAGGTAGTGATGGTCCTGGAAATTGTTCCCAAGAGCTGTAAGTACCGCTTTGGCAGTCTTCCATCTTTTCAGGTCATTGAATCTTTGAGCCTCAAAGCCCAGTTCGACTCTTCTTTCAGACATTAACCAGTTTTTTATTTCCGATTTATCAGTTGAGCTCCCCCTGTCCGGCAGAGTTCCTGAAGGTATCACGGAACCATCGGCAGTAGCACTGTTCCTGGCTCTGGCCCTTATTTGATTAATAATAGCAATGGCTCCGGCATAGTCGCCTGTTTCATTAAGTGCTTCTGCTTTCCAAAGTAATACATCGGCATAGCGGATATAAATTTTATTGCCATAATCAATTAAGTCGGTTGTCGACCCTATTATTTTAGAGGCACGCCTATTGGCTATATCAACAGTATATAACAATCTGGGGTCGTTTGCTTCAAAAGCATTGATAAAATCAGTAGTAGGGGCAAAAAATCCCCATCCGATTACAAATCGAAGCCCGTTGTTATTATTAGGGATTTCATTTGAACGGTGGTCGTAGGCAAAAATCACTTCATCATCGGTGAATTCTTTGTCAGCATCAAAACTATCAAAATAGTTGGTGTTGAGGCTGTAAAAACCAAGGGCATCAAGTTCTGCAACTAAGCTAAGCACTGTAGCCCATTCTTCGTTGTACAATGCAACTTTAGCCTGTAAAGCAATAATCGCCCCTTTCGAGACCCTCCATTTTTCTGAAGTGTCAGGGTATTTTACATTCGTAGCTGTTGCTTTGGCAGCTGATAAATCCGAATCTATCTGTGCCCAAACTTCATCAGCAGGTACTCTCATTGAAACAGCTAAAGCTTCATCAAATGAATCTGGCGATTTAAGTACCATTGGCACATCGCCAAAATTATTTACTAAATCAAAATAGTAGAAAGCCCTTAGAAAATAAGCTTCTGCTAATAATTGATTTTTACGGGCATCGTCCATTCCTGCCTTCTGTACTATCTCAGAATCAGTTAAAAAACTTATTGCAAGGTTTACTCTGCTAATGCCTTCATAATCATACACCCAAATACCATTAAAAGCCTGATTTTCGGGAGTGAAGCTAAAGCTGGCCAATTCGTCCATCCACGCCTGGTCTCCATCTGGGTTCCATTTTTTCAGCATATCATTAGATGCAATATCCTGTAAAATAATATCATTCCTGAAAATAGTCCCTAAATTCCATTTCCAACCGGGGATAATGCCATTTAAGGTATTTTTGAGTGGCAGGTATGATGATCTTACAGAAGACTCTATAGTAGTTACTGAAGGATTTAAATCAACCTGGTCTGAGGTTAGAAGCCCTATTGGCTCATTGGTTAATTCATCTGTACAACCTACAAATCCTGTAAAGAAGAATACAATGATTATAATATTATATATATATTTCATAATTAATGTTTTTTAAATATTAAAACTTAACATTTACGCCAAACAAGAACGATTGTGATAACGGGTAAGTCCCTAAATCCATTAAATCTACAGATTCCGGGTCTAGGCCTGTGTAGTTCGTTAATGTAAACAGATTTTGGGCAGATATATAAAACCGTATATCTTGAATTCCTTTTATTGATTCTAAAGTATACCCTATTTCTACATTTTTAAGGCGGAAATAAGAAGCGTCTTCAACAAAAATACTGGAGACCTTACTACTTCCATTATCCTGGAATGTAGTCCTTGGTATTGTGTTGCTGCTTCCTTCTCCATCCCAGGCACCTAAAACATGTGTAGTGTAATTAAATGGCCTTGTATCAAAATCTAATATTTGCTTCCCCTGGTTGTATCTGTCAACACCTTCCACACCCTGGAAAAGTATGGAAAAATCGAATTTTTTATATGTTGATGAAAAAGACAGCCCGTAAGTAAGGTCTGGTATCGGGCTTCCAATAAATTCCCTGTCCTCAGAGTTAATTACCCCATCGCCATTTAAATCGTTAAATTTAATGTCGCCAGGCTTTGTACTTGGGTTTAACGTCCCGCTTAAATAGCTGTCTATTTCAGCCTGGTTTTGGTAAATGCCAACCATCCTGTATCCATAATAAGCATTTAATGGCTGCCCTACCTCTGTCCGGGTTACGGCACCTGTAATATTAGGCAAGTTTGGATGCAGTTTCTCAACATTGTTTATCAGAGTCGCTATGTTCGCGTTTATACTGTATTTAAATTCATTCTCCGAGTTTCTATAATTCAAAGAAAATTCAAACCCCTTATTACTAACCTCCCCGGCATTTAAAATAGTAGGCTCTACATTTCCAACTACACTTGGTAAGCCAATCGGCAACAATATATCTGTCGTGTTTTTTTCAAAATATTCTGTTGTTATTGCTAATTTATTATTGAATAAACCAATATCAATACCTATGTTTGACTGGGTTGAACTCTCCCATTTCAAATCAGGATTACCAAAACGGTCGGTTTTAACGATACCATCGACCTGGCTGATTAAAGTTAAAAAGGCATAATTATCAATCTCCTGGTTTCCCAATCTCCCCCAACTTGCTCTTAATTTTAAATTGGATAACCAATCGACATCACTCAAAAAGTCTTCATCAGAAATTTTCCATCCGGCAGAAATAGAGGGGAAATACCCCCAGCGATTGCTTTCGGAGAACCTTGAAGAGGCATCGGCTCTTAAATTGGCCGTAACCATGTATTTGTAATCAAAAACATAAGATGCTGAACCGAAGAATGAAAACAATGACCATTCTGAAGCTGTCCCGCTATTCCAGATATCGAGGTCCGTACCTCCAAAATCTAAATACCTAAATGTATTATCAGTAAAAGGGAAACGTTTTCTGCTGGCTCCTATCGAAGATGAATAGTTACTAATATATTCTGTACCTACCATCACATTTAAATCATGCTTGTCATTGAAGGTTTTAGCATAGTTCAATGTATTATTAAATGTAACGGTAAGGGCTTCTCCTCTCGATTCGTTTAAACTATTTGGCCTGTTCCGCCTGCCCAGTCCCCGGTCAATTGCACTACCACCACCATCATCGTCACCATAATTTTCATTAAATGCTTTATTGTGGAAGAGTGTTAAATCTATACCAAGGTTGGTCCGGAATTTTAGTTCTTTATTTTTCAGAAAGGCATATTCGCCATAAACATTTCCAAACGTTTTATAAATTCTTCGTTGGTCGTCTGTAAAAAATGCTTGCGCTACCGGGTTCCCTACCATTTCATACATTGTTCTTTGCAATCCTACATCGTACCCGGAAGGGGTGAAAAATGGCATGTCGGTAAAAGGGTCTCTTTCAGAATAAGTAGGGTCGTTAACGTCTTTGTACACCGCCAGGACAGGAGTCCTTAATAAAGCAAACCTAATCAGGCTTTCTCCTTTTGAAGCGATCTTATCCTGTGTTGAATATGATAACTGAAGATTAGTCCCAATTTTAAACCGATCTGTTAAATCAACATTGATATTGGTCCTGTAATTTAATTTTTGGTATTTATCATTATCAAAAACAACAATCCCGTCCTGGTCATAATAACCTAACGACATTAAAAACTGCATTTTATCACTTCCTCCACTAGCCGTGAATTGTAAATTTTGTGACATCCCCTGTTCAAACAATTCATCCAGCCAGTCTGTATCTGCAAAATCGGCCCTTCCTTTATCTGCCGTGTAAGGATTTGCCCCTGTCCTGTCAGAATTGTTCCATGCTTTTTCTACAGTATTCATATACTGCTCGGTATTTAACATTGTAGGAAGGTTGGCAACATTTTGAATTCCTTTATAGAAATTTACATCAAGGTGTATTTTCCCTTTTGCCCCACTTTTGGTTGTAATTAATACCACACCACCAGAAGCCCTTGAACCATAAATTGCTGCCGCCGCTGCATCTTTTAAAACAGTCATTGATTTAATATCAGCCTGGTTTAAAAAGGTAATATCACGCGATGGGATACCATCTACTATATACAATGGGTTATTGTTCCCGATGGTTCCTTCTCCACGAATACGTATTTGTATGGGGTCGCCCGGAGCTCCTGTACTTGAGGTAACCTGTACTCCTGCAATTTGCCCCTGCATGGCCTGTGCAACATTAGGCACCCTGGTTTTTTCCATATCTCCCATGTCGACTATGGAAACAGCTCCTGTCAATGTAGATTTTTTTCTTGCCGTATACCCAACAACAACAACCTCGTCTATACCGGTCACATCTGCCTGCAATACGACATTAATACTTGTTTGCCCGGCAACTTTAACCTCATGAGACTTCATTCCCACAAAAGAAAATATCAGGACAGCATCATCCGGCACCTCTGAAATTGAATAGTTCCCATTGGCATCTGTAATTGTCCCCTGGGTGGTTCCCTTTACAGCAATAGTAACACCGGGGAGGGGACTCCCTGCTTTGTCAGTAACTTTCCCGGCAACAGTTTTTTGTTGTCGCGAAGAGAACTCGTTAATTGCTTCTTTGCTTGAAAGTACAATTTGCCGGTCGAAAATGGCATACTTGATATCTGTCCCTATCAACAAATCGTCTAAAACAACCTCGACGGTTTTATTTTCAACCTTAATGTTTACTTCCTGTTCTACATCAATTAAGTCTCTGTTGTAGAGAAAGAAGAATTCTGATTGATTTTCAATCTTGTTAAGAACATTTTCCAAACGTTCCTGATTCATATCCAACGATAATTTGGTCTGTTGGGAGTATGAATTAATGGCCATCACTTGTATTAGGCTTAGCAAAAAACAAAATAATGTAAAACGTACCATTCTGAAAATTTTTTTTAAGGCTAACCTATCCTCTATTGGAAAGCTTTCTCGCACCTTTAGTTTTCGAAATTTTTTCATAAATTTACATTTGTTAGAGTGAATAAATAAATTACTGTTCTCGCTCTGCAAAATCACAGGAAAGTGCTGGAACCACTTTCCTGTTTTGCATTTTATTATTTAAGTTTTAACGTGACTTTTTTCTTTTTAAAAACACCTTTCGAGTCAATATTCCGTTTTTCTATCTGATAGCTTATGGGTGTTGTTAATGCCATCAGCCGAAGTACTTCTTCGAGAGGCTCATCTTTAAATGTTGCTTTAAACCTGTAATTTTTCAGTGTTTCGTCCCGGATGATAATGTTAACATTATACCATCTTTCCATCCGTCCGACAACCTGCCTCAATGGTTCGTTGTCCAAAACCAGGAATCCGTCTTTCCATGCTACGTAACTATCAGCATTAACTTTTTCATGGGAAAGTTTTTTCAACTTATGGTTAAAGGTTATTTTATCATTGGGAGAAAGCACATAATGGAACTGCCCCGTTTTTCCATTTATTTCAACCTTCCCCTCTTTTAATACGACTTCGGAAAAATCATCATCGGAGTAGGCAGAAACATTAAATTTGGTGCCCAGGACTTTAATATCCATATCGGCCACACTGACGGTAAAAGTTGACCGGGCCAGGTGTTTGACGTTAAAAAATGCTTCTCCGGAAAGTTCCACTTTTCTTTCTTTTGAGAAAATGGCGGGGTATTTTAATCTGGCCCCGCTGTTTAGCCACCCCATGGAACTGTCGGGGAGCATAAATTGTATACGGGCTCCTTCGGGCGAGTTTATCTCTACCCAGCTTTCATTGGCCGTTTGCACAGGAGGGGCAGAAAGATAGTACCATAATGAGAATGCCAGTACCGGAATCAAAAGAATAGCAGCAACCTGGCGATAATAATCCCATAAAAACACTCTTTTTGCTTTCCTCTTTTCTTCCAGTAAAATGTTGTATTGTATTTTTTCAAAAATATGGTTTAACGACCCTGTCTCAACATTGCCTTTCATATTTAGTTCCTGCCATTGTTGAAACAATTCCTCCTTTACATGTTTAAAATCATCAATATGATTAAACCATTGTTTGACTTTTAAATAGTCGTTGTAAGAATATCTTCCTTCTGAAAAAGCCAACAGTGTTTTAG
This sequence comes from Chlorobiota bacterium, assembly GCA_013152355.1. GTDB lineage: Bacteria > Bacteroidota > Bacteroidia > Bacteroidales > Prolixibacteraceae > JABMQB01. The sequence goes on from JAADGO010000146.1 coordinate 13,765, forward strand.
AATCAAATTTATTTCCCATTTGTTATAATTGATCTGATCTCCTTTTATTTTCACCAAACTAAACGAAATTCCATGCTTTAGCACATCAACTTTTCATCGCAGTATGTTTATTATATCCCGGAATAATAAAAATCCCCAGTCGGGATACGAATTTTTTTAATTTTCTTTTTATTGAATAAAAAGATGGAAAAAAACCATCCCATGGATACGAAGCTTATCGAACTCCGTTTTTAAAAATTTCATGGCTTCAGTAATGTGGTATTCAACAGTTTTGGTAGAGATTCCCAATTCTTCTGAGATTTCTTTTAATGATTTTCCTTCGATTTTCTTTTTGACAAAGGCCTCTTTGCGTTTTTCAGGCATTTGCTTGATAAGATCATCCAGCTTGTCGAGTAGTTCCTGATAGCCTGGATGGTCGTCAAATATGGGTTTGTTGTTTGAAAAATCATACAAAATATCATGTTTCAACTCGTTCGACCTGGATAGCTTATTGAAATGTTTGCGAATTGAATTAAGGGTTATAGTGAAAAGGTAGGATTTGAAGGATGTGCCTAATTTTATTTCTTTACGGTTATTCCATATTTTCAGGAACACTTCCTGGACAACATCTTCGGCAGCTTCTTTTGACCCTAAATAGCGTAATGAAAACCGGAACATTGATTTGCTGTAAAGATTAAAAATCTTTTCAAAAGATTCATGGTCTCCTTTTTTAAACTTCTTCAATAATTTATTGTCATTTGTAATCATCACTACAAAAAAAGTAAAATTTAATGAGAATTTTGTTGAGTTTCAGTCGAACCTTAAAACAACTTCGTAAAGTAATTTTCTGTTTAATTCGATTTCGTCCGGCTTTTTTGGTATTCCTTGGGCGACATATTGTAGAGTTTTTTAAACTCGCGGTAAAAATACGAACGGTTGTTAAACCCTGAACTGTAAAAAACTTCGGTTACTGTTTGCCTGGTGTGGCTCAGTAATTTTGCAGCGTGGTTAAGCCTCACGATACGGGTCAGTTCACCCGGGGTATAATTGGTAATTTGTTTTATCCGCCGGAAAAGTTTTGCCCGGCTGACACCCATTTCTTTCTCAATTGTTTCAGTATGGAACTCCGGGTTATTAATGTTTTGTTTAATAATTCCAATTATCCGCCGGATAAAATCCTTGTCGTCTTTACCAATATCAAATGCCTCAAATCCGGGGTCGTCAGGGAGATGGTTAAAATAGCCCGACAAACGTTGCCGTTGTTCCAATAAATTTTGAATTCTGGCTTCCAGGTGTTGTGGGTGGAATGGTTTGGGGATATAAGAATCAGCCCCACTCATAATCCCTTCAACCCGGTGTTCTAATGCAGTTTTTGCAGTAAGCATAATTACGGGGATGTGGCAGGTTGATTCCTGCTCTTTTACCTTTTTGCAGAAGGCTATGCCATCCATCTCCGGCATAATTACATCGCTTACAATGATATCAGGGGTTTCTTTACTCATTATTCCCAGTGCCTCAACCCCGTTAGATGCTTCGAGCAAACGGTAGTCGTTCTTTAGCAACTCTCTCAGCAACTGGCGGATATCGCCCTCGTCCTCTACAATCAGGATTGTCTTTTTTTTCTTTTCAAATGCTTCTACCTGCATTATTTTCTCAGGCGTCCCCTGTTTGTAGCTTTCAATTTCGACCGGGATATTTTGCAGGAGATGTGATAAGGTAACCGAAGAATGTTTTTTTGCCAGGCTTTCCTCCGTGATTTCATTTTTGTTGTATGGGAGAGACACCAGGAAATGGGTTATCCCGTTGGGCTCACTTTCAACCGAGATTGTACCGTCCATAGCTGTCACCATACTTTTTGTATAGGCCAGGCCTATTCCGGCCCTGAACTTTTCGGGGTCGGCTTCCCCTTTTGAGTTAGCCACGAAAAAACGCTCAAACAAATTCGACAGCTCTTCTTTTGGGATGCCCCTGCCCGAGTTTGAGACCAGTATCTCGACTTTGGTTTTTGCAGAGAGCAACAATCTTACCATACCCGATTCGGGAGTATATTTGAAAGCATTAGATAATAAGTTGAAAAGTATTTTTTCAAGTTTATCCTGGTCGAACCATCCGGCTAATTGTGGAGGCGTTTCAATCCGGTAGTCGATTTTTTTTTGAAAAGCCAATTCGTCAAAAAGTCCGGCAATTTGTCCTACCAACTGAACCAGGTCAAATTGTGTCTGTTGAATTTCAAGGTGGTTGGCTTCTGCTTTGCGGAAATCGAGTAATTGTTGTGTGAGGAATAACAAGCGGTGGGCATTCCGCTGAATCAGCCGTACAAAATTACTATGGGTAGAAGAAAGCCCGGTGGCTTCGAATAGCTTTTGCGAAGGCCCGGCAATAAGGGTTAACGGGGTTTGGAACTCGTGCGCAATATTGGT
>JAADGO010000232.1 GCA_013152355.1 Chlorobiota bacterium
GTGTCGCTTTTAAATTCCCCATCTTCATTGGTAACCCTCTCATCAATCAGCACCAGCCTAAGCCCGGCATTCAGGAAAGCCAGTTCACGTAACCTTGCCGAGATAATTTCATATTTATAATCAGTAGTTAAAAAGATCGAAGTGTCAGGCTTAAACGTAATAATTGTCCCGTGTTTGTCTGATTCCCCCTTTATTTTCACATCGTATAGAGGTTTTCCAATAGCATATTCCTGCACCCAGACTTTCCCATCGCGATGCACTTCGGCTTTTAAACTGGAAGATAATGCATTCACACATGAAACCCCTACACCATGCAGCCCACCGGAAACTTTATAGGAGTCTTTATCGAATTTACCCCCGGCATGGAGTACTGTCATTACTACTTCCAGTGCCGACCTGTTTTCTTTTGAATGATTCTCCGTTGGGATGCCCCGGCCATCGTCTTTTACTGTTATCGAATTATCTTTATGAATAATCACTTCAATATTATTACAATAACCAACCATGGCTTCGTCAATAGTTATCAACTACCTCGTAAACTAAATGGTGAAGCCCTTTCTCGTTTACATCGCCAATGTACATAGCAGGCCTTTTCCTTACCGCTTCCAATCCTTCAAGAACCTGAATACTGTCTGCCGAATAGTTGTCATTTTCATTATTCATTAGGCCATTTGCTTCTTGTTCACTCATCCTGTTTTAATTAAATTATATCTTCAAATTTTTACAATCGAAACACCTTGAAAATCCATCTACATTAAAAGCAAATCCAGTACACTAACTTTTTTATTGTAGCATATTGAATTCCAGTGCTTTACAAATAAATAAGATTTATTCAAAACGAACATGCAAATATAACAAAATATGGTGGAAAACAGCTTTATTTTTAAGGTTTTAAGGGTTGAATTATCAACAAGGTATTAACCCCGGAAAGACACATGTTATTTTACATTTTTAACCTTATCCGGATTAAAACCGGAATAAAATAAAACAATGTAAAAGACCTCGCCGGCGAATTAATTCTTAACAACTTTTATTGTCTTTCTTGTAAAGGTTAAATCGATATTAATGAAATATATCCCATCAGGATATCCTTTCAACCCGAGCAGTATACTATTTTGTTTTGAAGATTCTATACGGGTTAGAAGCGTGCCATTATAACTGAAAACAGAAACAGGCACACTTTTATCCCGGGGCAGTCCAGCTATAGTTACAAAATCTTTTGCCGGGTTAGGATAAACTTTTATTGAACGTAAAATGTCAACATTATTATTTGAGACGGCAATAGCTTCATGTAAGATAACCGGGTGCGATGTTAATATTAGTCCTGGGCACAGGCTATTAGACACTTCGACATAATATTCTCCATAATCCTTTTTTGCAGTACTGGCAATAATCAACCGGGCAGAGTCTGGTGCATATTCCAGCCAGCGGCCCTCTTTGTACCAAACATAATGGTTATTTTCTCCGCCACACAACCTTTCCAGGGTAACCGAACTTTCTAAAGGAGTAAGAATCTCATCGTGGGTACTAAATTTGGCCTGAGGGGAAATAATTGCCTGTACGGCATGGCCTATAACATCGGCATTCTTTTCAATATCTTCAAAAGTGAAATAATTATTGCTTAACCCTATATTATATTCGCCTGTAAAATTCGACAAATCGAAATCAGGCAAATCAACAAATTGGTTATCGTCTATATAGAAGTTCTTAAAACGGCAATTGGTAAGCGCATCAGGAATTGCCCCGGAGAATGAATTATTCCGCAGATACAGATCTTCCAGATTGGCAAGGCCTCCTAGTTCCGGTGGAATTTCTCCCGATAGTTTATTGGAATCTAACGACAGGTATGTTAATGACGCCATATTGCCCAGGGTATCAGGAATCTCACCAGATAAATCATTCATACCCAGGTCCAGGTGTTTCAGCCATGCCATGCCTCCCAGCTCTTCAGGGATTTCACCAGTGAGCTTATTGGAGCTCAGGCAGAGGAACGATAGTTGCGACAAATTACTTATCCCGGCCGGAATCTCTCCTGACAAATTATTTGAGCCGATGTCGAGGTACGTTAAATTAGCCAGGTTTTCAATTTCCAGTGGAATCTGCCCTGTTAGTTTATTATTACTGATGCTTAGTTTCTCCAGGCTGGGTAAACCGCCAATAACATCCGGGATAGGCCCCGTTAATTCATTTGAGCTGAGGATTAGTTGAGCCAGGTTGTGAAGGCCGGCAATTTCATTTGGTATAGAGCCTGAAAGTTGATTCCCTCCCAGGTCCAGCAGTTCTAATTTAACACACCCGCCTATGGTAGTTGGAATCGTCCCTGTCAGTTTATTTGAACCTGCATTCAGCACCTTAAGTTGGGTTAAGTTGCCAATTCCTTCGGGGATACTGCCCTCCAGCTGATTTGAAAAGAGATACAGCTCCTCAAGAAGGTTCAAATTTGATAATCCTGCAGGAATGGTGCCAGAGAAATTATTCCGGCTTAAATAAAGCATTCTTAATTTTGGGAGGCTCATTAACTCCGGAGGCAGGTTGCCCGAGAGCAGGTTGCTCGACAAATATAATTCTTCCAGGTTTTTAAGCTCCCCGATACCGGGTTTTATTTGTCCGTTCAGGTTGTTTTCCCGAAGGTCGATACGGGTTACACCGGATATTGGGTCGACAGTAATTCCATACCACCCGGAAACAGGCCCCTCCAGCCAATTGTCATTCCTCTCCCACTGCCAGCCATTGGTAGCATTAAATAACTCTACCAGTGCCAGCGAATCTTTGTTAATATCGTGAACCACAACGATCGTTTTGGGTTTTGAGGTAATTGTTAAACCCGGTACCGAGTCATTGGTAACCTCTAATATGTAGACCCCGGCATCGGATAAAGATATTTGGGGAATTCTCAGGCTTGGCAAATCGCGGGTATAGTTAGTAACCTCTTTGTCTTTTTTCCATGTATAATGTTCAAATTCACCCGATTTTTCATATTCAATTTTAAACTCGGTATCCTCGTCAACCAGGATTGTATCCTCTGCCCCAAATTTATCCTGGGGTGAATAGCTGAAGAATACCTGAGTGTCTTTGACAATGCCCAGGTTCTTCTCAAGTTCAGCGAACAGAAGGCTATTGTTCTCTACAAATAGTGAATCCAACTCTTCCATACCGCTCAATACAGGCATCTCAGATAATTTGTTATTCCTTATATCTATTTTCCGGACGACCGGCAACTCTTTCAATTCATCGGGAATACGGGTGATATTATTATACCCTATATTGAATGTCCTCAGCGAATCGGCCAGCACTATCTCTTTCGGGACCTCCCCGCTCAGGTTATTACCTTCATTATGATTGCTTAAATCAATGCTTACAACCCGTCCGCCTGAGCCTGTTTTTATCCCATACCAGCTTTCGACAGGCCCTACCAACCAGTTGTCTTTTTTTGCCCAGTTCTCGCCATTTGTTGCAAAAAAGAGGGCTACCAATGCCATGGAATCTTTGGTGATACCCTCATTTAAAAACAGTTTAACCGGCTCCGACTCAATTACCAGGCCAGGGACGGCACTATTTGTCACCAAAATACGGTAATCGCCAAAGTCGCCTGCCGAAACCGGGTCGATAATTAACTTGTTTGAACCGGACTTACCTGAATACTCTTCATTATTAAGATACCATTGATAGATATTGTTATTCCCTGCACAATCAATGCTAAAAGATATAGAATCGCCAATATTAGCCGGGGTATAAATTACTTCACCTATCTTTTTTTGAGGGTAGTAAAGAAACTCAACATCCTTGTCGTTAATTACCTCCTGATTGCCCAGAAAACTATCGAACATGAGGTTATTGTCCGTGACGTTACAACTTTCCAGTTTAGGCATAGAGGTTATTCCGGAGAAAAAAACAAGGTTGTTGTGGCTTAAATCAAGTTTCCTGAGTTCAGCCAGGTTATTAATCCCTTCGGATATACTACCTGAAAAAGAGTTGCCGTTTAAATATAGGTTCTGAAGTTGGGTTAACCCGAAAAGTTCTTCAGGGATGCTCCCTGATAAATTGTTCCCCGATAAATCCAATATACTACTATGCGTATACTGTGGAATTGCAAACTCAATATTAAACAGTTGGGCAGGAAGTTCTCCCGACAACTGATTGTCCGATAAATTAAGTTGTTCAACATTGCTTAGCTGCCCCAATTCACCGGGGATTGCCCCTTCCAGGTTGTTATTTGACAAGTTAATCCTTAAAAGCACCCAGCTCCTGTCGCTGTCTATTTCCCCCAACTCTTTAGGAATGGGCCCCGACAACTGATTGTTCGATAAATTAAGATTAATAAGTTTAGTATTTTCAAATATGCTGCCTGGTATTTCTCCTGACAGCCGATTATTTGACAAATCCAGCCTCCACAGCTCATTGAGTGAAGATAACCCCTCAGGTATTTCTCCTTCGAATTGATTATTCCTGAGCACCAACTCGGCAAGGTTAACCATCGACTCTAATGCCTGCGAGGGTATTTCTCCGGAAAACAGGTTGTCGTGCAACAAAAGCCGGTAGAGTTTCTGTAGGTTCCCGAATCCGGATGGGATGGCTCCGCTAAAATTATTCCCATGCAGCGACAATTCTGTTAAATTTATTAACTGCCCGGCCTCTTCGGGTATTTCCCCCGAAAAATTATTCCCCGACAATTCTATTTTTTCCAGGTTTTGCAGCCACACCAAATCTTCCAGTATCCTCCCCGATAAATCATTATCGGCTAAATTAACTTCCTTCAGATACTGTAATTTTTTAAAATCAACAGTATAGTGCTGGCTCAACTTATTATTGTTCAGGTACAACCTGCACAAATATGAAAGGTTGGAGAGTTCGTCCGGCAGGGTGCCATCCAGGTTGTTCCCCGGCAAATTAATTTCGTATACCCTTCCGGCAGCAAGTTTTATTCCATACCACTCCTTCACATTGCCGCTAAGCCAGTTAGAATTATTCTCCCAGTTATCTCCACCGGTTGAATTATACAATGCAACCAGGGCCAGCGAGTCTCCGGAATCGACCAGGGCCTTTTGGTTGGATGTGCTTCCTTTAGGGAACAGATTAATAATCATCTGGTTATCGTAACTGAAATCATACTTGCCGGGAGTCAGCTTGCTTATGATATAGAATCCGTCACTTTTACCTTCCCAGCCCCAGTTGATATGAAAAAGGTTATTGGAGTCAAACCCATCGCATACAAAAGCATGGCCGGCATTTTTATCAGACCCTCCACTGATAATTACAGGACGGTCCTGAGAGACTTCCTTTTTAATAATTTCGACCCAAAAAGTATCAGGGAAGTATTTGCGGTAAACCATTTCTGCCGATTCATCGAAACCAAAATAAGTGACCAGTGGCTGGGGTAACGTATTCGACCCTGTCCCGTCCAGGTTATAAGCGGCTTCGTTGGCTATACCTAAATGGTAACTTATTTTTGCCACCTCAAATTCTTGTTTGTTAGTCCAGCTGTCATCGAATTTTGCCGGCATACTACTCCAATCGTAAGTTTGTTGTGAGAAATTAATGCCAAGTGTTTGCCCTTCCCAAAGGTACGAGTTCTCCCCTTCCCCTTTAGGCGGATGCATCCAATACCTAAAAACCTGGGCTTCTGCCGTTTGCACACAGCCCACCAACACCCGTTTCCCATCCTTAATAGGGCATTGATTATTGAAAGGAGCACCTTGCCCCCACTGTATAAGGTTACCATTTTCATCTTTAAGGATAGGCCCGTAACTGACCAGCGGTTCAACAGTTGCACTTCCAGACAGGAGTTTATCCCATTCCGATTTTACCGCTTTTGATTGTGCCACCCCTGTTTCACGGCAAATCCTGATTTGTTCCGAATAATCATTGAAAAGCCATTTCAAAGGAGCCGGTATATCATCAGGGATAAAATCATTATCAAAAGAATAGCCTAAAACAGGCTGTACAGAACTCTCGGCCGACACAATAACAAATCCACGCATACCGCCAGAGAAAACATAAAAGGCCGGTTCATTTCCGGTGCTTTTCAATTCCTTTTCACGGTTAATTGCCCCGGTGTAAATTAATTCAGGTGATTTTGCTGACTTTAGGGGCGAATAGACCTGTAAAAAGGATCCGGCAACTGTTTTAGCTGTTGAGACATCAATCTTTTTTGCAAAGGAAGGGCAGGCCAGGATTAACAAAAAAGAGATACTCAAAAGGATTTTTCCCATAATAAATACTATTCTTTCATCTGTAACAATATTTCCCCTTCTGCCTTATGCTGACACTCCCCACTCACTTTTATATACAAAACCAATTTTTAGAGGCCTCCTAAATCAGGTACGCTAAAATTCCTGTTTTATTGTATAAAGCTTAAGGATACCCCTAAAAATCAGATTATTATTTTACCGGTATTACGTTATTAATTCCAGTGCCAAATTAATAAAAAATATAGAAAAGCACAGTTAGTTTGCCAGTGAAAAAGATATGGGGGTACTGGCATGGCACTTATGCTCAATTTCCGGGAGTTTGACCCCTAAAACGAAAAGCTCACCCCTCCCAAAAAGTTAAAACCCTGTACTGGGTAGCCCAGCCACCTTTCATAATTCTGAAAACCGAAATTGTTAAGTTGTATAAAAGCTGATAACTGTTGTGTAAAGTGGTATGTGCCGCTAACATTGAGGTCGAATACCGTATCCAGGGTCATTGCTTTTTTTAATGGTGTTGCAAAGCCGGTTGTTAGCAATGGCGAATAAATTATCAATCCGGTACGTTTCCCGATCAAATAAATGTCGGATGAAATCTCAAGCTGTCCGGTAACTTTATACTCCAGTGATAATTTGGCATCAAACTCAGGCATATTCCATGCTTCAACCTCAGTTTCGGGCTCGTATACATAATAGTTCCCGGCAAGTAAAAAGTTGAGGTTGTCGGTTGCGGCATGGAAAACCTCCACATTGAACCTGAGCAGGTTCATGTTATCGTAAAGTATTTTAAAATCATTGTAAACAACCCGGTTTGTTGAACTCATGAAGGCAGGTCTTTTTTCTTCCAGGTAAAAGAATGGCTGGTCTTTAACCATCGTATATTCAGCAGCTATTTTGAAATTGGTTTTGGTACTGAATTTCCCATCAAACCCGCCAAAAAACCGGAACTGCTGGAAACTGTTTTTTACATCGTGCCCGGGAGCTACAAATGGATTCAAATATGCAATTTTTGAGTAATTATTCATTTCATATTTGCCATCAACGCCTCCAAATATTGACAGGATACCTTTTACGGGAGTAATATTTAAAACCACGTTTGGAGTAAGTTTTAATACGGCTTCATCCTCTTTGTCGAGGACAAAATATATATTCCCGCCTGCTTTGAAATTGGCAAAATCATTCTCCATAAAAATTGCCGGTTTGGCATACATCCACATCTGTTGCCTTTGCCCGGTTAAGAGTGTTGCCCGGTTGATAATATTGTCAGCAAGGTAAAAACTCCCCCCGGCATCAAGCATACCCGTCATATTGTTTACGGGCTTGGTTATATGGAAGGCAAAATCGCCCAGATGCTCTGTTTGTCCGGATTTTGCGCTAAAATAGTGGTATTTAAGGTCGAATCCGAAAGTGGGCCTGTTTTTAGGTTTTGAGGTATTCACCAGGCTAATATTCAATGCACCCTTTGAGAATGCCTGTTTTGTATTGAATAAATTGATAGTTTGGTTGTCGGCCAGCAACACGGAGGGGACAGGTTGCTCCGGGTAACCGTAATAATTGAAGGCATTCCTGTCGAACGACACGCTGGCTTTAAGTGCCGACTTGCGGAAATAGCGTTTTACAAACATTTCGGCCGAATTATCCGAGAACGGGGCTTTCACTTTATCGCCTCCTTCGAGTTTTACTTTCCCGTGCGATGAAAGATGCTTAAAATGTAGCCCGAATACAGTAGTTTTTGATTTATTGTTGTTGAAAAAGAAATCGATATACGGCTTGCTGTAGTTCCCTGCACCTAACCGTAACAACCCAAACCCCATATCTTCCCTCGGTTTCCCGGTAATTTTTGCTGCCTGAAGCGTATTCACCGAAAATGTTGAAAATACAGGCTGGCTGAAAATATTGTAATCGAATGTCGGCTTTTGATGCCGTGTTTCTTCAATCTTAGGGATATTATTGATTTTATATGCATCTGAAACGCTGGGTTTGTAGGCTTTCACCACTTCTACTTCTTTCCTCAGGCTATCGGGTTGGGCAAAAACCACTGTACAAATCAGGGTAGCCAATAATGTTAAAATATATTTTGAATGCTTTCGTTTCATATCCTGGATATTAAAAATGATCTATTGATGGTTTAGGTTTATTTCTGTAGGATTCAATTTTGCCTTTTTTTGCTCGGATGCTTCTTTTGCCTCGATTACCGCCAGTTTCCGGGATGCTTCGGCAATAATCCCGTCATTGGGTTCTCCATAATTTTCAACTATACTCTTTAAAGTATGTTTTGCCTGGAAATCGTCCCCCTTTGCCTGGTAAATATCTGATAATAAAAGAAAACTTTTGCCCAGCCAGTATAAATGGGGAGTCCCCATTGAAATAAAATCCATTATCCCTTTTTCTGCTGGATCCATTTTTTTCTGTAAATAATAAATCTCCGAGATAAGGTATTTTGCTTCCGCCCCTTGTTCTGATTTTGTCTCCACAGCAAGTTTTTTCAATGCCGGCAACGCCTGGCTGAAATTATCAAGGTTGTAATACGACTTAGCCATGATATAGTCGGCCTCACGATTGAGTGCATCGCCGGCTTTTTCAGAACTTTTTACTTTAGCAGCTGCCTCAATGGCATTTTTGAATTGCCCCAGCTCGAAATTACACTTCATCATTCCGACATCGGCTTTTAGCTTATTCCATTTGTTGTTGGATATTGCCTTTAACCTGTCGAACAGTTCCAGTGCCTTCCTGTAGTCCTGTGCATTAAAGGTTAGTTCTGCCGCCTTTGCAACAGCTGTTTCACTAAAAATATTGTCAGGCCGGCTGGCTACATACATATAGTGGCTCAACGACTCTGCATACTTCCCGCTTCCGTACAGTGCTTCAGCCAGGTAAAAATGGGCATTTAAAACATAAGCCCCATAAGGGAATTGCTCCAGGTACTTTTTGAATTGAGCTGCTGCATTTTTACTGCCTGCCATAAAAAGTTTTTCGGCAGCCTGGTAAATAAGCATGTCCTGTTCGGAGGCTGTTACCGCTACGCCGCTCCCCAGTTGGCGTGTGTAGGCAAAATATGCTTCCACATCATTCAATTCCACATAGTTGTTTTTGATGCCGGTTAAGGCAGATTTTGCCTCTTCGGAGTTGGGGAAATTCTCAACCAGGTCTTTGTAATACCTGAGCGATTCGTTGAAATTGCCGGCATTATAGCTGATCAACCCCAATTGAAGAAGTGCTTTTTTATGGTACGAACTGTTTTTAAACTTGTGGATAATTTCTTTGTATTGCCTGGCAGCCTCATCAGGCTGGTTAATCCTTTCATTTGCCCTGCCAAGTTCGAACAAGGCATCATCGCGGTAAGCCGACTCCGGGTAATCATTTAAAAGTTTCCTCAACTTTGATATTTTAGTTTGCTGTGCTCCTTTTAAGCCTTCACAAAATGCTATTTGAAACAAAGAATAATCGGGGTCGTACATTTTCATGGCGAAAGCCTTTTCGTAATTCTTTACCGCTTCGTCATAATCCCGGGATATAAAGAAGCAGTCGCCAACCCTGTTAAGTGCATCGGCTACTTTTACACTCCTTTTGCCTTGTTCGGCACTTAAGAACTTCCTGAAATGCGATTTTGCAGCGTCATAGTCTTCCAGCTTAAAATACGAATAAGCAAGGTTGTAATGGGCATCGCGGTACTCGGGAAGCGAAAAGGCTCCGGGTGTCAGCAGGAAGGTATTGTATTCATTAATTGCCGTGTTGTAATCTCCCAAACGGTACAATGCTTCTGCTTTCCAGTAAATGGCACGGGCTTTTAACTCCCTGTCGGCAAAGCTGTTTTCCAACGACTTGTCGAAATTTTTGATAGCACTGTTGTACTTTAAGTTGTTGAATAGTTCTAACCCACGATAAAATGTAACCCGCTGGTAGGCTTTGTTTATCGCTGTATTCCTCACCTTTATCTTTTCGATAGAGTTTATGGCATCGTTATAATTCTTGGTTACCATAAACACCTGTACAAGGTACTGGTAGGCCATGCTATTCCTTTCAGAATTGGGGTACAATGCGATGTATTTATCAAATGCTTTAATAGTCTCATTGAAAGGCGAATAGGATAGCTCATAGGTTATTTTTGCGTAATTAAACAAGGCATCTTCTTTGATCCTGGGGTCAAAATCGAGTTCCGAGGCAGCCTCAAAAGCAACCCTGGCTTTCTCTTTCTGTCCGGTTTTTATATAGCTGCCGGCCAGGTGGTAGTATGCATTCTGTGCCAGCTCGTCATTCCCCTTCGATGCCTTTTCGAGGTATGGTATCGATTTGGCAAATTCCCCGGTACTATAATAACAATAACCCAGGAGGTAATTATCTTCGCGCGACTTCAACCCCCCGGATTGATAGTAGGTTTCGAGGTAAGGTATAGCTTTGGCAAATTCTTTTAAATGAAAATATGAGTCTCCGACAATTTTTGAAAGCTCGGCTTTGTGCGACTCTTCAACCTGCCCGATTATCGGTACCGTATAATTAATAATTTCATCGTACTTCCCCTGTTTGTAGTATATATGGCTCACATATAGCGGAATAACCTTTGAATAAGTGGGGTCGCCGTTTAATTTTGAAAACTCCCTGAGTGCCGACTCATAATTCCCATCAAGGTAGTTGATGTGTGCCCAGTAATAACTTGCAGGCTTGCTGTACAAACTGTTTTTATCTTTAATCCGGTAAAATTCAGCCATTGCTTTTTCAAGGTTATCCGTCATCAGATACGAATACCCCAGCTGATAATGGTAGAGGTACAGTTCTCTTTCCGTTAATTCGCTTTTATCGACAAGTTTCAGGCTGCGTATGGCCAGGGCGTACCTTTTTTTATCGAACTGGATAACAGCAAGGTTAAATTTTGCCTGGTTGAGGTAAGGGCTCTCCTGGTAATCCTTAATAAACCGATCCATCATTTTACTTCCTACCGACAGGTCGGACTTAACAGCAGACAATGCTTTGTAATATTCGGCTTCCGAATAAATCTCAGACCTTTTATCAACTTGCGCCTGGATTTTTTCAAAAGAGATGATCGCTGCATTATACTTGGAACTATTAAAAAGCTCTTTGGCAATTCTTACCTCATCCTGAATATCGAGGAAATATTCCGTTTTTTGTGCAACCGAATGGATGTTATATAAAGTTAAGCCTATTAGTAAAAGAATAAGTTTGTTTGTTTTCATCTGTTTAATTCTTTTTTACCCCCGAAATTCAAAGGAATTTTAGATATTTATGCTCGTTTCACCAGCTAATATTTCCAGACTAAATTAACAATATTGGTTTGGCCGGACGCCTGATTTACTCTTTAGTTCTTAACAAGAAACTGTTTATTTCTTTTATTTATTATCTGAACGGCTGGATTTTTTACAAAATAATATTTAGCCATATAAACCTATTGGAATGGTTAAATAATTAGTTTTGCATATATTATGGCAGAGTATCCTATCATAGAGTTAGTAAATGCAAATATTTACCAAAGAGAGAACCTGGTACTTACAGGTGTAAACCTTAAAATATCAGAAGGCGAATTTGTATATGTGATCGGCAGAGTAGGAAGTGGGAAAACCAGTTTAATAAAAACACTGAATGCCGAGCTACCGTTGATCCAGGGAGAAGGGAAGGTTGCGGGTTTTAGTTTGAAGAAGATAAAACATACAGATACTGCTTATCTACGCCGGAAGCTGGGGGTTGTTTTCCAGGACTTCAGGCTACTTACCGACAGGGACATTTACAGTAACCTGGAATTTGTTTTGAAGGCCACCGGCTGGAAGCAGGGGGAGGCGGTTAAAAACAGGATACGGGAGGTACTGGACAGGGTCAATATGGCTTCGCAAATGAACAAAATGCCCCATCAGTTGTCCGGGGGCGAGCAGCAACGTATTGTTATTGCACGTGCAATATTGAACGACCCGCCAATCATACTTGCCGATGAACCAACCGGCAACCTCGACCCCGAAACTTCGGAAGAGATACTGAACCTTCTGCTTGAGCTGAATAAAGCCGGGAAAACCATTGTAATGGCTTCGCACGACTATGCATTACTTGAAAAACACAAAGCCCGCACGCTGGTTTGCAAAGATATGGCTATTCAGGACTCGGCAGAAAAAGAGGCAATTGTGGATTTTGATATACTGATGGATGAAAAAAGGAATGGGTAATAAGCAGGCTTTGGCATATTTTTGTGCCTTAATCCATCAAAGGCCTTTAAAAATATCTTGAATGATATTTTCTTCATTCTCCCAGGTCAACTCCTCAGAGGCTTTTTCCAGGTTTGTTTCCCAGGTTTTTCTTAAGGCATTGTCGGTTAAAGCACTATTTATTATTTCTGCCAGTTTCTTTGGTTCAAGTGTATCAGTAACTAAGCCAATCTGGTATCCATTCACAATTTTAGCCATTTCAGGCAGGTTGGTAACCAGCACCGGCACTTTTGCCTGAATGTAGTCAAACAGCTTATTCGGAAGGGCATATCGGTAATTAAGCCCCAGGTCTTCTTCAATAGAAAGCCCCAGGTGTGCCTGAGCAGTAAGGTGTTTGACTTTTTCCATAGGAAGGCGTCCCGTGAAACGTACTTTCCCGTTTAGTGATAATTTGCCAACCAGTGTTTTCAATTCCGAAGCAATATCGCCATCCCCGGCAATAACCAGGGTAGCATCATTTACATACTGCATAGCCTCAATTACCTGGGGCAACCCACGGCCAATATTTAATGCCCCCTGGTACAGGACAATCTTTCCCTTTATGCCTAATCCTCCTTCGTTTGGGGTTGTCAACTCCCCACTCCTTTTAGGGACATTCCTCACCACACTGAATCTTACACCATACTCTTCGTAATAAAGCCGGGCAATGGAGTCGCAAACAGTGTAAGCATATTTAAGTTGCGGGATAATTTTTTTTTCGATCCCTTTCCAGGTACGCCGGGTGCGAGGCCTGTTTATTAGTTCCGGCACCCCGGTAAAATATTCGTGGCTGTCAAACACAAGCGGTTTGTTTTTTATTTTGGCGGCGGCAAAATTGGCCAGTAAGGTGTCAAGGTCATTGGAAAGGAGTATGTCAAAGCCCGAAAAAAAAAGCAGGAAAAACAGCCTGAGGTTGTATTCGGCATAAAAAAGCGCACCCTTATTGAAAATGAGCCTCATCCGAATGGTTGAATACGGCCTTTCGTTGAGAGGCAGGCTGCCTGGCAGTTTACGCCCAACCAGGGTAACGGCAAACCCCATTTCGGTTAATGTTGTACAAACTTTATGTACACGGTTGTCGGTTGCGAGGTCGTTTATTACAGAGACCAGGATATGTTTTTGATTTATACTCTTTTCCAAGGCAGTTTATTCTTAAGGAGGCCTCTAAAGGCTACTATTATTATTACCCTGATTAAAATGCTATGCCCAATGAAAAAGCAGCCCTCAGCCCGGGTATGAATTGCCTCGGAATCCTGACTTTTACATAATCAGCCCCTTTGGTTAACTCCATTTTACTACCAATAATCGGAGTTTTGGCAAACGAGTCGTCAAGGTCATTGTAAACATCGTCAATATCAACTTCGCCCGACTTGTCGGCCCACAACACATTCATTGTGCCTATTTTTGCTTCCGGGCCAAAAGAAATATCAAATGAGATTATATCTAAAATCAACCACTGGGCACCAATCTGAAAACCGGCACCATATCCTGAATAACTTCCATCAATGTCGGAGTCAAACCGTTCCAGTTCTTTATCAATAAACTCTCCTCCCAGATTCATTGTGAATTTCTCATATTTCAGATAAGGCTCGACATAAAACCCAACAGGAGCAGCCTTTTTCGAAAGGTTGGCCCTATACCCGGGCATGATTAAGAACCCTTTGAGCCTCCCTGTATGGACATCAAGCCCTTCCGAGATATTTGACGAAAGGTAACTTTGGATACTAACACCAGTGGGCAACCCAAGGTTAAAAGTGATTGACCTTTTTTCATCTATAACCCTTTCGTAACCTAAAGTTGCTTTACCAAAAAACGGGCTGGCAGGGTAAAATTTAATTACATTCCGTTTATCAGACTGGGCCGACACAAATACTGATGAAAAGGTAATTAGGATAAAAAGGCTGATTATTTCTTTCATAACAATAGGCATTTAAATTACTTTAACCGATCCTGTCTTTTTTTAATGAAGTTGTTTAAAGTTAAACTGAGAGACTGCGAGAACCGTATTTATTTCAAAACTAATAAAATAGAACTACTGAAAAAAAGATTTTCAATAGAAATAAACAAAATAAATAATCAGAATCAAGAATTACACCTTCCTCAAAGCCTGTTCAATATCATCAATAATATCATCAACATGCTCCACCCCACACGCAATGCGGCATGTATTTGGTTTGACCGCTGCCAGGGCACGGCCTTCTTCGCCCTGCTGCTGGTGGGTTGATATGGCATTTAAGGTAGCAACTGTTTTTACCCGCCCCAGGTCGGCTGCACGCCACGCCAGTTGAAGGGCATCGTAAAATTTACGCGTGTTGGTTGAAGAATCCGGGGTATCCTCTTTAATTTCAACGGATAGCATAAACCCGAACATATTTTTGCCGCTGTCAACAAGCTTCATATATTTTTTCGCCAGGCTGTATGCCGGGTACGATTCCAGTCCCGGATAATGTACCCTGTCGATCTTCGGATGTTTTTCCAGGTACCGGGCTAAGGCAAAAGTACTATTGCTCATTTGTTCTATCCTCATCCTTAAAGTCCGCATGTCGTTAAGGGTCAGGATTGCTGCCATAGAATGGAGTGCCGGCCCGTTGTCGCGGAAAGGCCAGAATTTCGCCCACGTAGCAAAGTCCTCTTTCATCTCGTCAGTACCAATTTTACTGGTAATATTCATCTTCGAAATTAAAAGCCCGATGATGGAGGTGCCACTCCCACTGATTACCTTCGATGCCGAATGGATAACAATATCAGCACCCAGGGTGAGCGGCCTTGTTAATGCAGGCGAAGCACATGTCGAGTCAACAATTAAAGGTATGCCGCTTTCGTGTGCCAGCTTTGCCACTTCACTAATGTCGAAAATGGCAACCGATGGGTTTGACGGGAATTCACCATAAACAAACCGTGTGTTTTTATCAATCTTGGAAGCCCACTCTTCCAGGTCCTCAGGTTCTTTAACCCACCTGATTTCAATTCCCTGTTCAATGTGCCTTCGCACCCGGAATTGCTGAAATGTCCCTCCATATACTTTTGCAGAAGAAACAATGTTTGGATTTGGAAAATTGCCATCCTTTACCAGGAAGGGGTCGGTGGCAGTACGGATGGCACTAATGCCGCTTGCCGTTGCAAGGCAGGTTCCCTGTATATCGCTGCCATAAGTCTCCAATAGCGCCGAAGCCTCTTCCAGGAAGAAACTGGAAGGGTTGGCTATTCGCGAATAGCACCAGTTGGGCATTTGGTAAGATAGTGCAACCTCCATTTCGGCACTGTTCAGGTAAGCCTGCGCAGGCGTTAAATAGGTCGGTTCCATAATCGACCCGTTGTTCCATCTGAGAGCCTGGTTTAAATCATACAACCCATGGGTTGCCACTGTATCAAATTTCCACTTCTTAGCACGGGCAATACGTTGCCGGCGTTCGGCAACCATCTCTTTCCCTTTTTCAATCCAATAATTGAAATCTTTGTCTTTGTTAGTTTTCATTGTTTCCCCCTCCTATTTTAAATGATGTTTCATCCTTCATGGTCGATAAAACCACCATGGTTTTCAAATGCCGGATTTGTGGCAGGTTAGTCAATTTATTCAACAAAAGTTTTTCATAAGCCGATATGTTCCCCACGGCTATCTTTAACAGGAAATCGGCATCGCCGGTAATATGGTGGCACTCCATCACTTCATCAATGCCCTTAATTGCCTCAATAAATTTTGCAACCACATCGCTGCCATGGCGGGCAAGGGTGATTTCAACAAATGTGTAAGTCCCTATACCCACTGCAGCCGGGTCAAGCAGAGCTACATATTTCTTGATAACCCCGTTTTTTTCCAGCTTTTTTACCCGTTCGAGCGTGGGTGGCGGCGACATGTTGATTTGCTTAGCCAGGTCGGCATTGGTAATCCGCCCGTTTGTTTGGATGATGTTCAGTATTTTCTTATCTATTTTATCCAAAAACATAATAATATTCTCCAATCGGCATATAATACGTTATAAACATACGAAATTTAAA
>JAADGO010000186.1 GCA_013152355.1 Chlorobiota bacterium
GAAACCATTGTCATAAGTTTAATCAGGATATTTAACGATGGGCCTGAAGTATCTTTAAAAGGGTCGCCAACTGTATCACCGGTAACAGCTGCAGCATGAGCATCACTTCCCTTACCACCATAGTTGCCTTTTTCGATAAATTTTTTCGCATTGTCCCATGCTCCACCCGAATTATTCATATAAACGGCAAGAGTAAACCCGGAGGTCAAACCCCCAGCCAAAAGGCCAATAACACCGGCAACACCCATAAGGGCACCAACGACAATCGGTACAATAATCGCAAATAATGAAGGAACTAGCATTTCCCTTTGTGCACCTTTGGTTGATATCTCAACACATTTTGCATATTCGGGAGTAGCTTTCCCTTCAAGGATACCTTTGATTTCGCGGAACTGGCGGCGGACTTCATCAACCATTGCAGCTGCGGCACGGCCTACAGCCTTCAGGGTCATTGCACTAAAAACAAATGCCATCATCGACCCTAAGAAAAGGCCTCCTAAAAACAGAGGATTGAATAATGTAATATCATAAGCTGCAGAAAAATCCTTCACTGAGGCTGTAGAAATCTTAATCACTTTGATTCCGTCTTCAACAACCGGAGCAACATTGTGATAAAATACATAGCCTCCTTTTGTAATAAACCCTTCACCGGCTTTAGCTATTCTGTCGAACCACAGGCGGACTTCTTCCATATAAGCCGAAATAAGCGCCATTGCTGTTAGTGCAGCAGAACCAATTGCAAAACCTTTACCTGTGGCGGCAGTTGTATTGCCTAACATATCCAGTGCATCGGTACGTTCACGCACTTCCGGGTCCAGCTCAGCCATTTCGGCATTTCCACCGGCATTGTCAGCAATAGGGCCGAAAGCATCTGTTGCTAAAGTAATCCCCAGTGTGGAAAGCATACCAACAGCGGCAAAACCAATCCCATATACACCCATTGCAAAATGCTGAGCCCCACCGGCAGCCCAGAAAGCCCCCATAATGGCCAATACGATCGTAACAACCGGAATTAAGGTTGAGTACATACCCACGGCAATACCTTCAATAATTGTAGTCGCATGCCCTTGCAGCGTTTGTTTTGCAATACCTTTTGTAGGCTTATACTCGTCAGAAGTATAGTATTCGGTAGCCTGCCCGATAATAACACCGGCAGCCAGGCCAATAACAACAGCCCAGAAAACACCCCAGGTTACCCAACCGATAAAAGCTAAGCCAACCATCGCAACCAGTATCAAAACTGAACTGCCACCTGTTCCAAGCAGAAGCGCATTTAATAAATTTTTCTGAGTAGCCGATTCTTTTGTGCGGACCATAAAAATACCAATAATCGAAAGTATAATCCCAATAGCAGCAACAATCATCGGGGCAGTAACCGCTTTTATAGGGTCAATGCCCGAATCAGATAAAGTTATTGCCGGAAGTGCAGCCCCCAAAGCGGCAGTTGCAAGGATCGACCCGGCGTATGATTCATAAAGGTCGGCACCCATACCGGCAACATCTCCTACATTATCACCAACATTATCGGCAATAGTTGCAGGGTTACGCGGGTCGTCTTCAGGGATACCGGCTTCAACTTTACCTACCAGGTCGGCACCAACATCGGCAGCTTTGGTATAAATACCACCGCCAACACGTGCAAACAAGGCCTGAGTAGAAGCACCCATACCGAAGGTAAGCATCGTTGTTGTGATTTCAATTAATTTTTGGCTCCCTGTAGTCCCTTCATGGACGAATGTAAGCCCGGCAAACTTAAAGCCTGCAGCCATATTCTCAGGAGAGAAAATAACAGTACTTAGAAACCAATACCATGCTGCTATATCAAGCAATGCAAAACCAACTACGATTAACCCCATAACAGCACCACTACGGAAAGCTATTTGTAAACCCTTATTTAACGATTTAGAAGCTCCGTAGGCAGTCCTTGCTGAAGCATAAGTTGCTGTTTTCATCCCAAGGAAACCGCAAAGCCCGGAAAAGAACCCCCCGGTTAAGAAAGCAATCGGCACAAACGGGTTCTGAACCCCAAAGTAAGCCATAATAGTAAGTAAGATAAACAATATGGCAAACACAATGCCTACAACTTTATACTGCCGTTTGAGGTATGCCATTGCGCCCTCGCGCACATATTGGGCAATTTCTTTCATGCGGTCAGTACCCTCAGAGTTCTTCATAAGGGATTTGAAAAAGAACCATGCAAATACCAATGCCAGCACCGATGCTGTTGGTACAATAAAGAAAATATTACTCATACTATAAATTTTTTTTATGTAACTGATGTTACGGTTTAGATTTAAAATCAGGCACTTAAAAACTGAGGTTTTAGAAAATAGTTCAATCCCTAAGTGCTTTTTCCCTAAAAAAAAGATTTCCAGCAGACAAAGATAGTTCTAAAACTGAAAACAAAAAGCCTAAGCCCATCATTTGATTTTAGATTGAAAATAAATTAACATTCGCCAGCAGAGGCTAAACCCTGTGGGCAATAACCTTAATTTAACGATTAGCATGCTTCTATAGTTGATTATGGCCTTCCTTCACCACTCCCTTCTTATGCCATTTACCTGTTTGGTAATAAATAAAAATGATCAGCAAGCCAATTACCCACGAAACAGGCAAAGCCCACCATATCCCGTTTACACCAATCTTTTTGGAAAGGAAGATTGAAAGCGGGATTCGGACAATCCAAAGCGATATTATTGTGATTACCATTGGTATTAAGGTAGCCCCTGCACCACGCAAAAGCCCCATTATACTGAACATGAGTGAGAATAAAATATAAAATGACGATACAATTATAAGGTAATCCTGCCCGATCTTTATAACATCGGGGTCATCGGTAAAAAGAGTCATTACGCCACGGCCAAAAAGGATAATTAAACCGGTTATAAAAATGCTATACAGCCCGGATATAACCACGGTCGAATACAGACCTCTTTTTATCCTGTCATCTTTAAAAGCGCCCCTATTCTGCCCTGTGAATGACGCCAGAGCCGAAGCAAACGCGATGGAAGGCATTTTGGCAAACGAGTCGACCCGCAGGGCAGCCGTATATGCTGCAATGGCATTTGTGCCAAACCCGTTAACAATGCTCATTACCGCCATCATCCCAATTGCCACAAACGATTGCTGGAAACCGGTCGGCAACCCTATCCTCACACACGATTTAAATATTTCTTTATCGAAATGAATTTGTTTCAACGAAAATTTAATTATCGGGTGTGTACGGTTCAGGTACCATATACCCCCGGCAAAAGCAAACCCATTTGCTAAGACCGTTGCTACAGCCACACTTGCAATCCCCCATTTAAACACCATCACAAAAAGCAGGTCGAGGATAGTATTTAAAACTGCCGCAATAATTATAAAAACGAGGGGTGTTTGCGAATCGCCCAAACCACGCAATATCGAGGTTGTCCCATTAAAACCGAACAGGAGGAACATCCCTGACAAATAAATTTGCATGTAGAGGGTAGCATCAGGGATTAGTTCTTCGGGAAGCCGCAACAACCTGAAAATAGGCTCGCTTAGGGTAATCCCCACAATAGTAACCAGGATGGAGGCACCAAAAAAGAATATATAAATGGTATCGATGGTTTTCAAAACAGACTTATTATCCTTCGCCCCAAAATATTGAGACACAACCGTGCTTGCCCCACTGCCAATCCCGACAACCAATGAGATCAATGTCCACAAAACAGGGAACGAGGCACCCACTGCTGCAAGAGCTTCCTTGCCCAAAACATTCCCAACAACAATGCTGTCGACAACATTATACAAATTCTGGAATACACTGCCTAAAACCAATGGCCCCGAGAATTGTAAAATCTGCCTGGGTACATTCCCCGAAGTAAAATCCTTCATACTTTAATTATTCTGATGTAAAGTTGCCAATTAAAATGATATTTCAAAAAACAACTTCTTTTTAGAGGCTCCCAGGCCAATTTTCACCCACCTTTGCCCTTCTTGCTACTTGATTTCTCATTTTATCCATTATTTTTGCCTAACCGATACCTTTTGAAAAGCATATAATTTTTTAAGAAGTACTAACTAATTTTTTAAAATGACAAAGAAAGTACTGTTTGTCTGTTTAGGTAATATATGCCGCTCCCCCAGTGCCGAAGCTGTGTTTAAGGGCATTGTAAGAAAGAAAGGGCTAGCCGGCGGGTTTGAAATTGACTCGGCCGGCACATTGGGCTGGCATGCCGGGGAGCCTGCAGACCCCCGGATGCAGTCGCATGCCATCAAACGTGGCTATAAGCTGACAAGTTTATCAAGGCAGTTTAACCCGGACACCGATTTTGATTATTTCGACTATATTATTGGAATGGATGATAGTAATATCAGCAACCTGCGCTCAATGGCCCGGACGAAAGACGACCTGGGCAAAATCTATAAAATGACAGACTTTAGCAGAGAATTTACTTTTGATGAAATACCCGACCCCTATTACGGTGGCGATGCCGGTTTTGAACTGGTACTCGACCTGCTCGAAGACGCCTGCGAAGGGTTGTTGGAAACAATCAGGGCTGATTTATAGGGTACAGCGGCTGAGGTCACAATGACACAAGTTGGTTTTTAAACGCATATATGACCAAATTAACAGTATTAAATGTCCCGGTTTTTTGAAAAAGGCTGCTTTTATGTTTCTCAATGGTTTTAGGGCTTAAAAAAATAGTTTCAGCAATCTGGTCGTTGTTGAAACCTTTACAGACCAATTCCAGGATTTGTTGCTCACGCGGAGTAAATTGAGGCAAAACTAATTTCAGGTTACTTTGTTCCTTGTATTTATTCAGGTTGCGGGTTATAATTTTAACAATCTCATCTGAAAAATAACACCCTCCTTCATATACCTTTTTTATAGCTTTTTCAAATTCCTCTAAGTTCGAACGTTTTAACATGTACCCTTCAACCCCGGCCAAAAGCATCTGTTCAATGTAGTCTTCTTCAAAAAATGTTGTTAAAGCAATAATCTTCAGGTCAGGATGTTTCTTTAATGCTATTTTAGTAGCCTCAATGCCACTTAATTTTGGCATATTTATATCCATCAGCACAATATCCGGGATTATATTTTCCAGGATCTCTAAAAACTCTTCCCCATTTGAGGCTTCTCCAACTACCCTGACAAAATCGAAATGATTTAAAAGGAGCAGTAAACCATCCCTGAATATCTTATGGTCGTCAACAATTACAACGGATATATTTTTTGTGCCCATCTGTGTTTTATTATGAAGTTGTTTAACGTTAAACAACTTCTATACATTAAACTGAATAAGAATATTTACTCCTTTCCCATGCCCGCTTTTAATCGAATAAGCACCTCCCAGCGACTCAACCCTTTTGATCATATTATACAACCCTGTTTTCCCACCATCAGCCGAGTAATCAAACAACGGGTCGAAACCGATTCCATTATCGGAATAACGAAGGAACACTTTTTTCTTTTTATTATAGAATAATATTTTTGCTTCGTTTGCAGAAGAATGTTTAAGGGTATTGTTTATCAACTCATTGCAAATACGGTAAATAGTTATTTCAGTATTCTCAGATATCTTGGCATTAAAGTCCCGTGACTCAATATGGAAATAAATATTCCCGATTTCGTTCATCTTACCACATATAATCTCTAATGATTTGATTAAACCATATTTATTTAGAATAGACGGGTTTAGGTTATTGATAGCATCTTCAAGGCTTTCCAATGCCATATCGGAAAGTTGTTTCACCTGGCTTAATTTATCATTTACTTTATCATTCGAAAGGAATTCCTTCTCCAGGAGCTTGATATATAACCCAATACTGGAAAGCAGCGACCCAAGCCCGTCATGGAGGTCTGCCGCAATGCGTTTACGTTCTTTATGCTCTACTTCAATCGATTTTTCAACATACTGCCTTTCAACCAAAAAATAAGCATTCATTAACCGTGTAATCAAAACCAAACAAAGAATTAAGAACCCAAATATTAAAATCAGCAACGTAAATATTTCTCTTTTAAAATTCGAATTCCGTTTTGTTACATAATCATAAATGCTTTTCTCAAATACAAGGAAGGTTTTCTGCAGGCCGGTATATTCCTTAATAATCAACGAATCGATTGTGCTTTCTTCTTCCCAGGAGCCCAATGAAACTAATTCCATCAGCCGTTCGATATGCACTTTGATATCAGTAAGGGACGCACCAAAGTTCCGGGTTATTTTTTTATTCCTGATATTGGTTTTTCTTTCATCAAACGAATTAATTGATGAAACTAAATCTTTCGCCTTTTGCAGGTATCCTAATACCTCAGCATTTACCGAAGTATCGTTGACCAGGAAATAATCATCTAATTTTATCCTGCTGTGAAAAACCTCAATTTCTATATTTTTAGAAAATTCCACAAGCAAAACATGCTCCCTGTCCAATTTCAGGCTTCGGATAAACGTCGGATAAACGTGAAGATTATTCCGCCAAAAGCAAGCATACAAAAAATCAGTACAACTATTACAACTTTACTTTTCAGGAATATAATAGTTTTAAAATTCATATTCAAATACCACAAATAATGTTTGAATTATAAATTTAAGCTATTTTATCCAAACAGAGAGGTATAAATATCATTTTGAGGTACTGGCTCGATATCTTTTAGGGGTAATTTTCATATACTACTCAGCAGGCGGCTCGAAGCCACCTGCTGAGTAGCAGGGTTGTAGAGTAACCCTGTGGCATTATATTCCATCCTTTTGGGATTCCTTTTTTGAAAATCCCTTTCCAGCCAGTGTCCAGCCAGTGCCTAATCCCGGTTTTTCCCCGGGGTAACTTCATGCCAATTTTAATAACTTTATGCACTCTCGACACTAGTCCTCTTTAGGCTTGAATACCAACCTGTTAAAAAGAGGTGCTAATAATAAATGTAACAGCAAATGCGATGATTGCATACAATTCGGGGAATACAGCCAGAATCATTGTTTTTCCAAACACATCGTACCCTGATCCCATTCCGGCAATACCATTTGCCACAATTGAGCCTTGTTTTATAGCCGAGAAGAGGGCCACACACCCCAGTGAGATGCCTGCTGCGAAATAGGCAGCCCCGACTATTATTGTTACTTCATTCATGCCCAAAAGCAAATTATTGAGAATAAAAAAACCAGCAAACCCATACAATCCCTGAGTCCCCGGAAGGGCACTCAGAAGCATATAACTCCCAAACAGGTCGCTGTTCTTTTTTAATGCACCAATAGTGGCATTCCCTCCCATGGTAACACCAATGGCACTGCCGATACCTGACAATATTACCATTATTGCCATTCCAAGATAAGCTAGTAAATAAGATAATTCCATAACTTGTTATTATTTAATTTGTAATTGTATTAATTTGTAGCCTGATATTTCGAGAATGGGTTATATTCTTTCCCTCCACCCGTATATCCGGCATTTTTATAAAACTCCACCAGTGTTAAACGCATTGGGTGTACAAAAGAGCCCAATGAAGAAATGAGCAGGTTCAATGTATGCCCGAATAAAATAATCAGGATAAACACTATCGGCCCTATGTAACTGATATCCGAAAAAGCGATGGCCATTTTATTAACTACCAGGCCAAGGATAGAGCTGGAAAGCCCTAATGCAAACAACCTGATGTAAGAAAGCAGGTCGCCAAAAATACTGGTTACCGTAATGTAAATATTCCACAAACCACTTGCAAAACGAAGATGTATTTTCCCGGAAGGGCTTGAAAAGAATAATATCAGTAAAATGGATAAAACATAAATCCCCGTTTTAATTATTCCTAACACAGGGTGATTTTTCAGGTATTCAGGGCCAAGCATTGCAAAAATTACTGTAGTTACCAAAAGTAATATCCATCCCACAGTATCAAGGGCATAGAGGAAACCATTTTGTTTTACCTTGTTTACTATTTTAATTACCATGCCAAAAAGAATCTGTACCCCGCCTAATAAAAGCGACAGATAGAATATTTTTGAACTGTCGAGGAAAATATCTTTTACTCCTGAAAGAACAGCCACTTTACCCAATTCAATCCCAAAAAAGTTGCCGAAAAGCAACCCCATAACAAATGTTGCACCCCCAAAATACTGCCCTAGGGTCAGATATGGTTTTAATTTTTCGGAAGCCTTCAATTTATACAGGGTAGCACCCAAAAAGATAATTATCCCATAACCGGCATCGCCAAGGCAGAAACCAAAAAACAAAAGGAAAAATGGTGCAAAATACGATGTCAAATCAAGTTCATTGTACCTTGGCAACGAATACATTTTACCAATGGGCTCAAATAATTTCGCAAACCGGTTGTTCTTTAATTGTATAGGAGCCGCATCTCCCGATGTGGAAATTTGTTTATGATAAAGTATCCCTTCTTTTTCAAGGTATTCGATTAAACGGCCCTGAGCCGATTCGGGAACCCAGCCTTCAAGGGCATTGATTTTCCCTTCGCCATAAGAAAGCGTATGGTTCTCCAGTACTTTCTGAAACTCAATAGATGAAAACAAATCCAGCTGGGTTTGCGTTAAAACGGGAATCCCGGAAACGGCAAGCCGGTCCAGTTTCTTTTCCACCTTGCTTATTTCCTTTTCTACCCCGGCCAGTTGTTTTTCCAGGTTGATAACATCAACCTCCGGAAGCCGGACCTCCTCTGCATATTCCAAAAAATTAAAGTCCGGGTCGAAAGATACCAGGAAGATTTCTTTGCCAACCCGGTTTATTATTTGCACCGGGTAATCAGTCAACCATTGTTCGTTAAACTTCCCTTCTTTGATCTTAAAAAAGCGGGCAACAACCCCAAACTCTTCCAGTTTTTTTATTTTACTTTTAGAATACTCCCCCCATGGGGCATTTTGTTTGATTAGAACTATTAGTTCTTCCTTTAATTTTTGATATTTTATACGTTCATTATTTAATTCTTCAAACCTGTCAACAACTTCCCTCCATTTGAGGTCCTTCTTAACCGGACTCCCCTTTAAGTCACGGGCATTAAGTTCTTTTAGCGTATTTTTTATTTTATTATAATCATCAAGCAGGGCAGCGATTTCATCATTAAGGTCACCCTCTTGTTGGGTTTTAATATGTACAGTGCCAATTTCCTGGATATCATTGAGGAATTTCTCATAATTCGAATGAAAAACCAGGAAACTGAATTTTATCATTTTTGAAATCATGTCCTTTTCGCTTTTAGTAGTTTCTGCTTTAATAATTTTTGCCCGGCTTTTTCCAGGTTCTCCTCGTCTTCAAGGTATCTCTTGATTTGTTTAATTGTTGAAGATAAAGTAGGTATCTGAACCTTCTCGTACAGGTTTACTTTTTGCGTTGCTTTTTTCCGGGCATACTCCAGAAGGGATAGTTTGTTGGCCAGGAATTCCTTTCTCACCCTTATTTCCAAAATTCCTTTAAGTTCTTTGATCCCATCGGCAAACCAGGCAGGATTACCGAAAATACTGAAATCATTTATCCTTATCTCCATACTTTGAAACTCAGGGATAATGAGCCCTGCCACATTCAGGCTTTTTGAAGTCACACTTTTGATCCCAACAATATCCGTATTAAATTCTTTCCACAGTTGCTTCCACCCCTCAATTTTTTTTATTTTCAACAAATACAAATCATCTAACGATTTCCATTCTTTTTTTGCTTCAAGTACCATCACCCTAAGTGCAGCTTCTTTGTTTTTCAGAGTCGGAAGTGCACGTTCCCTTATTTGTAATTTCTTTTGAAATTCCCTTAAAGCAGTTTTATTATATTTAATCTGTATTTTCATTTATCCCTTCCTTTTTTGAAAGCCTCTTTAATGAAATTATTTCTTCCAATATATATCTACAAATTCCTGCTTGATCCCCACTTCGTCTTTAGTAAAAAAAGTTTGAAATAACGACCATGTTTTATCCAGCATCTGGTCAATTTCAAGGTTCACGTCAATAGCTAAAATATCTTTGGAATACTCGTCAGAGAATTTCAAAACACGCCTGTCGTAATCAGTCAGTTCGAATCCATTCTCAAGTTTGGTCCTCGAATTGGCAGCATCGGCATATAAACGGATGGCGGCATTCATAACCGAAGGATGGTCGGACCTGGTTGATTTCCCAATTACCAGTTGTTTCAAACGCGACAAACTCCGGAAAGGGTCAATAATTACTTTGTTTATTTCGGAAGCCCTGCGTAAGAACAATTGCCCTTCGGTAATATAACCTGTATTATCGGGGATAGCATGCGTGATATCGCCCCCTGACAAGGTGGTTACTGCTAAAATAGTAATGTTCCCTCCATCAGGGAACTGTACGGCTTTTTCGTACAGCCGTGCCAGATCGCTGTATAGTGAACCTGGCATACTATCTTTTGACGGTATCTGGTCCATGCGGTTCGAAACAATACTCAATGCGCTGGCATATAAGGTCATGTCGGTTAGCAGTACCAAAACCTTTTCATTTTTTTCGTAAGCAAAATATTCGGCTGCAGTCAATGCCATATCGGGAACCAATAAGCGCTCAACCGGCGAATCTTCAGTAGTATTAATAAACCCGATTATTTTTGATTGCCCGTAGTCTTGTTCAAATGAGTTCCGGAAGAACAGGTAATCGTCCCAGGTCAGGCCCATTCCCCCCAGGATAATTTTATCGACTTTTGCCCTAAGGGCAATCATTGCCAACACCTCATTATACGGTTGGTCGGGATCGGCAAAGAAAGGTATTTTCTGCCCCGAAACCAGTGTGTTGTTCAGGTCGATTCCGGCAATACCGGTTGTGATCAGCTGGTTGGGCTGTACCCTCCGGACGGGGTTCACCGATGGTCCTCCAATGGTAACCTTTTTACCTCCGACAACGGGGTAACCGTCAATGGGTTCGCCAAATGAATTAAAGAACCTGCCGGTTAAATGGTCGCCAACATTTAATGTAGGGGGTTCGCCCGAAAATATAACTTCCGATTTTGTTGACAATCCTTCAGTCCCCGAGAACACCTGAAGGGTTATAAAATCGCCCACTATTTTTACAACCTGGGCAGGCCGCCCTTCAACAAATGCCATCTCCTCGTTCCCAACTCCCTTTGCTTTTAGGGTACAGGTAGCTTTTGTGATATTTGTGAGCTCGTGGTATGTTTTCTGAAAAAATTTAGCTTCCATCAGGCATTTACTTTTTGATTAATAACTTGTTGTAATTCGGTTTCTAACCGGTGGAATTTCTCCGATTGGTATTCGGAATAATTGATTTGCTGAATGATATAAATAACCCGCTTGAAAAAGTCTCCTACTTCCTCGAATTTCTCAAATGTAAAGCCTGACTTTACAATTTTATTAACCATTTCAAGCATATATTTTTGCCGTTCTACCGATGTATTTGCATCAATTTCATCGAAAGCATTCTGTTGCAGGAAAACAAAATCAATCAATTCTGATTTCCAGAACATAACATGGTAATCAACCGGGACACCATCATCGCCCAGAATATTGATCTGTTCGTAAACCTCCCTCCCCCGGGTCAGTGCTCCTCTGGCGAAGTTGATCTCTTCGATCCACTCTTCGCCTATATTCTTTTTTGAATATTCGGCAAATTCAGGGTATTCCAGGTATTTTGAATAACTGTCGAGCGGGTCGATGGCAGGATACCTTTTGCTGTCGGCTCGTTCCTGCGACAAAGCAAAAAAGCACCGCGCCACTTTTTTAGTTGCTTCAGTAACCGGCTCCAATAAATTACCTCCTGCCGGTGAGACGGTGCCAATAAATGTAACCGACCCCTTTTTGCCATTCCGCATAAGCACCTGCCCTGCCCTGGAGTAATAGTTGGAAATTATTGCTTGCAGGTCCATCGGATACGCATCAGGGCCGGGTAATTCTTCCAGTCGGTTTGACATCTCTCGCAGTGCCTGTGCCCACCTCGAAGTTGAATCGGCCAGGAGCAGGGTGCGTAACCCCATTGCCCTGTAATATTCAGCAATGGTCATGGCTGTATAAACCGAAGCTTCACGGGCTGCTACAGGCATATTTGACGTATTTGCAATAATTGAAGTACGTTCGGTTAGTTTCCTGCCGGTCCGCGGGTCTTCCAGCTCAGGGAATTCGGTAAAGATTTCAACTACCTCATTAGCCCTTTCCCCACATGCTGCAATAATTACTATTTCAGCAACTGCCTGTTTTGCCAGTGCATGTTGTAAAACTGTTTTACCGCTGCCAAACGGGCCGGGGATAAACCCTGTCCCCCCCTCAAGAATCGGGTTCAGCGTATCAATTACACGCACCCCTGTTTCAAATAATTCTGACGGGCGTATTTTATCAACATAACTTTTAATGGGTATTTTAACCGGCCATGTCTGAACCATGGTGGCATTTACATTTTCACCCTTCTCATTTTTCAAAACGGCAATTGTATCATTAATATAATAATTACCGGCAGGCATTACTTCTACTACTATATATTTCCCCTTAAACTTAAAAGGCACCATAATTTTATGAGGAATCCCCATTTCGTCTACTTCGCCTAACCAGTCGCCGGCATATACAAGGTCGCCAGCCCTGGCAATGGGTTTAAAAGCCCACTCTTTATCATTCTCCAGGGGGAACGACCTTTCGCCCCGCTTCAAAAACACACCTTCCATTTTATCCAGGTCGTTTTGAAGCCCGTCAAAGTTTTTTGCCAGCAGGCCCGGGCCTAGGTAAGCTTCAAGCATAACTCCGGTAAACAATGCTTTTGTCCCCACTTTAAACCTCCTGGTACTTTCAAAAACCTGGATATAGGCATTATTGCCGTCTGTTTTAATAACCTCGCCCATAATCTTTTGCCCTTCATGGTCGAAATAGCATATTTCATTCTGTTTTAATGAACCATTGGCTTTAACCATCACCAGATTGGCAATTATGGAAGTAATTTCCCCGGTACATGTATAGTTGTTATTCTCCATTATTTTTTCGGCGTTTATTGGTATACAAATATTTTATCCTGAAATTATTATTGGATTCTCAGTTAAATGGCCCTGAACAATATTTTCACTTATTTCTTCAACAAGATTAAGGCCTGTGGGTAATTCTAATTCTTTCCACCGCTCAATAATCATAAGTTTTAGCAGGTAGCCTAAAATGATTTCAATAGTGAAATACCTGAATTGGTTAAATTCGTCAATTAAGCTCCATTTCAAACGGTCGACAGCCATTTCTCTTTCAGCAAGGTTTTTTATATCAAAAAAAGAATTAATTATTTCAGACAATTCCCATTCAGCCTTAATTTCTTTGTGATGGGCCGGAAGTTCAAGCAGCCTGTCGGCAAATTCATCTCCTTTGACCACCTGGTTGTGCTTTGGGAATTCAAATTCTTCACATTCTTTTGCTGTGAGGTAATTCCTTAAATTCATATCAAGTGTAGCCCAGTTATTAATAAAACCATTCCCCGACTGTTTCAGGTAATGGTAATATTCCTGATACAACAGCTGCTCCATCTCTAATGAATTAAGTTCACCCTGCCTTGAAAGAACCATATCGTTAAAGCGTTGCAGGTAAGCAGGTAGCAGATGGGATTCCCCTGCTTCGGAATTAAACCATTCCTGCTTGAAGAACGGGGTTAACCCATCTTCGAACACCCCGGTTGAAAAATAGTTAATAACTGCCTTATGGGTTTGTGAATAGAGCAACATATCAAACCATCCGATATGCTTATCAAGTAAATATGGCCTGATTTCACTTACAAAATCCTTTACTCCCAAATCAAAGTTATCATGGCTGAAAGTAAGTTCAGGCAATCCTGCTATCTGACAATGATAATTATACATTCTCCTGTTTTTCGAAAAGGTATTTTTTTGTTTTTGGTTTCATAAACGACTTGAAAAAGTTCTCAAAATCATCTTCATTAAAAGAAATTTTAAATCCATTGGAAGTAGAAATAATTTTGAACCCTTTTCCTGACTCTGGAATGATGTCTATTTTAGGTTGGTTTTTTAAGGTTTTGAATACACCTGAATTAAAACTCTCCTGCAAACTTTTAAGCTGTTCTTCCGACATTAAAACAGTTAAGTCCTCAACTGACGAATTTTCCATGTCCCACTTTTTAACCAGTTCAATAAAGAACGATTTTACAAACTCCGTATCGTTTAATAATTCATCGGCCAGTTTCTTCGATGTTTCAGTTAAAATACAATCAGTGATTTTTTGTTTTGTGACGGCCAATACCTGATTAGAAATCAAGTGGAGCTCATCATAAATGCTCTGATAGATTTTTTTCGACTGCGTTGAAGCTTCCTGAATAATTCGTTCTGCTTCAAGTTTAGAATCATTCAGTAACCGGGCAGCTTTTTCTTCAGCTTCAGAAAGTATTATTTTTGCTTTTTCTTCAGCTTTCTCAACTGCTTCTGTGTATATCTTTTCAACTAATTCATTAATTTTTGATGTCATCTTCAGTTATATTTAAATGTTCAATACGCTCTGTCCTCCCGTATTTATATGAATCCCAAACAACATTAAACATGGGTTTGTCATGCAAAACCACACTTAGCACCGGCTTAGGCGACCGGTGTATAACTTCTTTGGCAAATTTACTTAGATAGTTATTCGCTAAAATAAATTCTTCGTGGGTGAGGATCATTATCAGGTCGGCATTCCCCTGGTCGGCAAATGATAAAAGAGCGTCATGCATTTTTTTAGGTGCCGACCTTAGAATATTCAAATCACACTCAATGCCCTGTTTGGTTATCCAGTTTTTTATCAGGTTGGCTCTTTTCTTCACTAAACTTTTTTCCACGTTAATATTTAAGTCTACAATAGAAACGATTTGTATCCGGGCCTTTAGTTTATGCGAAATTGCAGCGGCCCAAAGCACCACGTTCTTACATTTCTGCGTAACATCAATTGGTACCAGTATCTCTTTAATGCCTGTTTTTGTCCATTTCTCATGTATTATCATAACCGGGCATTCAGCACCGGAAACAATCTTCTCTGCTTCAACTTTAAGCTTATTAAGCAGGCACTTGATTTTACTGTATTCCTTTATAATTATTAAATCAAATTTGTGGGTTTTCAGCATTTTAAGTATCTCCGTTACCAGCTCTCCCTCCACAATTTTTATGTCAATAAAGTTAGGAATTTCTTCATCAAAAAAAACATTGGCACAATGAGTTAATTTTGACAAGGCTTCCTGTCTGGCCTTCAGCGGATTGAACTTCTTTGGTTGAAGCATCCTCCTCAAAAATGAAACCTTAGGCACAACATATAGTAAGGTAATCCTGGAAGAAAAGACTTCATGGAAATACATCGCCTGTTTTAAAAGAATCTGACTTTCTGCTGTAAATAAAACAGGAACCAGTATATTTTGTATGTTTTTCTTTATCATAAAACAAATTTATTTATTTTGTAGTCAGTCATGTTTATGGATTCCCCAAATATTCAGACTAACCTTTTTCTACTATTATCAGGTCTTTATAATTATTCTTTATATAATTTTTTATACCCTTACTTATTGATGTGTTTTTTGTATAGTTTATATTATATTTTATCCCTCCAAAATATTTTTCGAAAAATGCCTTCCCCTCCTTATTCATTTCCTGAGAGTCTTTTTCAACAACAAAAAGGATGTCTAATTCAGAATTCGTCCTTTCACATATACTTAAGATATGATTTCGTACCTGTAGAGATGGCACTTTGAAAGGATTTGCACCCCAAAGGATTTTTTGAGCCTCTTTTCCTTCAAACATCTGCGGTAAAATAAACACGGGGTTATTTGAATAATTAATAACCTTCGTTACGCATAAGTTTTGCATTGTGCAAGAATCTGTAAATGAACTACTAGTGCCAATTACTATGTTGTATGAATATTTTAAATTTAGTTTATTTTGAAGAATGTTGACAAGCTCGCCATTAAACGATAGTAATTTAATCTGCCTGGCTTTAATCTTAAAGTTTCGTAGCACCTTTGTTTTCAAGACATTTAGTTCATATTTGGTTATTCTTTTCAACCGTGGTATAATATTACGGACCATAGCCCGCCCAAAGTTTGGGCTTTGGAATGTTTGTAAAATAAAAAGTGTTGATTCAGGAGTATATAAAAACCGCATGGCAAAATCTATAGCATGCCAACTTCCGTCAGAGAAATCTGCCAGGATTAAAATTGCAGGTTGTTTTTTTGCTAAATTATTGCTGATGCGTTCCATAACAATGTATTTTATACAAAGTTACAATAGAGAAGTCTTTTTTAATACAGGCAGCGGCCTACTTAATATGGGGGAAAACCCTAATTTAAAAGCAGGCATCCTTCTACCTGGCAAATTATGGGGTTAACTATGGATAGTATTTTAGGCATCTTCCTTTACTTTCCAGGGGCATCTAACTCAATATCTCAATCGAAACAGCAACGACCCCTTCTGTTTTTTCCAGTTCCTCGGCAAGAAGCTGTAGATTATAGATAACCGGTATGGCAATTATAAATATTATTTTATTATTGGCCTCAACACTGTTGCTTTCAAACCCGGCAGATGAAACTTTTACTTTCAGTTTCTCCAGTACCTTTTGAAAATGGTTTATATCCGAATACCTTTTCTTTACCAGTATAACAATTTTTTTATACAGTTTTTCTTTAAATAATACCTTCTCGAACACATCCATAACGGTAAGGGCAAAAAGTATTACGACTGCACCTATGGCACTGATTATATACATACCTGCACCAACGGCAAGGCCCAATGCCGCAATTGCCCATATAGAGGCTGCGGTTGTTAAGCCCTTTACATTCCCCCCGAATTTTAAAATTGCCCCTGCCCCCAAAAAGCCAATCCCGGAAACAACCTGGGCAGCAATCCGCCCGGGGTCGCCGTTAGCTGCATTGGTAAAAGTTTGAGGGATATAAATTGAGAGCAACATAATTATTGTTGCACCAATACTAATTAAGATATGGGTACGCAAACCTGCCGGTTGATTATGTGCTTCACGTTCGAACCCAATTATTGTACCAATAAAGAAACTCAGTAATATCCTTAACGTGGCAGTTTGCCAGTTTATCTGATTATTTATGAGTAGTTGCTCTAAAAATTCCATGACTAATAAATTAAACAATATTAATTACTCAAAGTTAATAGGAAGTTGTTTGAAGTCAACTCTATAAATTAAAAAATGTTTCTTTTTCCACAATTTTTTATTCCCATAAAAATAAACACCTTTGCACCCATAAAGGAAAAAATGAAGAGCTACCTAAAAAGCACAACGTTCCTGGCAATTTTCGCCTGCCTGCTCTGGTCTACGGCATTTGCTTCCCTAAAAATCGGGCTGCTATACCAAACACCGCTTCAATTTGCAGGGATACGGTTCTTTATATCGGGCATTTTGATTATGCTGGTACTGAATAATTCCCATACTTTTTTATCGGAACTTAAACAGAACTGGAAATTCATCCTGCTTTTGGGGGTTGTTCAGATATTTGCCCAATATGCTTTGCTGTATTCCGGGATAAACCTTGTTCCTGGGGCCCTGGGTGCAATGATCGTTGGCTCTTCGCCGTTGTTTATTGCCATTGTTTCACATTTTTCATTCCACAACGATAAAATGACCCGTTTAAAAACATTAAGTATCGTAATTGGAGTTGCCGGGATTGCAGTTATTACACTCGGCAGGCAAAAAGTTGAACTAAAAAACGAACTGGAGCTTCTGGGAATATTCCTGCTACTTGCCAATAATATTATTTCGGGCTATTCCAATGTAATTATTTCTAAACGGTCGGGGGGCATATCGCCGCTGGTGCTAAGTTCGGCAACACTTATTATTGGCGGGCTGCTTCTTTTCCTTGCCTCAATCCCTTTTGAAGGGCTAAAAACAGGGCCTTTCCCTCCCGCCTACTATTATTCATTAACATGGCTGAGCCTCCTGTCGGCAGTAGCCATTACAATTTGGTACACCCTTTTAAAACGCCCCGGGGTAAAGGTTTCAACGCTGAATACCTGGAAATTCCTCATCCCTGTTTCCGGTGCAATCCTCAGTTGGGTAATCATTGAGAATGAGAAACCTGATGTAATATCGATTGCCGGGATGGCAGTTATTGCAGTTTCACTGGCACTACTCAATTATGCAAACCGGAGAGCTGCAAAAAAAAGCCTGCAAAACAGCTTGCCTAAACCGCCAGGCTGCCCTTCTTGCATATAAACTATTATTCGTAACAATCATCGCCCATATTGAGGAGCTCAACTTTCCTGAAATCAGTAGGGTGGCTTTCGGCCTGGAGCGATATCGTCCCTTTTGTAATGATCTTATTCCCATCAGCCGGCAACAATTTGTTGTAGAATTTGCCACGTGGGTCCAACTGGGGTTTTTCGTAGTGCATTACCTCTTCGCCATTAATAAAATGCCTGATTACTTCACCTCCTTCAACTTCCACCTCCAGGGTTACCCACTGGTCGCCAACAAAGGTTTTCGAGTTGGAGTTAATACAATGTTCCTCAATGAGTCTGCCATTCATCTCTACATTTGTACCTGGTGTGCAAAGGTTTCCGGTTGAGCGTTTTTCTCCTTCTATACCTCCCAGCAGTTGTACCTCTATCGATACCGGGAAATCCTGGCCCAGCTCCATTGATTCTGCTGTTTGCCCATGAATCATTACCCCGTTATTCCGGAAAGCCCACCCGGCTCCACCAGCCACCTGCTCACCCACAAAACGGTACTCTACCCTCAACTTATAGTGCGAAAAAATACCTCTGTAAAAAATATGCCCGAATCTATTATCGAAATCCTCATATTCATCGTACCGTACTTTTAGCAAGCCATCCTCTACCCTGAATGTGTTTTTATAGTTATCGTTCAATGCACACCCCTTAATTTTGATATCCCAACCCTTCAGGTCTTTCCCGTTAAAAAGTTGGATCCAGCCTTCGTTGTCCGGTTTCTTTTGGGCAAACGATGATATAATGACGGTTACAGATAAAAATAAAATGTGAAAGAATCTAAATATTAGTTCCATATAATTCAATATATTGAGTTGCCTGAGTTTCCTCCCCAAATTTTAAGCAGCCCCTAAATTTGGGGAAAGATTTTGATAAGAACAAATGAAATCAAGATGTTGCCCGCAGATTTTCAATTTGATTTTAAACAACCTCAACTTTAAGCAACTTCTAAAACAACTTCAATGGTTAATCCTCATAAATCAAAAAAATATTGCTAGTTTTAACCTAAAACTATCGAATATTAGTTTTCATGGCAAATGAGATCTTTTCTAAAGTTAAAATGGCTATAAGCCTCACCAAAGAATTTATTTTTCTGATAATTCTGTTAGTTGTATTTTTTATAATAATGAACTTTTGGGGGCATCTGGAACACCCGCATCTATGGGCAGGCATATTAGTGCTTTTTTCAATAACCAAAATCTACCTTCTTGTATCACATACGTTTAAAAAGCTGAATATACTGATTGAGAACGATCATTCATTTAATCACATGTTGCTTTTATTAGGTGCTATAATTACTATAATTGTAATATCATTCGCGATAGATTATATGTGTATCTCAGAAATTTATACGGATGCTTTCTCCGGTATTCAATATGACCAATCTTTGGCATTACGCTTTACTAATTTATTATATTTCAGTATCGTAACATTTACGACTGTTGGATATGGAGACATTTTCCCTGTAATTCCAGTCGCAAAACTTATTACTGTATTGGAAATGATGACAGCATTTGTAGTGATTGTTTTTATTATTTCTAAATATTTTAAGAA
Source organism: Chlorobiota bacterium (assembly GCA_013152355.1). GTDB lineage: Bacteria > Bacteroidota > Bacteroidia > Bacteroidales > Prolixibacteraceae > JABMQB01. The sequence continues at coordinate 19,654 of JAADGO010000186.1, forward strand.
TAATTAGTTAAATGAGGTATATGTCCATTATGGTTAAATATACCTGCAAATCTACCTTCTGATCCTCACGTAAATATGTTTTATATGTTTCTTTTCAACTTCCCGTTCATCAACATCAAAATGCTTACCCAACGACTTTATCAATGGTGTTAGCTTTGGGAAGCCATAATTCCGGGGGTCAAAGTCTGGTTTCTTTTTATTGATCAGTGCTCCAACGGCAGCAAGGAATGCCCACCCATCATCATCAGCTAAATCTTCAATAGAGGATTTTAATAATTGGATCAACTTATTATCAATAGAATCAAATTCGGTTTTTTGCGCCGGAGTGGGGGACGTTGTTGTTGTTTTTGCAACTCTCTTTTGAATTTCTTTAGCCCCAATAATTTCAATATAGATAAACTTATCGCAGGCTACAATAAATGGATTTGGTGTTTTCTTTTCCCCGATCCCGATAACTACCATACCCGACTCCCTTAACCTGGTTGCCAGTCGGGTAAAATCACTATCACTGGAAACAAGGCAAAAACCATCCACTTTCTGACTATGTAAAATGTCCATAGCATCTATAATCATTGCCGAGTCGGTGGCATTTTTGCCTGACGTATAACTATATTGTTGAATTGGGGTTATTGCATGCTCAAGCAATGCCGGTTTCCAGCCTGAAACCGTTGGTTTTGTCCAATCCCCATATATCCGCTTAATTGTTGGTATACCAAGTTTTGCTATTTCATCAAGCATCCCTTTTATATTTGAATACGGGATATTATCCGCATCAATAAGTACTGCTAATTTCAAATCGTTATACTCTCTCATAGTTTCCTGTTTTTTTAACTACTACCAATACCCTGAATATTAACTACATGGCATTTCAATACTTATGTATTTGGCGAAATGTCCTTTCTTGTGCTCCTTTAATCCCAATTGGCCCGGGTATTTTCCCCCCGGCTATTCCGATTAGCATGTATACATAACTATGACTTTAAACAACTTCCATATAAAGGTAAAAAATAAAAACATAAGCATGAAGGATAATTTTCGCTGTTTCTAAATTTTCCTGTCAAAAAAGTTGCATAATAAATTACCTTGCCTTACTTTTAACCAGTTGGTTAAACTATATGGTTAAGCTATCTGACAAAATGAATAATATAAAAAAGGATAATACAGAACAAAAAATCATGGATGCTGCCCATACAGTTTTTCTAAAAAAGGGCATGGATGGTGCAAGGATGCAGGAAATTGCCAATGAGGCAGGGATCAACAAAGCCCTGCTCCACTATTATTTCAGGACTAAACAAAAACTCTTCGAAGCAATTTTTAAACAGATTTTTAAAGATTCATTCCCAATTATCCGCAAAACTTTACTGTCGGACATACCTATCAGGGAAAAAATGGATTTATTTATCGATAGTTACATTAATTTACTTTCAAAAAACCCTTTCCTCCCTGCCTTTTTATTAAAAGAGATACACCGCGACCCTGAGTTCTTTGCCAATGTAATCAAAGGAAGCGGCATCAACCCAAGTGAGATACTCGCCATGCTTGAAAAAGAGATGGGAAAGGGGAATATCAGGAAGATGAACCCCTGCGACCTGATAACCAATATCATTGCCCTTAGTGTTTTCCCCTTTGCAGCAAAACCATTGCTTTCCATCATGCTTTTTAACGGAGACCAGAAAGCCTACAAAATATTCCTTCAGGAGAGGAGGGAAACTGTGAAAGAATTTATTTTCAACGCAATATTTTTAAAATGAAACACTTAGCTTACCTATTAATCATTTTCCTGTTGCCTTTCCGGGTTGTTTTCGGACAATCTGAGATCACACTCGAAGAATGTTACCAACTGGCAAGGGAAAACTACCCGAACCTGGGGCAATTGGATATTTTATCTGAAATTACTGCCTTGAAGCATGAAAACATTAAAACAAATTATTTACCAAAAATTAATCTCAAAGGGCAGGCTTCTTACCAATCAGACGTACCGGGAATTGGTATTGATATACCGAACCTTAAAATACCGGAAGTCCCCAAGGCACAATACAAGGCTTACCTTGAGTTCCAACAAAGCATTTGGGACGGTGGCTTAACCGCTTCAAAACAGGTATTGGAAACTGCTGCACTGCATTCCAGGCTGAATCAACTGGAAGTTGAACTGTTCCAGTTAAAGGATAAAGTCAATAAAGCCTGGTTTTCAGCCATGCTGGCACAAAAAAGCATTAAAGTATATGAAGCCCGGTTGGCTGTTATCCGTGAAAAACAAAAAAAGTTGGAGTCGGGTATCAGAAACGGTGTAATCGAGGAATCAGGACTGGATGTTTTATTAGCCGAAGAACAATTGACCGGGCAAAGCATTACTGAGATTGAAGCAGGCTACAAAGCATCGTTGAATATACTCTCAATACTGACAGGCAAAGTAATAAACCCATCATCAAAGCTTGTTTTTAATGAACAGGAAATTGACCTAACCCAGGGGCTTAACCGCCCTGAACTGGCACTGTTCGAAAGCCAGGCCACTCAACTGGATGCAAGCTCTGAGCTGATTCAGAAGCAACGGAACCCAAAACTGTATGGCTTTGGGCAAGCAGGGGTTGGGCAACCGGGGCTAAACCTATTGAATGATAAATTTGACAGCTTCTACCTTGTGGGGGTGGGAATGAGCTGGAATGTATTCGACTGGAAACAGGCAAAACGTGAAAAACAGATCATGGGTTTGCAAAGGGATGCGGTACAGGCTCAGATAAAAACATTTAAACAATCCATTTCCATCCTCCTCGAACAACAGCAGGCAAACATTGAGAAACTGAATAAATTGCTTCAATCCGATGCCAAAATCGTATCCCTGAGAGAGAGAATATCCGGGAAGTCGGCCTCAAAACTGGAGAATGGCACTATTACCCCGGCAGA
>JAADGO010000176.1 GCA_013152355.1 Chlorobiota bacterium
CAAAAAAGCCATCCGCCGGTTGGCTGACAGCTTTTCCATCTCATTTCATTTTATTTCATTCGTGGAGCTGGCGGGAATCGAACCCGCGTCCAAACGAGGAAGCAATATGCTTTCTACATGCTTAGCCCCGACTTGGTTTTCGGGTAAACACCGGATCAGGGCCACCAATGTTTACCTTAGCTCTTTAAATTTTGCCGGGATGGCAGAGCAACATCCCAACTAGCCCCAATTTACCTGCACCGCCGATTCGGGCCGCCTTAGGGCATAGCACCCGGGCGATGTCTTGTCCCAATGCCTGGCATCGGGATTAAGCAGTTAACCTACTGTTATTCGGTTACGCAGCAAGAGCGTAGTTTTCTTCGCCAATTATAAATGTGAACATTATTTTTTACAGGTCAACATCCAAAACCCGGCATGCTTACATACCTCTTCTACCCGCTGTCAAAACCAGTCAGCCCCAAAGAGGGAGTGCAAATTTACAAAATATTACCGACATATTGTATCATTGGTTTTTACGTAAATCTCTCAACAATGTTTTTAGGTATGAAATGGAAACATATCAATGCCAACAACGGAAATACTTTTCCCAAATGGTATATTTGAGCAGATTATTGATAAATTTAGCAGGTAATTTTAAGAGGCTATTTAAAACAGCCTCTCCCCCCGTTTTTAACTTGATTAATATGAAAATAGGAATACTTAGGGAAACACGCAGGTGGAAAGACAGGCGGGCAGCCATTACTCCGGCGACTGCAAAAAAAATTATGAAACGGTGGCCTGGGATTGAGATTTATGCCCAGCCTTCTGATACCAGGGTTTTTAAAGAAGGTGAATACATCGAAGCAGGAGTTAAAATAACTGACAGCCTCTCGCATTGCGACATTTTGTTTGGGGTGAAAGAGGTTGCTGAAGAAGCGTTAATCCCCGGGAAAACATACATAATGTTTGCACATGTAGCGAAGAAGCAGGAGCACAACCAGGCATTCTTTCGGGAGATGGCCCGTAAAAAGATAACCTTGCTGGATTACGAATATTTTACAAAAAAGAATGGGGCGCGGGTTGTCGCTTTCGGGCATTGGGCAGGTGTTGTAGGAGCCTATTATGCTATAATGGGAATAATGAAACGGTTTGCAAATATTGAAATACCGCACCCCTCTACATTTTATGATGCCGATGAATTAAACCGGTTTTTGAAGACTTTTAAGATTCCACCACTCAGGGTAGTTATCACTGGCGATGGACGGGTAGGACAGGGGGCTGCATCGGTACTTAAAGCACATGGTATCAGGCAGGTTTCTTCGGGAGAATTTCTAACAAACGACTTTAGCGAGGCTGTATTTTGTATATTGCCTTTTTCCGACTATGTTAAGCCAAAGGATGAAAAGGTAGCAGGTTACAACGATTTCTTTACAATGCCCGGTGAGTTTGAATCGACTTTTATTCCTTATACGCAAAAAGCCGATGTTCATATCCCCTGCCATTTTTGGGATCCGGCATCGCCAATTTTCTTTTCAAAAGAAGACATGCAAAAGCCCTGGTTTAAAATAAAGCTTGTTGCCGATATTAGTTGCGATGTGCCCGGGCCGGTTGCTTCAACGATCCGTACATCCACTCACGACCAGCCTTTTTACGATGTTGACAAGGACTCACTCAAAGAAAAGGAAGCATTCTCAGGGAAAGATAATATTACTGTTATGGCTGTAGATAATTTGCCAACAGCGTTACCTTTAAATGCATCGGAGGCATTTGCCAACAATTTGCTTGAAAATGTCTTCCCATACCTGTTTGGGAATGATAGCGAGGGAGTGGTGGAACGGGCAACAATATTAAAGAATGGGGAATTAACTAAACGATACAAATACCTTGAAGATTTTTTGAAAGGCTAAACGATCCCTTTATTCCCCCCAATCCCCCTGGGTCATCCCGGGTGTTAACGCAACCTTCCTCACTTCATGAGTATCGACCTCCAGTAATTCATCTTTTTCAGGGTCGTTAGTAACTCCGAAATAGATATTATAACTGACTCCAATGGGAACCAGTATTTTACATTTTTTTTCAGGAGGGATACGGATATCCATGAAATCGCAGTAATCTTCATTATCCCAGGTGGCATCGGTAAGCATATTTACATACATCGTATCAGTTGCCGTATTGATTAGCTTAAACCGTTTAAATCTTTGCCCTTGCGGGAAATATATGGCATCACTCTCGGTAGCCGATGAAAAAATAAGTGAGCCAATGGTAAGCAGCACATCTATAACTACATTGCCTGACCTGCTTGCACGTAACTCCTTTTGGCGTTTGTGGCTTATACTGTCGTTGATGTAACGGGGAGAACTGCACGATAACAGGGCTGCTATAAAAAGGATTAGTAAAAAAAATGTTTTGGGTTTCATGATTTTACTCTCAAATAATAAAGTTGTTTAAAGTTAAAGATAATATTCTATTATAAGAATATTGGCTTAACTACTATTGACGATAAAATAGTAGGGGAGGCATTGAATGATCCACAAGTGCATGATTTTGAAGATGGTATGCAATACTATTCGGCACTCGGGGAATCGTGTCAAACAATAATTACTGAAGATAAAGACGATTTCTATTTCAGCAAAATAGAAGTTTTAAGCTGTGAGGAGTTTATTGTAAAATATTTTTAACAAAAAGGCCGCATCAAAAAAGTGCGGCCTTTTAAAAATATAGTGGATTGTTTTTTCCCCTTCTACTTGCCCTCAGTTATTGAATAATCCATAGCAGCCATACGCTTGTACGAAGCCAGCCTCCATTTTGCATTCTCCTCTGCAGCTTTGAATAATTCATCAGCAGCTTCGGGGAATGATTTTTTCAATGACGTATAGCGTACCTCACCACTCAGGAACTCCTGGAATTTACTCCAGTCAGGCTCTTTCGAGTCGAGTTGGAACGGGTTTTTACCTTCTTTTTCAAGGAGCGGGTTGAAACGGTACAAGTGCCAGTAGCCCGATTCAACAGCCCGTTTTTCTTCGTCCTGCGATTTGCCCATGCCTGCACGTAACCCGTGGTTGATACACGGAGAGTAGGCAATTATCAGTGATGGGCCGGGGAAAGCTTCTGCTTCTTTCAATGTTTTGAAATATTGCGACTGGTTTGCCCCCATAGCTACCTGTGCAACATAAACATATCCATAAGACATCATCATCACACCAAGGTCTTTTTTACGTATTTTTTTACCTGATGCGGCAAATTTAGCAACGGCTCCAACCGGTGTAGCCTTCGATGACTGCCCGCCGGTATTTGAATAAACCTCGGTATCCATTACCAGGACATTTACATCCTGCCCTGAAGCCATAACATGGTCGAGCCCGCCATAGCCAATATCGTATGCCCATCCATCGCCTCCAAATACCCATATCGATTTTTTAACAAGGTATTGTTTCAGTTGGGCTATGTCTTTAGCATACTGGCTGTTGCTTTTTGAGATAACATTAACTACTTTAGCTGAAGCAATTATTGACCCCTGGGCATTATCCATACTTTCAATCCATTCGGCAAATACCTCTTTTTCTTCAGCAGAAGCACCATTGTTCATTGCATCGGACATAATCATTGCAATACGGTCGCGTTGTGCCGCAATGCCTTCTGCCATACCATACCCGTATTCTGCGTTGTCTTCGAACAGTGAATTTGCCCATGCCGGCCCGTGCCCTGATTCGTTATGTTTGCAATAAGGGGTTGATGGCGCCGACCCACCGTATATCGAAGAACAGCCGGTAGCATTAGCAACCATCATCCTTTCGCCGTATAGCTGTGTGATAAGTTTGATATAAGGAGTTTCACCACAACCGGCACAGGCTCCGGAGAACTCGAACAATGGCTGTGCGAATTGGGAGTTTTTGACCGACTTATTTTTGTCTACAACAGTCTCTTTTACGGTTACATTACTTACCATGTAATCCCAGCGTTCTACTTCTGCACGTTGAGAATCCAGCGGTTTCATTTCCAGTGCTTTTGTTTTTGCCGGGCAAACATCGGCACAGTTCCCGCAACCGGTACAGTCGAGTACACTAACCTGTATGCGGAAATTAAGCCCGCCAAACATTTTAGCAGGGGTAGCTACCCTTGTTTCAGTACCTTTAGGAGCTTTGCCAGCTTCCTCTTCTGTCAACAGGAATGGGCGGATGGCAGCATGTGGGCAAACATAAGCACATTGGTTGCATTGAATACAGTTTTCAGCAACCCATTCAGGTACATTTACTGCAATGCCACGTTTTTCGTATTGTGCAGTCCCCGGCTCAAAAGTGCCATCTTCGGCATCTACAAACGTTGAAACAGGCAGGTCATCGCCTTTTTGCGCATTAATTACATCTACAATATTTGTAATATATTCCGGGCGGCCGGTAGCTGTGCCCTCGCTGTTTCCTTCCAGTTTTTTCCATTCGGCAGGCACTTCTACCTTATGCACGTGGATGCCACCGGCTTCAACAGCTGCAAAGTTCATATTCACTATATGCTCACCTTTACGCCCATACGATTTTACAATAGCTTTTTTCATTTCATCAATAGCCATTTCGTAAGGGATAACTTCGGTGATTTTGAAAAATGCCGATTGCATAATGGTATTGGTACGTGTCCCCAGCCCGATTTCTTCACCCAGTTTTGTGCCGTTAATGATATAGAAATTGATTTCGTTTTCGGCAAGGTATTTCTTCATTGTGTCGGGAAGGCGGCTTTTAGTCCCTTCTTCGTCCCATATTGAGTTAAGCAGGAATGAGCCTCCTTTTTTCAGCCCTTTTAATACATCGTATTGATGGATATATGCCGGCACATGGCAGGCTACAAAGTCGGGCGTAAGTACCAGGTAGGTCGATTTTATCTGTTTGTCGCCAAAACGGAGGTGTGAACAGGTAAAACCACCCGATTTCTTTGAGTCGTATTGGAAGTAACCCTGGCAAAACTTATCTGTTGCCTCGCCAATAATTTTAATAGAATTTTTGTTTGCCCCAACAGTTCCGTCTGAGCCCAGTCCATAAAATTTTGCCTGGTAAGTCCCTTCCGGAGAAACATTTATCTCTTCTTTTAATGGTAACGACTTGAATGTAACATCGTCAACTATACCAATAGTAAAATCATTTTTAGGTTCTGCCATTTCCAGGTTTTCGTAAACCGAAATGATTTGCGATGGCGTTGTATCTTTTGACCCTAATCCGTAGCGGCCTCCAACAACCACCGGGGCATTTTCTTTTCCGTAGAACGATGATTGTACATCGAGGTATAAAGGTTCGCCGGTTGCTCCCGGTTCTTTGGCACGGTCGAGTACTGCAATACGTTTTACTGATTTTGGTAAAACATTTAAGAAATATTTTGCTGAAAACGGACGGAAAAGGTGTACGGTTAATAAACCGATTTTTTTCCCTTGCGCAGCTAAGTAATCAATGGTTTCACGGATGGTTTCTGTTACCGACCCCATTGCAATTATAATATTCTCAGCATCATCGGCTCCGTAATAGGTAAACGGGTGGTATTCCCTGCCTGTAATTTTTTTGATCTCCTGCATGTAGTTTTCTACAATATCAGGTACCGCATCGTAAAATTTATTGGCCGATTCTTTTGCCTGGAAGAAAACATCCGGGTTTTGTGCTGTGCCACGGGTTACAGGGTGCTCCGGGTTTAGTGCCCTGTCCCTGAATTCCTTTAGTTTCTCCATGTCTAGCAAAGGTATTATATCTTCCATGTCGATAGTTTCGACCTTTTGCACTTCGTGTGATGTGCGGAACCCATCAAAAAAAGCAAGGAAAGGGACTCTTGATTTAATTGTTGCAAGGTGTGAAACTCCGGCGAGGTCCATCTCTTCCTGTACCGACCCTGCAGCCAGCATGGCAAAACCTGTTTGGCGGGCAGCGTAAATATCACTATGGTCGCCAAAAATCGACAGTGCATGGCCTGCAACAGCACGGGCACTAACGTGGAATACCGTTGGGAGTAATTCCCCTGCTATTTTATACATATTAGGGATCATTAAGAGAAGCCCCTGGGATGCCGTATATGTTGAGGTTAATGCCCCTGATTGTAATGCTCCATGAACTGCCCCTGCCGCTCCTCCTTCGCTTTGCATCTCTGCTAATCTTACCGGGCGCCCAAACATGTTTTTCTTGCCAAATGCTGCCCATTCGTCAACATACTCTGCCATTGTTGATGAAGGTGTTATTGGGTAAATACATGCTACTTCGCTAAACATATAACTTATGTATGCTGCTGCATAGTTCCCGTCACATGTGGTGAATTTTTTTTGCTTTGCCATTATTAAATTTTTTTGATACTCGTTTTATAATTATTTTTTATGCTTTATAAATTGTTATTAGTCATTTAGTATAAGAACCCGAATAGCCATAAAGGTATCTTGTTCCCTCTTCCTACCTCGATCATATCCGAAGCCCCGTAGATATCACCTTTGGGTTTGATTTTTTTCCCTCCTACAATGAATTCATATTTCTGGTTGACAAGGAAATCTGCATTAACCGAGGTGCCTACTTTATTCTGATACCCAACCTGATTGAAAAAGAAGGTGTGCCGGAGATTCAGGTTCTTCATATTATTTGGGGCAACAGCATACAGTATATTGGTATTATGCATATATATCTTATCAGGTTTTTTCATTTGATCCAAACTATCATCCCCATTGCTATGCAGTAAGTTTATAAGCTTTGCATTTTTCAGGTAGCGCAGGTAATTCATTATGGTAGCTCGTGATGTTTCAACAGATGCCGCTAATTTACTAACATTTGGTGTAAACGGTGTTTGTGTGGCTATGATGTGCAACAGTTTTCTGAGTTTTGACAAGTATTTTAATTCAATTTGATTCAGGTAGGGGATATCAATTTCAAGTGCCAGGTTGATATTCTTCAATAATTTGATATTAAAAAAACTTGGCTCGGTCATAAAATAGGGGAAATACCCTGTTTGAAGGTACTGGTTGAAATATGCCAAAGGTTTGATCCTGTCTACTACCTCTTGTGCAATCTGAACATGGTTAGTTATGATTTCTTCTAAATCGTATACCCTGAAGTTAAGGTTCGAATTGTAATTCAGGAATTCGCGGAAAGATAGCCCTTCGAGGTGGTACATTGTTGTAATCCCTTGTAGGTCATTGTTCCCGTCAACAACGCGTAGGACGGGGGAGGAGGTAAACACAATTTTCAGGTCAGGTATCTGGTCGTAACACATCCTGAGTTCCGATGACCAGTCGGGGTATTTCTGAATCTGGTCGAGGAATAAGATTTTCCCGCCACGTTTTGAGAATTCATCTGCGAATGAGAAAATTTTCCGCTTGGTAAAATAAAAGTTATTCAGGTTGAGGAACAATACAGACCCATTGTTCGGGTATTCCTTTTTTATATGGTCAAGTATAAAAGATGTTTTACCAACACCCCTGAACCCTTTAATGCAAATTAACCTTTGCGACCAGTCGATTTGTTTTAACAATTCTCTTGAAAGCGAAAAATTCTGGCTTTTGAGTAATGAATTATGTGTATTCTTGAAAAACTCCATATTGAAGTATTAAGCCACAAAAATAATCAGTTTTTCCGACATATTGTTATCTATGGATTGCAAAACTGCCGATTAGTTGCAATTTATAACTTGTAAAAATAAGCATGTATTGAGAAGTTGTCTGAATTTTGTTTTTTAGGCAGCTTCTGATATTTCCTCTGAAAAGCACTCATAAAAAAAGGCGGATTGTTGACCAATCAGCCTTTTAGAGTCTCTAAGTTTATGCTTTACCAACCTTACCGGTCGCTGTTCATCGAGATTAAAAATTCTTCTATTGATTCTGTCTTCATTAACCTGTCGCGCATAAAATCCATCGCTTCCAATGAATTCATCCCGCCAAGGTAATGCCTCAGTATCCATATTTTGTTGAGCACATCTTTTGATAATAGAAGGTCTTCGCGCCGTGTACTCGAAGCAGGTATATCTACTGAAGGGAATATACGTTTGTTCGAAAGTTTCCGGTCGAGTTGGAGCTCCATATTACCAGTCCCTTTAAATTCTTCAAAGATCACATCGTCCATTTTCGAACCTGTTTCGGTCAGGGCTGTTGAAATAATGGTAAGCGAACCCCCTTCTTCAATATTCCTTGCCGCCCCGAAGAACCGCTTTGGCTTATGTAGTGCATTTGCATCTACACCGCCCGAAAGCACTTTGCCTGAAGCAGGTTGCACAGTGTTGTATGCACGTGCCAACCGGGTAATGGAGTCAAGTAATATTACTACATCGTGGCCGCATTCAACCAATCTTTTTGCTTTCTCAAGTACGATGTTGGCAACCCTCACATGCTTTTCGGCAGGTTCATCGAAAGTTGAAGCAATGACCTCCGCATTAACGCTTCGTGACATATCCGTAACTTCCTCAGGGCGTTCATCGATAAGCAACACTATCATGTATACCTCCGGGTGGTTGGCGGCAATAGCATTTGCTATTTCTTTAAGCAATACGGTTTTCCCTGTTTTGGGCTGTGCTACAATTAAACCCCGCTGCCCTTTCCCGATAGGGGCAAACAGGTCAATTATCCGTGTTGAAATATTGTCGTGCCCATTTCCTGTCAGTTCAAATTTCTCATCCGGGAATAGGGGTGTTAGATGGTCGAAAGGTACGCGGTCTCTTATATAACTAGGTGTACGGCCATTGATTTCGATTACTTTAATAAGGGGGAAATATTTCTCTCCTTCTTTTGGCGGACGGATTGAGCCTTTTACCGTATCGCCTGTTTTCAACCCAAATAGTTTAATCTGCGATTGAGAAACGTAAATGTCGTCAGGTGAGTTAAGGTAATTGTAGTCGGCCGAACGAAGGAAGCCGTAACCATCGGGCATGATTTCCAAAACACCCGAGTTTGTGATTATTCCATCAAACTCATACGGTTTTTCCTGCTTTTTACTGCTTTGTTTTTCGTACTGCTGCCTGACGTGCCGTTGCTGATTATTGTCTTTTCGTGGTTGCCCCTCGCTGGTATGATTCTTTTTCTTATCCTTATCCTTATCCTTATCCTGATCCTTATTTTCTCGTACCTCGGCTTGAGTATCAACAATTACCTTTTGTTCTGCTTTTTGCTCTTTTTTTTCTGCAACTACCTCTGGTTGAGGAATTTCTTTATTCTGCACCTTTTCACGGTTAAATTCTTTAATGATAGCTTTTATCTGATCTTGCCGCGACAGGCTTTTTTTCTCCAGGTGTTCAGGTTGCTTTTTAGCTCCCCCGCCTTTATCCTTTTTATATACAACTTCGTGCTTTTCCCTACGCGGGCGTTTTATCTTTTTTAGTATCTCCTCGTTAATAGCATCACCTGCTTTGTCATTTTCAGGGGGGTCGTTTTTCTTTGTATCCTGGCTTTTGCGCAATCGTTGTATTAACGACCGTTCCTCTTTTTTTTCGTTTTTGCTTTTGTCTGGCTGTTGGGTCTTACTTTCAGCCTCCATGATTGCCTGTGTATCAAGGATTTTGTAGATCAGGTCTTGTTTTTTATATGACTCGGCTCTTTTAATCTTTAACTCTTTTGCAATATCCTTCAATTCGGGTACTAACTTTTTATTCAGTTCTAAAATATCGTACATAGTTTAATAAAATTATATTTTCCGATAGATAATTATAAATCCAATGAAATAAAATAAATGGAACAAAATGAGGCAGCTGGATTTTTTATGAATTCGGGCTGCAATTATAGCTAAATAGTTGAAATAAACCAAGCGTTCAGGATTCTTTTTAATATAGCTACATCCTGCAAAGGTAAAAAAAATGATGCAGAAATGCAAAAATTTGATTTCAAGGCCTTTAGGGCAGGGCAAGTTAAGCAGTATATTTAAAATGTGAAAAATATAATAATTTATTTGTAATTTTTTATTAATCTCCTGTTAAGATTAGTATCTTAGAGCTGTTTAGAAAACCCAAACATAGGCTTTGGCTTATGTGAATATTATTAATTATTCAATGAGGCAATTAAAAATAACAAAACAGGTTACAAACAGGGATACAATTTCGCTTGATAAGTACTTGCATGAAATTGGGAAGGTCGAATTATTGTCTGCAGAAATGGAGGTCGAACTGGCAAAAAGGATTCGTACCGGAGACCAGAAGGCCCTGGAAATATTTATAAAAGCGAACCTGCGATTTGTTGTTTCTGTATCGAAGCAATACCAAAATCAGGGCTTAAGCCTTCCTGATTTGATTAACGAGGGGAATCTGGGATTAATAAAGGCTGCCCAGCGTTTTGATGAAACACGCGGTTTTAAATTTATATCGTATGCGGTTTGGTGGATACGCCAGTCTATTTTACAGGCATTGGCAGAGCAGGCACGGATTGTAAGGCTGCCTTTGAACAAAATTGGCTCTATAAATAAAATAAACAAAACATTTTCAAAGCTGGAACAGCAATTCCAGCGCGAGCCAACGTTGGATGAGGTGGCGCAAATGCTTGAAACCAAGCCCGAATTAATAGAGGATTCGTTGAATGTTTCCAGTATACATATTTCTATGGATGCCCCATTGAAAGACGAGGAAGGAAATAACCTGTACGATATTATGCTTAACAACGACTCGCCGAGTCCAGATAATGAGTTGATATCAAATTCTTTACGGAAAGAGATTGAACGGTCGTTGGCAACACTTGCCGAGCGTGAAGCAGATATATTAAGGTATTACTTTGGATTAAATAACAATTATCCTCATACACTGGAGGAAATAGGCGATGAATTTGGGTTGACCCGCGAGCGTGTAAGGCAAATAAAGGAAAAAGCTATCAAAAAGCTGAAAAATAATTACAGGAACCGTTTGTTAAAGAGCTATCTTGGACGTTAAGCACTCTTTTATATGAAAAGATTAATTGCACCCTCTATTTTGTCGGCCGACTTTAATAATCTTGGGAAAGATGTTGAGATGCTGAATAAAAGTGAAGCCGACTGGATACATTGCGACATTATGGATGGTATTTTTGTCCCGAATATATCATTTGGCATCCCGGTTGTCGAGGCAGTACATAAAATAGCCCAAAAGCCATTGGATGTCCATCTGATGATTGTTGGCCCGGATAAGTACATTGCTCCTTTTAAGGAGGCCGGTGCTTCAATAATTACCGTACACTACGAAGCATGCACCCATTTAAGCCGTACAATCCAGCAAATAAAAGCTTTAGGGATTAATGCCAGTGTTTGTTTAAACCCTCATACCCCTGTTGCCCTGTTAGAAGATATTATTTCCGAACTGGATATGGTTTTACTTATGTCGGTAAACCCCGGGTTTGGCGGGCAGGAGTTTATTGAAAATACTTACAGGAAGGTAAGCCGCCTAAGGAACATGATCGATAAAAACGGCAGCAGTTGTTTAATCGAAGTTGATGGTGGCGTGAACCTGGAAACCGGGCGGAAATTATTTGAGGAGGGGGCAAATGTTTTAGTTGCAGGGAGTTTTGTTTTTAATGCCGAAGCCCCGGATGAAACTATCCTGAAGTTGAAGAACCTGGCTTAAATGGGTAATTTCTATACCCGGGCAGTGGTATCCGTTTTAACATTTTCATGAATGGCACAGTTGCTGTTAGTATGCAAAGCAGTACCCCTCATTATACATTCGGCAGTACAGCTGCTACAACCTCTCCCCGTACTTGTATCCTTTTCCTGAATATTTTTCTTCTTTATTTTGAAAATCCCGGAAACCCTTATTCCTGCCCAAACGAATGCGGCACTAATAATGATATATGTTAATATCTCCTGAATCATATTGTTTTAACAAACATGTATTACTTTTAGTTTATACGAGCATACTCCCCACCTGGTAAACGGCAAATGCTGCCAGCCATGCAAGGCCCGTTGTGTAAAATACGGTGAATATTGCCCATTTCCAGTGCCCCGATTCATTCTTGATGGTTGCAATAACACCTATACAAGGGAAATAGATCAATATAAAAATGAGGAATGCAAGTGCCGAAGCATTATTAAATACCCTGTTGCCCGAGTATTCCCCGTAAGTGTAAACCTCGTCTCTTAATTTTTTCTGTAAATTAACGGTATTGGCCTTCCCCGATTGATACAAAACACCCATTGTACTTACAATAACTTCTTTTGCAGGAAGGCCTGCCAAAAGGCTGATACTCATTTTCCAGTCGAACCCCAGCGGGCGCATCGCCGGTTGGATAAAATCACCAATCCTCCCTAAATAGGAGTTGGCAAGCCTGTTGGCTTCCATTTCACGGGAAATCAATTGACTGGCAGCCTCTTTTTCATCATTATCCATGACGCTATTTGACTCGATCTTTTCTATTCGGGCTTTAAATTCAGCCGATTTACCAGTCTCCCGGGGGAAATATTCCAATGCCCAGATAATAATTACTCCAATCAGGATAACACTGCCAATTTTTTTCAGGTAGTGGTGTGTTTTATCCCACATGTGGTATAGGATATTTCGTAATGTTGGCATCCGGTATGCCGGCAACTCCATTACAAAAGGGGTCTCTTTGTTCCTGAAAATAGTTTTGTTGAGTAACTGAGCCGTTAAAAAGGCAATTGCTATACCAATTAAATATATCCCGGCAAGGTAAAGGGCCTGGTATTTTTGGAAAAAGGCAGAAATAATAAGGATATAAACCGGCAACCTCGCACTGCACGACATAAAAGGGATGATGAGCATTGTAAGTATCCTGTCTCCCTTGTTGCGGAGGGTCCTTGTGGCTAATATTGCAGGTACATTGCAGCCAAATCCCATGATTAATGGGATAAATGAACGGCCATGCAACCCAAAACGGTGCATAATTTTATCCATAATAAAAGCTGCACGTGCCATATAGCCGGTGCCTTCTAAAAGAGAAATAAAGAAAAACAAAATCAATATATTCGGAAGGAACACAAGTACGCTCCCCGTGCCGCTTATTATTCCATTCACCAGCAGGTCTCTAAGCATCCCTTCTCCTAATATTGATGAAACAAATCCTGCTATTTGTGCAATCCCCATATCAATCCAGTTCATGGGGTATACCCCCAGTTTAAAGGTGGCATAGAAAACCAAAACCAGCAACAGGATGAAAATAGGGAACCCCCATACCTGGTGGGTAAGTAAATGGTCAATCTTTTCCGACCGGGTTTTAAGTGCCTGCCTGGGTTGATTGAATGTTTCTTTTAATGCGCCTGCTATGAATCCGTATTTCGCATCGGTGATTATCGACTCGCTATCCTCATTTTCAAGCAGTTCAATGCGTTTTATCTCTTTTTCTGTGATAGATTTGATCTCCTCGAAATTGGGGTATTTTGATAGGAGTTCATTTATTTGCTGGTCTTTTTCAAGTAGTTTTATGGCTATAAACCGGGACGATATTTTATCTGTTATAGGTTTATTTTCTTGTATCTTTTTGCGTATTTGCCCAATTGACCTTTCAATTTCTTTTCCATAATTGATATGGATATGCCGTGTAAATTCATCCTTCCCCTCAAATACCTCAATTACTTTGTTCAGTAACTTTTTTAGCCCGGTGCCTTTCGAACTGACAGTTGGTATAAATGGTATCCCAACAAGTTTTGCCAGTGAATTGTAATTAGTCGAAAGGCTCTGTTTTTTCAGCTCATCAAACATATTCAGGGCAACGACTACCCTTACGTCCATGTCGATTAACTGGGTGGTTAAAAACAGGTTCCGTTCAATATTTGATGCATCCAGTACATTTATAATAATATCGGGGGTTTGTTCATAAATGAATTTCCGCACGTAAATCTCTTCGGGAGAATATGCTGTAAGGCTATAAGTCCCGGGGAGGTCGTAAAAGTTTAATGTATACCCTTTTAGTTTAACCGAGGCCATTTTTATATCAACCGTAACGCCACTGTAGTTGCCAACTTTTTCTTTTGCCCCCGAAATATAATTGTACAGGGTTGTTTTACCACAATTTGGATTCCCAACCAGGGCAATATTAATGGTCTTGTTCCCGGCTTGTACCTCATTGGGGATAACATTGCGGTTGATAACCCCTGAATAATTACTTGTGGCAGGTTCCTTGAAATCTTTTATCGGGATTACTTCAATCAGCTCGGCTTCTGAATGGCGCAGGGATATGTTGTAGTTTAGTATTTTATATTCAATGGGGCCATTGAAAGGCGTTTTATTAAGCACTCTTACCTGCTTGCCTTTTATAAACCCCATCTCGTTTATCCGCTTTCGGAATGAACCATGCCCCAGCACTTTGGTAATTACTACCGTCTCCTTATTTTTTATATCGCTTAGCTTCAACCTACGTGAATCCTTTTTTATATTTAAATTAAATAAAAATTAGAGTGCAAATATATTTTAAAATCAAATCATACAAAAAATCTTTGTAGTATCTTTTGCTATTATCAGTCAAAATAATTTCTTTAGCATATAAATATAGGCAAAATGGAAGATGAATTTCTTTTCGATAAAATAGGGCAGGCTCTCGGAAACATCCCTGAGAACTTTAATATACTGGAAGAACAAATAGATATTGACGTACAGTTTGACTATTTCAAATATTCAAAAGAGCTAAAGCACCGCGGGGATGACGAATATTACCTTGCACGGAAAGATGTATTGTTTGACGGTGAGGCGGGTATAGAGGAAAAAAGGGAGATACTTACCGGTTTGGCGTCTCTTTCAGAAGTAGCTTCATTCCGTACTATTGAAAAGTACAATACTTCTCCTGATAAGGAACTGAAACAATGGGCAATACTGGCACTTCAGGAAAGCCGCATGCTGTTGAAAAGTTCGTTATTGGATGAGCAGCAGGTTTTTATTTCTACCGGGCTTGGCGGGAAAGGGCAAAAGTTGAGGTATTTTGCAGTTTTTTTCAATACCTTAAAAGAGCAGAAGTTGAGTAAACTACAGCAAAAAGTCCTTCTTAATGAACTTTCATGCCTGCTTGACAAAAATGATGGCGAAGTAGAAGAGATTAGTTTCTTGGCAGGCTACACTATTGCAATGGTTGTTTTACCACTTATGGCGCCATTGAAAGATATTTTTGAGGATGTTATTGCCGAAAGCAATCAATATGGTAATTTCCTTAGTGAGGATATTTTGATTACCAATGTTAAAAGGCTTTCAAAGGAAGAGATAATAAAGGTTATAGACGAAAAGAAAAATTTAGGGGCCGGGGATGATGAATAATACAGTAAATGTTGCTATTCAGGTTTTGCCTGAGTCAACTAAAAAAGGTAAATACGAATTGGTTGATGAAGCCATAAAAGTAATCGCTGCCTCTGGGTTTAACTATAAGGTATGCCCGTTTGAAACAGTTGTGGAGTGTACATTGGACGAAGCATTGGGGCTGGTGAAAGAAATACATATAGCCTGTGGTTTGTCCGGGGCTGAAAAAATGTTGACTTACCTTAAGATACAGGTGGATTTTAATAGTAGTGTGACGATTAGGGATAAAATGGAAAAGTACGAATAATGCAGGTTAGCGTTGCCAGTTAGAAAATATATTTTAAATTTGCACCGCTTAAATAAAGGACCCGTAGCATAATTGGATAGTGCACCTGACTACGGATCAGGAGGTTGGGGGTTCGAGTCCCTTCGGGTTCACAAGACTGGAGACGTAAGTAATTGACTTGTAGTTACTTACGTCTTTCTTTGCTTACATAATCTCTCTATTTATAAATATCACGGATTATTTCATATTTCTGGTGGATAATAAAAACTTATGCATAAATTTTAGCAACTCTGAATAAAAAGAAATTTCCTTCAAACCCTCCGGGTTTGAGGAAAGATTAAAGGTGCGGTTAAAACGGAATACAATACAACTAAGCTTTTGGATACCCGGCACGGCCAAACCTGATCCCGAGAGTACCCAAAATGATACCATTCAACAGAGGAATATTTGTTAAAAACAAAAAATCATGGCCAAAAAATCATGGCAAAATAATTTGGTTTTGTCATAGTAATCGGGATACGGTGGCCATGCCTGCATTTTATTCCGGCAGATAAATGTGAGAGCCTCTCCCTGTCAGCGTTTGCTGGCGGGGCGGGCTACTCGACTGTGTTTTAGTGCTTTATCCTCCACTGTCTGACCTCGTGTTGGGATAGCCATACTCTTTGACAAGTTTTGGTTAGTGCGTTGGCTTCTTCGTGCGACTTGGCAATGGGTATGGTTACGAAGGGCTGGCATATTATT
>JAADGO010000025.1 GCA_013152355.1 Chlorobiota bacterium
AGAAGTAATAGACCAATACTTCACCGGCACAGCCTCAAAAATCAATGGGATTGGCCTTGAAGAGATTTGTAAAGAGGTACTGATGTTTCATAAAGAGGCTTATAAAGAAGTTGCCACTCCTGAGCCTTTTCATTTTGAGAATGCAGGGGTTTACGCCTGGAGGAAAAAAGGCGAGCACCATGCATGGAATCCTGAAACCATAGGGTTACTTCAGTGGGCTACACGTACCAACGACTATAAAAAATACAAAGAATTCAGCACTCTTGTCGATAAAGAGAATGCCAACCCAACATTTATAAGAGGATGCCTGAAATTCAAAAAGAACCCAATCCCCATTGACAGGGTTGAGCCAATAGAGAATATTATGAAACGGTTTGTTACCGGAGCAATGTCCTATGGGTCGATTAGCAAAGAAGCCCATGAGGCACTTGCTGTTACTATGAATACCATTGGAGGAAGGAGTAATACAGGAGAAGGTGGCGAAGACCCGGGCAGGTTTGGGACGATCAGGCAGAGTGCCATTAAACAGGTGGCTTCAGGCCGGTTTGGGGTTACCAATAACTACCTGACAAATGCCCATGAATGAACTACAGATTAAAATCGCACAGGGGGCAAAACCAGGCGAAGGCGGGCAGCTACCCGGATTCAAAGTGAATAAGATCATTGCAAAAACACGGAAATCGACACCGGGGATCACCCTTATTTCGCCACCTCCCCACCACGACATTTATTCTATTGAAGACCTGGCTCAATTGATATACGACTTAAAATGTACCAACCCAAGGGCTAAAGTCTCAGTAAAACTGGTGTCGGAAGATGGTGTGGGGACTATTGCCGCAGGAGTTGCTAAAGCATATTCCGATTTAATCATTATTTCAGGATGCGAAGGCGGAACAGGGGCAAGCCCTGCCAGTTCAATTAAACATGCTGGACTGCCGGTTGAATTTGGAATAGCTGAGACACAACAAACATTGGTAATGAACAACCTGAGGGGGAGGGTTAAACTACAGGTTGACGGGCAATTAAAAAATGGCCGCGATGTGGTAACATTAGCTTGCCTTGGAGGTGAAGAATTTGGTTTCTCAACTTCAGCACTGATCGTTTTAGGTTGTGTTATGATGCGGAAGTGCCACATGAATACATGCCCGGCAGGAATTGCTACCCAGGAAAAGAAATTACGTAAACGTTTCGTTGGTAAATCCGAATATGTTATCAACTTTTTTAAGTTTATTGCTGAAGAAATTCGTGAATACCTGGCAGAAATGGGGTTCACCCGTTTTGAAGATATAGTTGGAAGGACCGATTTACTGGAAGTAAACAAAGAAGTTTCCAACTGGAAAATGAAAAATATTGATTTATCGAGTATCTTATACCTTCCCAAAGAGGCTAAAGTAAACGATATAAGGAATACGTTCCCGAACATAAAATCAATTGAATCCCACATTGACCATACGTTAATAAAAGAAGCAGGCGGGGCAATTAAAGGGGCCGAAAAAGTGTGGATATCGCACAATATAAATAATGTAGACAGGACAATAGGAGCCATGCTTTCCGGTGAGATTTCAAAACGGTACGGTGAAGAAGGGCTTCCTGACGATACCATTAACTGCACATTCCATGGTACGGCAGGGCAAAGTTTCGGGGCATTCCTGGTTAAGGGTGTCTCATTCAGGCTCGAAGGCGATGCAAACGACTATATCGGCAAAGGCTTGTCGGGAGGGAAAATAGTTGTTGTCCCGCCACAAGGCTCGACCTTTAAACCCGAAGAGAATATCATTATAGGAAACACATCGCTCTACGGGGCAACAGGAGGAGAAGCTTATATAAGAGGTGTTGCCGGCGAAAGGTTCTGCGTACGTAATTCAGGAGCCAAAGCTGTAATCGAAGGCACAGGAGACCACTGTTGTGAATACATGACAGGTGGCCGTGTTGTGGTGCTTGGGAAAACAGGGCGTAACTTTGCGGCAGGTATGAGTGGCGGCATCGCCTACGTATACGATAAAGAAGGGAATTTTGAATATTTCTGCAACAAAGGGCTGGTCGACCTTTTACCGGTTGAAGATAAAGCCGACATTCAGGAACTGCAGGAGATGGTCAGCAAACACCTTCTTTATACACAAAGTACATTGGCATCAAAAGTCCTTACTAATTGGGAAGAGTACCTTCCCCGGTTTGTCAAAGTTATTCCGTTTGAATACAAGAAAGTATTGGAAGAACTGAAGTTGAAAGAGTTGCAACGCAAATTGCAATTAACTGAGGATGACCCATCACGTCACGAGTAAGCATGGTTAGTAAGGGAAGTTTAACAAATCAAAATTTAAGATTATGGGAGACCCAAAAGGATTTATGACAATAAAGCGCAAAGAAAGTGGTTACCGCGCAAAGAATGAGAGGATTTATGATTATGGCGAAGTTGAGCAAACATTGAATGAAGAGGACAGAAAGTTACAAGCTTCACGATGCATGGATTGTGGTGTGCCTTTTTGCCATTGGGCGTGCCCGGTAGGTAGTAAAATACCCGATTGGCAGGATTCGTTATTCCGTGCAAACTTTAAAGAAGCATACGAAATATTACATTCAACCAATAGTTTCCCTGAATTTACCGGCCGTGTTTGCCCTGCCCTCTGTGAGAAATCCTGCGTGTTGGCAATCCATGAAGAAGCTGTTACCATCCGTGAAAATGAATGTGCTATAGTAGAAAAAGCATTTGAGGCAGGGGTAATCAAGCCCACGCCGCCACGATTCCGTACCGGTAAAAAAGTAGCGGTCATTGGGTCTGGCCCGGGCGGCTTGTCAGCAGCCGATTTATTAAACCGTGCAGGCCATTCGGTAACAGTATTTGAAAAGAATGATGCAATTGGCGGCCTCCTCAGGTATGGTATCCCCGATTTTAAACTTAACAAAGGGGTAATAGACCGCAGGATTGGAATTTTCATGGAAGAAGGTATCGAATTTAAAACCAATGTAAATGTTGGCGTTGATATCACAAAAGAGGAGTTGCTGGGAAATTACGATGCAATAATCCTTGCAATTGGGGCCGAACAGCCCCGTGGCCTTGAGGTAGAAGGGCATGAGTTGGATGGAGTGCATTATGCCATTGATTTCCTGATGCAACAAAATAAAGTGGTTGCAGGGCAGGATATCCCTAAAGATGAACGTATTTCGGCAAAAGATAAAAAGGTGCTGGTAATAGGTGGAGGCGATACGGGCTCCGACTGCGTTGGGACATCTATCCGCCAGAAAGCCCAATCGGTAATACAGATTGAGATACTTCCAAAACCACCGGTAAAAAGAGACGATAATAACCCGTGGCCTTACTGGCCAAATACTTTAAGGACCTCAAGTTCTCACAAAGAAGGGTGCGAAAGAAGGTGGAGCCTGGCTACAAAACGTATCATTGGCGAAGAAGGGAAAGTGAAACAAGCCGAGGTAGTGACTGTTGAATGGAATAAAGATGAAAACGGGAACTGGCAAATGAATGAAGTCCCCGGTTCTACGGAAATTATTGATGCCGACCTCATATTATTGTCAATGGGGTTTACTCAGCCCGTCCACGTTGGGTTACTTGACGGACTGGGTGTTGAATACGATAACCGTGGGAATGTAAAAACAAACGACAAGAAACAAACATCCATAGAAAAAATATTTGCGGCAGGAGATGTTGAGCGTGGAGCCAGCCTTGTGGTACATGCCATCGAAAGTGGGAGGATAGCAGCTGCAAATGTGGATGTATTCATACGGAGCCATAAAAAGGTAGAAGACCTTTCGCTTAGCCTGGCACATTAACAGCCGGGGTAAGTTGTGGAGAATGTATCTTTTTATCAGTTTTCCTGATTTTATAATCCTGATTCCTTATTTTAGATTTGTTTTCCTACTTTTTTTAATCTAAAACATCCAATAAGGAATCAGGAATAGATAATCTGCTGATCAATCTCCGGAGATTACCCCAATCCCATCAATATTTTTGTACACCTTCGGATTCCCCCTGTATTTGATCTTCCCAACACCTTCTATGTCAGCATGTAATTCATCTGTTGCATAAACACTCCCTGTCCCGACACCTTCAATCCTGAATGATACATTTTTTGCTTTAAGCTCGCTGGCATCAAGGTGGCCTGCACCCGACATTTTTGCATCCAGGCTTTCAGCAACACCCTCAAATTCGAAAAATACTCCGCCCACGCCTACTGCTTTCACATGGTTGGCTTTCATCTCAATCTCTAGCTTCGCGCCACCTTCAACATAAATATCCAAATCGCCCACATCAATATACCCGTTTGTTTCCAATCTTACGCCGCCTTCTATAGACAATTCTTCAAGAGTAGTAAAAGTGATGTATAATGTAAGCCGGTCGAAATTGTAACGAGACTTTGAAATACTCAGCCGTAGCGATTCAGCATCGTTGTCAACTTTCAGGTAGTCGAAAGCATCCTCGTCAGATGCTTTGACCTTTAGTGAAGGCTGGCTGCCCTGAATAAGGTAAACCCTATAGCCACCTTCCAGGTGAAGCTTTGTAAACCCTGCTATTTCATAGGTGCGGGTACTCCAGCCATCGTCATGTGCCGATGCCTTAAAACTAAACTGGGTGATTAAAAATCCGAGAATAAAACCTAAAGAAGTAAATCTTAAAAATTTCATGGCTTAATTATTTAATATTCGGGCATAAAACTACAACACACCAAAACCATATACATTAATAATTCGATGAATAACAGTATTTCTTAGACGAATAGGGGGAAGGGCGGTTTTAAACAAACCCTGGCAATCAGTCCCCCTTTCAATCCTTCAATCCCTGATCTTCAAAAGCGACCGTATGTACAACAGGCAATAAAATACCAATCCGTAAATAACGATTGCAATGAACATATCCATCACTCTCAGTGATTGTATCTGAGAAAAGAAACGGTACACATAAAAAAACGACAGGAAACAGATAAACAGGACGACATAAACAAATTTCTCCTCCAACTTCCTGACTACCATGGCTGAAGCAAGTATCCAGATAATGCCAAGCAAAAGTAAAACAACTCCTTCCATCATATCCTTCCCGTTAATCATCAGGAATCCAAAGATCAGGGGGATAACGCCTGTCAACAATACACTTCGTGCCAGGCTCCTGATTAATTGTTTCCTGCGCCCGGCATTTTTGACAGGGGGGAATATTGTAAAACGAAACGGCTTAACTTCATACTTTTTCCCTGATAAATCTGCTTCCGACTGGATAATACCCCTTCTCAATGCCTCCCTGACAGCCAGTTGGGCAGCCTGTTCCCTGTAATGGCTACGATTCTTTAAAACTTCAATTAACTCATCATCACTGTATCCGGCCACTTTCTTTGAGAACTCATTTAAAAAATTATCATCCATATAAATTTCACATATTAACCGGTTAATAAAATATACCTGTAGGCAGTCAATAATTTAGGGGGCCCATAACAATTTTATGCTGACATTTTGCTCACTTTCATGTGCAAAACCAGTTTTTAGGAATACCCTTACCAAAAGTCATGCTTTTACCGGATATTTCCAACACGTTAGGCAAACATTTATTAATTTTGCCTGTTTAAGATGAATATCATAAAAATATAACAAACATGCTAAACTTCGAATACAAAAACCCGGTTAAAATAATCTTTGGGAAAGAAACAATACCTCAAATTGCAAAAGAAATCCCTGATGGTAAGAAGGTACTCCTTACCTATGGTGGCGGGAGCATAAAACGAAATGGCATTTACGGGCAGGTGAAAAAGGCATTAGAAAATTTTGAAGTAGTTGAATTTGGGGGGATTGAGGTCAACCCTCATTACGAAACGTGTTTAAAAGCCGTTGACGTGATCAAAAAAGAGGGTATTGATTTCCTGCTGGCGGTTGGTGGAGGTTCAGTCCTGGATGCCACAAAATTTATGGCAGCTGCGGTTTATTTTAGTGGGGATGACCCATGGGATATCCTTGCCAAGGGGGCAAAAATAGAAAAGGCAATGCCTTTGGCCGATATAATAACCCTCCCGGCAACAGGTTCGGAGATGAATGGGAACTCGGTGATTACCAGGGCCGAAATACCACAGAAACTGGCATTCTCATCTCAATTGGTAATGCCCCGGTTTTCGGTATTAGACCCCGAAGTAGTGTTTTCGCTGCCAGGCAGGCAGGTTGCCAACGGTGTTGTCGATGCCTTTGTGCATGTAATGGAGCAATACCTTACTTACCCTGTCAATTCGCCTATCCAGGACAGGTTTGCCGAAAGCATACTGTTAACGCTAATTGAAGAAGGCCCGAAAGTTTTACGCAACCGGAGTGATTACGATGCAGCCGCCAACTTCATGTGGAGTGCTACTATGGCACTGAACGGGCTTATTGCTGCAGGAGTGCCTGAAGACTGGGCAACCCACCAAATTGGGCACGAACTAACTGCCCTGCACGGCATTGACCATGCCCGTACCCTGGCGGTGGTCTTACCCGGGGTGATGAATATCCGCAGAGGGCAGAAAAAAGAAAAAATTATACAGTATGGGCAACGCATCTGGGGCATAACAGAAGGTTCTGATGACGAAATAATTGATGCTGCAATTGCTAAAACAGAAGGTTTTTTCCAATCGTTTGGCATCCCCACTACCCTACCCGATTACAACGTTACCGCTGACACTATTTCAGAAATCGTAGCACGGTTTAAACGCCAGGGCAAGTCAATTGGCGAAACAAAAGAGATAACACCGGAAATTGTTAAACTAATCTTAGAAGACAGGCTGTAACCGGAGCCTGTCTTCTAAAATACTTATGCCGGTATTTTTCTGCTCACCTTCATACAGCACTAATTTTCAGAGGCTTCCTTAATATACCGTTTAACCATCTCCTCGTATGCCTCACGAATATTAGTGTACACCTTGTTTGCCGTATCGAAATGTTGTCCTGACAAACGATTTACCGGAAGCACCTTTGAGGATGTGCTGGTAATAAAAACTGCATCAAAAGAGGCAACCTCCATACCGACCGGCTCTTCAACCAGCTCGTAGCCAAGCTGTTGTATAGCTTCA
The DNA here is from genome assembly GCA_013152355.1 of Chlorobiota bacterium. Taxonomy (GTDB): domain Bacteria; phylum Bacteroidota; class Bacteroidia; order Bacteroidales; family Prolixibacteraceae; genus JABMQB01. The sequence continues at coordinate 7,032 of JAADGO010000025.1, forward strand.
ATGACTTTTTGCCTCGTAATTCCCCTCAGTACCTGGCTGGCAGGTGGCGTATAAACCTTTTCCCCCCGGATGAAAAATACATTCGAGCGGCTGCCTTCACGGATATTTCCTTTCGAATCGACCAGCAGTACTTCGTAATATTTATTTTTTGCAATGGCCTCATTGGCCCGGGCTCTTACAGTGGGCTCGGCAGTTTTTGCAACAGGGTTGCTGCGCTCAATATGTAAAAAGCCTACCTCTACACCATTGATATAATCGGCTTCTGAGGGGTAGCTGTGCGGCACCTGGTAAAACCAATAGCTGGGGGTGCCATCAAAAAAACGGAAAACCATTTTAATGTTCCCCGCCTCCATATTATTTGCCCGGATAAGCTGCTTCAACTCTTTTTCTATTTTTCCTGAAGTAAACGGGCATTGCAATCCCAAAGCTTTTACTGAAACGTACAACCGTGCAAGGTGTTCGCCCAGGAATAGGGGGACTCCCGAGATAACACGGAGTACTTCGTATACAAAAGTACCTGGTTTGCCTGAAAAATCGATAAATTCGGATGCCGGGAGTAAATTCCCATCCCTTAAAAAAAAGTTGCCCTGGAGTTTTTCCATCAGACTGGTTATTTTGCCGTAAATTTAACAAAAGAACTGTAATGACCTATTCTTCCTATAAAATACCGGTACCTATAACCTTCAATCCATTTAAGCACCATAAAACCTGTATCCTAAAGGAGGTAAACAATCAACAACTACCTGATGCCGCATTATTAGGGCTAATAAATTCTATCGGGGATAATTATATTGATATTTATACCGGTTCGTTTACACCAAAAGAAATATGTACACAGGTACTTGCTTATTTGAAAACCAACCACACTTTTAATCAAACTGACTTTGAAGAATGGGTGGGCAACTCTTCAGAATATAAAAAGATTAAGCTAACAGACGATTCCCTCTGGATAGTCCGCAAAGGGGCATCCAATGAACGGTACATCCACATCCACCCCGCAAAAACAGGCCCTTTAAGCATACGGTTCAAAGCCTCGACATTAAAAACGATTTATTGGTTAAAAAGAAGGAAAAAAGACAATGCCCCGCCAAAGTTGAAAGAGATTAATGAAGCAAGGCTTAAAGTAGGCCTGCCCCCTGTTAAGCAGCTCAAATATGGGGAAGGGATTTTAAAGTGTTGGGGGGAATTTTAATAAAGTTGAAAAACATTTCCAAAACCATAAATGCCATCCGGAACGGAATGAAGGTGGAAACACTGCTTTCTTTTTTTGACTTTTATCATACTTCAATGGCCATTATTTTTACTCAACCTCAAAAGGATCAAACCGTGGCTATCAATCTCGGCTTTAAAATTTTCCCTGGTGGTGCCCAGTTGTTTATGATTCCATAAATCCCTGATTGTAAAATTTTCATCAATCCTGTAGGTATATGATTTGGGCTTAAAGTCGGTATCGTAAGTGGTTAGCTGCAGTTTTTTGTCAAAGGTTATTATTTCATCGCTGCGGTTCAGTATACCTATTGCGAAATCGCCATTTGCCAAAGGCTTAAGCCATATTTCCAGGTTGCCGTAATCCATCCATTTCAGTGCCTGCCTCCCAAGCGTATCCTGGTCAATGGCAATCACTTCCCTGTTTGTTAGTATTTTTACTATCTCTTCTGGCATATCTCTCAGGTCGTTGCCGGCCATTAACGGTGCCGACAGCAAGCACCACAACCCGAAATGTGCCCGTGCTTCGGTCAATGTCAACCCATGGTTTCCCACTTCCAGCATATCGGGGTCATTCCAATGCCCCGGGCCGGAATACCCCCTGAGCTTCACCTGCCGGTCAAGTATTTGCATCACACCCATCGAGCCCCAATTAGATTCGCAACTAAAGCAATCGGAAATATCGCCGGTAGTCCTCCACAGGTGGGCAATACCCTGCCCCCACAACCAGGGTTCATTAGAGCCCCATTCGCACATACTAAAAACAATGGGGCGGCCGGCTTTATACAAGGCATCACGCATCAAACGGTAACTTGCTTCGGCACTTTGCCCTTCGGAGTAGCACCAATCGTATTTCAGGAAGTCAACACCCCAGGAAGCATAAGTGCGGGCGTCACTGAACTCGTAGCCCCTGCTACCGGGCCTATGGGCACAGGTATAAACCCCGCCATCGGAATATAAACCGAATTTAAGCCCTTTAGAATGGATATAATCAGACAATGCTTTTATCCCTGACGGAAAAGATTCTGGGTCGGCTATAATATTCCCTGCACTATCCCTTCCAATTTGCCAACAATCATCGATTACAACGTATTCGTATCCTGCATCTTTCATCCCACTGCTGGCCATCGCATCTGCCATTTCACGTATCAATTGCTCGTTTACGCGGCAGCCAAACTGATTCCAGCTATTCCATCCCATTGGCGGCGTTTGGGCCAACCCTTCAAATTTTTGTGCAAATATTGGTTGTATAATAAATATTGAGGCTATAATTAACAGGTTTTTCATGATGATTCTATTGTAAATTTATTGTTGAAAATAAACTCAGTTTGAGCCCGTAAATTGAAAGGCCTTTTTTCAACTCATTTTTATGGTGACCTTTTTATTTTTATTTAACTGAATAGTTTCCGTTGTTTTACCAACGACTACCTTATATGGGCTTTTAATGATCCTCGTTGAATCGCCCTGGCAATACTCCATCAATTCAATGCTTACAGTACCACCTTCCAACGTCCTCTGATTAAATACTTCTTCACCTTTTTTATTCAGTATCCTTACATCTGCCCCAGAAACAGGATTGCCTCCTTCATCAACCACCTTCACGGTTAGTGTCCAATATACCGAATATTGGTGGTTTTGCCCGGTAGCATCAATATCGAACTCAACCCCTACGATTTCATTCGACCGGAATTGAATACCTTTGGCAATGCTTTTGTAACGGCCATCCCAACCCATCCTAAACGGTTTGAAATTATATTCAGCTTCGTCCGATTTAATTATTTGATTATTAAATATTTTAGTATCGGTGGCATCCCCATAGCGCGATGCTACCCAGGCTGCCGGGACATTGGTGGTTATACGGTTATCATAAAACTGCCCGCCAATTGTGCCACCTCCAATATAAAAAGCCGAGGTTTCATTTTTTGCACCAACAGTTATGTCGGCCACTTCTATTTCATTCCCGTAAATATAATTATCGCCGGCACTTGCACTGTAAAACACAGCCCATGCCATTGGGATATAATCAGGGTATTCCGGGTAATCCTTCCCTATTACGTAAATTTTGTTGTTATAAACCTTATTCCCAAAGCATCCGTTCGGCGACCCTGGCTTCGCATTGTAGTCGGCAATACGAAGGGCGGTTGTACTGTATTCCTCGTGCCCGTATTCACAGGTTGGCGGAGCTGCCTCTATATAAATCTCATTGTTGAATATCTCCATCCCGCGGTGTACGAATACCTCAATACCAGAGCCAACTTCCGGCTTTATTAAGTTCTCAAATACCAGTGAACTATCTCCCATAGCCATCACACTGTAATGGTTGGTTACCGTTTGGCGGTTGGCAAAAAAATTATGGTGTATCTTTGAAAAATCGCCTTTAAATACAAGGCACCCCTGCCCTCCGTAAAATTCAGAAAAGGAAACCTCAGAAGGCCTGTCCCCGCGCAGGTCGACTGCATAAAATGATGAACCATGCCGGTTGATAATAAAAGGGTTAAGTACATCAAATGTACATTTGGTGATTGTGGCATACAAAAGGTCGGCTGCGGTGGCATTGATCCCTGAATTTATTATTTTTATATTATCCAGAATAATTTCCACATCATCGGCAGTCGATTGTATCCCCCAGGAAATCATTCCCAATGTACCATTCCTGATGACCCCGTTCTTTATTATTACCGTACCTTCGCCTTTAACAACAGGGATACCGGCAATGGGCCTGGATTGCGCTGCATCGGCAGTATAATCAAAGAAGGCACTGTGTATCCCTTCATACAAGTGGTCGTTATGCCCTATTGCGTCTGTTTTGCCCACTATGCCTATACCTACATCCATTGAAGGACGGATGTCGATATGGTCGACAAGGCAATCGGTATTGGCTTTAACCCTTACACGGTATTTCCCTGCTTTTAATCCGGTTAAATGGGCAAAAACAAATCCACCTCCCAATCGTGGGGACTTCTCTTCAACAGGGCAACTTTGTTTTATGCCATCGCGGTATTCAGTATTGCAAACAACAGACTCCCCATGTTCGTCTTCAACATAAACGCTTACCTTCATATCAGGCTTTATTACACCACACATCGCAATATATGAGCGGCCTGGAACGGGCAGGTTGATATATTGAGATACAATCTCCTCCCCTTTTGAAAGACGAAGTATTTTATCTCCAATAAATACATGTACTTTGGTATCTTCAATTTTGGCACTCGGTGCATTGGAAATGTCCCAGCCTTTAAGCCCTTCTTCAAAACTGAAATTTGGGACATGCTCGTAGCTGGTATCGGCAAAAGTAATGGTGTAACCATTCAGGTCAAGTGTAACATCTTTCCCAAGGAAAATTGCACTCATGGGGCTGGATATATCGTTTACCAACATATATGTTGCGCCCGGAACAGCATAACTCCCCGGTTTACTGACAGGTATTACACCACCGGTGGGTACTTTATGCCTTTGTTGGGTATATTGTGCCGATACTTTTATTGAAGGCAGGCTAACTGCAAAAAGGTAAATAAACAGGTTGACTGTAATAAATAATTTTGACATTAGGACTTTTTTATTGTTTGACTATTTTCTTTTTTCGGATTACCTGAAGAAATAACGGAAGGATCAAAAGTAGTGGTAAAACCCAGATGGCAACGTATGAGAAGTTCTCAAACCTGGCATCATAGTCATATATTTTATGTTCTTTTAATCCATAGATATGCACCACAAAGTCGGTTGTATACGGGTCTTTTGCGTCTACTTTATATAAATCTGCCATATTTTCATACGAAGGCCTTACTATTTCGGAATTTGCTTCAATCTCAGGTATATCGTGCGGAATGTACAAACCATAATCAGGGTCTAATATATACCATTCATTATCAGACACCCTGGCCCTTACCACAACATGCCTCGAAAGGCCCCATAACTGTGCATCAATCCCGTTGTCAAGCAAAATCCCTTTTACAACAATCGAATGTGTGGAACATAACCCAACACCCCTTTCCAGGTTTTTTATATATTTCTTTTTGAATTCATAAGCTTTATTTTTTTTGAAAAGGCTGCTGGCGTATAAAATATAATTCTCCCATACGGGAACCTGCATGTAATACTTTTTCAGCCCCTCTTTTTTCCAATAATGCGACATGCTTTTGCTTACCACGTCATTTATCCGGAGGGCAAAGTCTTTATCCGATTCATTCGGTTTCCGGGCAATTGCTTTTTTAGCATCTTCCCATTTTATCGTAACATCATTTACCCTTGAAGTTTTCTCTTCGGTATAAAGGGCAGGATTCCTCATCGACTTAAATAAACCAAATATGTTGATTGCCAAAAGGAACAACCCCAAAAGAAATAGTAAATTTTTAATGATTTTCATTTTGCTCGTATTAAATTAATGGATAGCACAAATGTTTATGCAAAGCCTTTAGCAGTTGGCTACTTAAACGGCGTAGCCATATACCCTTCGATATCTGTCCAGTGTTTAAGCATTATTTTTCTTTTGAGCTTTAACTGCTCAATTAAATCGGCGCCAAGCACAAATGTGTCTTCCTCAAAAGGTACTTGGGCATAGCTTACCAATTCCATCCCTCCATCTTCCAGTATATCGATCAGTTCAAGGGTATTGTCCAGTTCATCGCGCATGATGGCATTAAAATCGAGCAAGTCCTGGTCGCCTGTCCAGGTAGGTGTTTTACCCGGCCTGTGAATTGGCCCGGCAAGTACCTCTTTGTTTCGATTCCGAATTTCCTGTGCTTCATAAAAATTACTGCAACTACGTATAACCGAACTGTAAATGCGCAACGATTTAGCCATATTCTGAAGGAAATCCTGCTCTGGTGCATTTTCAATTTTTTCTAATGATAAATATACCCTTTTCAACATACCTGAAAACCGGCTTATTACACCATCAGGCAAAGTACGGTTACCTCCATGTATGTCCATATAATCGTCCCTGGCCTCCTTGATAGAAACATTAAATATATATGGCAGGAAATATGCCTCTTCTTCAGTTGTCAGAAGTTGTGGTACAAATACTAAAGGCCGCGTTATATGCCTGGTCGAGACACCCCAATACAACGTACTTAATGCCCCGGCTGTTGAATGTTTATATAAGAATGCCTTATCCAGTGCAACAAAAGCATCGAATAACCTATCAGCTGATTCTTCTCCGGCCCATTTTACACATAAGTCTTTTAATGCTGTTAAAGTATTTATTTCTCCCTTGCCGGCAGGTTCCTGAAGTTGCCACTCAACAATATCAATCAATTTTTCTATTGTCTCCAAACGTTCATGCCCTCTGTCGTAAGCTGTCCTAAAACTAAGATTATACCGTTGGGTTCCCGTTTCCACACCTCTATTGAGGCTTCTCAAAATCCGCAAAGGGTTTATGATTCCACGTACCGGATAAACCTCTCCGCCCATACCTGACACACCCTTAATTGACGGGTAGTTCCTTCCTCGCAAATAACAATTATCCGGTAATTTGGCGGCAATATCGTCCCTTTCTCCTTCGGTAAACATTCCATTGAAAAAGATATCAATCCCGTGCCCCGTTTGTTTGGCTCCCTCCTTATAAACATTCAACATGGTAACAATACTTTCACTCAAGCTGATATTTTTACAGGCAGAAGGCCCATTGGGGCCAGAGTACAGCCAATCAGCCCAACAAAAACCGGAACCTGCATCATTCATACTAAAGTAGAACGTATTTATTTCAGGAACCTGTGAGAAAAGCTTATTTACCATATTCTGGTACATTTCAACAGTTCCTTCCTGATGGAAACAAGGTGCAAACTCCTTTTGGTTACTGCGCCTGGGGTGGTCGACCCTGGGCCCTCTCAAATGAGGGTATTTCTCAAAAAAAGCTTCCGGGAGGTAGTGAGGTTCATTGCTCCTGAATGCTGCCCCTAAACCCAATTTCCTGATTATTTTCAATTTTTTATTCAGCAACCCCTGGTTTTTCTTTACAAGCTCTTCAGGAATATATGGGGCAATCTTTTCATCGGGGTAGAAAACAGCAATATTCCGGTTGTATGATGCATATTCATGCCACTCCCCTCCACCTTCGGGTAATTCAAAACCTGCCTTTTCACTTGCATTATTGATCCAGACATCAACCCTTCCAAAAGGCTTTAACCTTGCCATTTGTTTGGCATAGGCTTCAAACTCATGAATATCGGTAATTGGGTTGTAAACCACGAAAATATTCTTCTCATTCACAACCTGACTACTGGCGTTAATATGCCCAATAAAAAAAGATGAAGCAAAAACAAAAATAAATAAGTACACCGGTTTTAACATTATTAATCAAGTAAGTAGTTTATACTAAATGCTTTCAACACTAATTAATTTATTCAGCGGGTTTGGGTAAATACATACACACCTTGTCATGCATTGTATAAAGCCGGTATTTTTTCCCGTCAAATACCAAAATGGGGCTTGATGAATCACCTTTAACAATGGGGTTACCGGGGTATTTCTCCCAGTTTATCAAATCGGTTGACATAGCCACGTCCGATGACCATAACGCTTCGGCATCCGGGTCACTCCAGTCGGGGTTTGATGAGGCATGGTAAAAAATATAATATTTGCCTTTGAATTTAACAACCTGGTTTGCGGCTACTGCCCCGGCATCGTACTCTTTAGGGCCTTTATCAATAACCGGCTCGTCCTGCACATTTACCCAGGTTATGTGGTCATCGGATACAGCCAGCCAAATAGCTTCATCATTCCGTTCGTAGAAGAGGTGCCATGTCCCATCTTCTATCCAAACAGTAGGCGTCCCATACGGCCCGGGGATGGTATCCCCATCAACAGTCAGGATAATGAGGTCGCCCTGCTCCTGCCAGTTTATTCCATCTTCAGAAGTCAATAAATGAGCAATATCATTCTCTCCTTCTGCATACATATAATATGTACCCTGGTTTTTTATGACAAACATATCTTCTGTCCATTTGCCACTAAAAATAGGGTTGGCGGAATACCTCTCCCAATTTATACCGTCTTTTGAAGTTGCATACCCCAGGTACTTAGGGTCAGTATCTTCACCTTTATAGCCGGAATACCACATTTTATATATGCCATCTTCAAACAAAATATAGCCACGCTCCCTGATTTTTTTGTCCCAGGTGTCCGTATTTGTCCCCGAAAACAGAGGATTGCCTTCATAAGGGGTGAACTCAACCATCTCTTTGGCGAATTTACCTTCATTTTTGGTTGAACTTTTCTTTTTGTTTTGGCATCCCAATAAGTTGACACATAAAAGGATTACGGCCAGGTGCATAAGTGTTTTCATAGTGATGTTTCTTTTTAATAGATTCCGGTTTTACCTACTCATTAAATACATTATTCCCATTCCTCACCTGTTTTTCAAATTCAGGGCCTACTTTGCGTATCCTGTTTTCGCGTTGAGTAACCAATGGCTTTTTCAACAAGGTGAAGGTATTGCCTTCAACCCTGACAGTCATGTTTACCTCCGGGTAACTGGTATTGAGGAACAGGTCGTTACTATAAAACCGGTTGTTGTGGACATAAGCCGAATACTTACCTTTTTCGGCAGGGCCGTTCATCATTTTGATAAACATGATAGCTGTGGCCCATTCGCCTGAGTCGCCATAGTCGCCATGCCTGGTTTTATCGTAGGTTGTTATCCCGGTAAATGTGTTATTATAAATCTCATTCATACCATTCGGGTCGTAACAGGCCAGGTTAAGTGGGGTTGGCGCTACATACGACCATTTCATGTAAATAGTATATTCCGAAGCATCTTTAGCCTCAAAATTGCCATACAGGGTATTGGAATCATTACCTGTAATTTTTACAGGTGGTTTATTTGGGTCGTATTTCACGTAATAAAACCTCCAACGGCCTTTTTCCCAGTTTTGTTTTGTGTCTACCAGTTTACCTTCTTCAATTGACGTTGCATTAGAACGTATATAAACACCATTCTCCATTTTATCAGCAGGGTCGCCCTTACCATCAGAGTCGACAGGCTGGTGTTGTGTGATCCTCACAAAGTTGTTGTATATTTTACAGTTTCTTGACAACCGCCCTTCCA
>JAADGO010000066.1 GCA_013152355.1 Chlorobiota bacterium
CCGGCATTTAACCTCCCCCTAAAACTAACCTCCCTTTGCAGCCCTTAGCTTGTGGCTTGTAGCTTGTACCCCAATCATCTCACACTAAAAATCAAAAGCCTGTTAATAAGAATCTTACTACTTTTTACTTACTACTTACGACTTACTACTTACGACTTTCTACTCTTACACCACCTCTTGCAGCTTGTAGCTATTAGCTTACATAACCCTATTGAAACCGCAGTGGCTCAGGTTCAGTGGGCTGGAATTTATAGAAATTATGTTTTGTACGCTCTTCCAGTATAAAGGCTGCAAAATTCATGTTTTCGGGGTGGTATGGGTAAAAAGCCAACCTTAGCTGGATTGTTTTAAGCACCAGTGATTCGTTGTGCAACCGGATGCCTATGCCTAATCCGCTATAGTAATGTTCATTAAATATAAACTCTTTGTTGGAGCCGATAATCCCCACATCGGCAAATAAAAACAGGGCTATATAGAATTTATATATCTCCCGTTGTTGGAAAAATACAGTTTCCAGGTTAAGGCTTAACCGTTGCTTCCCTTTGGGCAGGCTGCTTGAGAAACCTCTTATGTGCCCGCCGTCCCTGAGCAGCAGGTTCTCAACATCAAACCGCCTTATGCCAAGCATATAATCCAGCTTCCCAAAAAAGCGGCAGCGTTTGTTTTTTAGTTTAAACAACCTGGAGATATAGTTAACGTCCATCCGGGCCAGGCCTTGTTCGAGTGTTAATTTATTAAAATACCCCCCGGCAGCAGCCGAAAGGAACAGGTAGCCCGGGTGGCCGGGGAGGAGGTTGCCATTCGATAAGTAGATGTGGGTGTAAAACCTGTTGCCAAATTCGTTGGCATCGTACCCTGCAACCACTTCATTTTTAAACCCTTCGGGTATATCTTCAGTGATCCCGTAACTATAAATCAATTGGTCGCGTATATAGCGGCGTTGCGACCAGGTTATCCCTGCCAGGTAAAATGTCCTGTTTGCAAAATATTGGTTGTTACTAATATCTGGTTCCGGGCGTTCATGGAAATATTGATGTGCAATGCGCCCTGCAAATGTTATTTGCGAATTAGAGAATTTCCCGGGGTTTATTTGAACCGACCTTCCCGCCCAGGCATCCAAAAGCAGGAGGTTAAGCGGCGTTTCATCCAGTTTTACCGGGTCCGAATCAATAATCTGGTTTGCCCGGGTCAGTCGGTTACCTGTAATTCCGCCCCCCCATTTTGTCAAAGGGGTCAGGAATTCTTTTTCTACATTGAAGCCAACCTCCTCTTTCATATATGTATTTGAGAACTTCGCAGAAACATTGATGAACTTACCATTGATATTATTAATAGAGTAATATGTTTCTAACCCGAGGTAGGGCTCTTTGTGAAGGTGCCCGACCATCTTAACCGAGATTTCGTGCCCTGCGCCAAAAACATTGCGGTTATACACCTCAAAATTTGCCTTCTCCCCTTCGGCATTTCCCGTGACCCCGAATGAAAACACATCTTTTGTAAGGACTGTTACTTTAACCAGCCCGGGATATAGCGTATCGGTATCCAGCAGTATCCTTACATCCTGAATAAAAGGGAGCTGCCTTAGTATCCTTTCATTTTCATACAGTATTTCCGGGTCAAGCTGCTCTCCTTCCCTGAAAAGCAGGTTCTTTTTAATGATGTTTAGGTTAGTTTTGGTATGTATCCTGTTAGCAAATTTCTCAAGCTTCGATGTTGCCTGTTTTGTAGTATCATTCAGGTCGGGGCCAAATATTTCAAGTGCTTTGATCTTAATTTGAGAAATAGTTTTTCCTTTAAACCGGTATCCTTTAAACCGGTAAAAATATTCCATGGACATGGCCTTTTTATCGACAAATGGATGGGGTTTATGTATGATTGAGTTATGGAGCAGCCTTATTATACCGTTTTGCCCTGCCTTAACCCTCAGGCTATCGTAGAACCGGTCGTATTTTTTTTGATAATCAACATCCTGTAAAGTGTCCTTCCTGCCAGGCAGGGCAGTACCCATAGCACACGTGTTAATAAAGAGTGCAAACACGAATAAATAATATATGTAAAGCTTTACCCTCATTTTTTATCTAAAATACATTTTTTTTAGATTGAAGGTGCAGGCAACCCAAAAAACAACCTGATAAAATGCGGGATTGCCACCAGGTTTTAAACAACTTCTTTATTCAGCCTCTAATCGACCTATAATTTATACTGTTAAATTGTGTTAAAACTGGCAATGGCGATTTATCAGAGACTTGATTTTTTGTTAATTTCGTTTCACTTAAAAATAGTCTGACTATGGATATTATTGTAGAAAACATTACTAAAACTTATGGGCTGCAGAATGCGGTTGATAATTTAAGTTTTAAGGTGAAGACTGGAGAGGTGCTTGGCTTTTTAGGGCCTAACGGGGCCGGGAAAACAACTACAATGAAAGCTATTTCATGTTACCTGTCGTTGAACCAGGGAGATATTCAGGTAGGTGGTTACTCGGTCAGTAAATTTCCAGGTGAAGTAAAAAAACACATTGGTTACCTGCCGGAGAATAATCCGCTTTACCACGATATGCCGGTAATCGATTACCTGAAATTTGTTGCTGAGCTACAGGGGGTAGATAAGTCGAAAATAGAAGGCCGTATATCAGAAATGATAAGAGTATGCGGGCTGAAAGGCGAGAAACACAAAAAGATAAGGGAACTTTCGAAGGGCTACAGGCAACGTGTGGGTTTGGCCCAGGCATTGATCCACGACCCTGAAGTGTTGATCCTGGATGAGCCCACAACGGGACTCGACCCAAACCAGATTGTTGAGATCAGGGAACTGATACGGCAAATAGGGCAGGAAAAAACAGTAATACTGAGTTCGCATATACTGGCCGAAGTGGAGGCAACCTGCGACAGGATATTAATCATAAATAAAGGGAAGATAGTTGCCGAAGGTACTTCGGAAGAATTGCGAAGGCAGGCACAAGGCGATGAAATACTGAAGGTATGCATTGCTGAAGCTGAAAAGAATGAAGCTTTTGAAGAATTAAACTTGTTGCCTACAGTTGAGCTGGTCGATTTTTATAGCGATGGAGGCACTTGCTTTGAGGTACACAGTAAAGAAGGGGTAAGCTCGGCAAAACCGATATTTGAGTTGTGTGTAAAAAAAGGGTGGTTCATTAATGAACTGACTCCTATTGAGGCCAAGCTGGAAGATATCTTCCGTGAAGTAACAAAAAATTAAAAATGAAATAGTATGAAACAGGTTTTAATAATAATGAAGCGGGAGTTACAGTCTGTTTTCGACTCGCTTTTGGCATACATAATGATTGTTATATTTCTTGGTTTCAGCGGTTTTTTTACCTGGCTGTACGGAGCCGATGTGTTTTTTGTAAACCAGGCAACGTTACAATCATTTTTTAGCATAGCATACTGGACATTGTTCTTCTTTATTCCGGCATTAACCATGAAACAGATTGCCGAAGAGCGCAAAACCGGGACAATTGAGATGCTCCTCACAAAGCCCATTTCCGACTGGCAGATTTTATGGGGCAAATTCCTGGCTGTTTTGTCGCTGATTGCTATCGCACTCGCGTTGACCTTCCCTTATTACCTGACAGTGTGGAGCCTTGGCCCTATTGATAATGGCGCGGTATGGTCGGGCTACTTCGGGCTACTGCTGATTAGCAGTGCCTACATAAGTATAGGGTTATTTGCCAGCAGCCTCACCAATAACCAGATTGTGGCATTTCTGTTGGCATTGTTCATAGGTATCTTCTTCCACATCTTGTTTGGCATCCTGGCATCAAGCTTTTCAGGCAGTGCTTCGGCCATTTTCAATTACCTTAGCTTATCTACGCATTACGATGCTGTTTCAAGAGGTGTGATCGATTCGAAAGATATTATTTATTTCTTATCCATCATCTTTTTAGGGATAATCAGTGCCGAAGCAGTTATGGTTAAACGGAATATTAACTAAAAGCAGTTTAACATGAAATCAAAAAAATCACTCCTACTATATATATTTTTAGTAATTGGAATTTTTATCCTTGTGAATATATTGGCCAATCGTTTCTTTTTCCGTATTGATCTTACGCAAGACCAGCGGTATACACTGAGCCAGGCTACAAAGGATATTTTAAATGAACTGGAAGGGCCGATTACCATCACTGCCTACTTTTCAAAGGGGCTTCCGCCCAATATTGCTAAAACACGGCAGGATTTTAAAGACCTTTTGACAGAATATGCCAGCAGGGCAAAAGGGAATATTGTTTACGAATTTATTAACCCGAATAAAGATGAGCAAATCGAACAGAAGGCCCTTCAGAGTGGGATATCCCCGGTGGTGATCAATGTGCGCGAGAAGAACCAGTCTGTGCAGAAGAAAGCATACCTGGGGGCGGTGCTGAAATATGCGGAAAAATCAGAAGTTATCCCTTTTATGCAACCGGGGGCAGCTATGGAATATGCCCTCTCGTCAAGCATTAAAAAGCTAATATCGGTTGATAAGCCGTTGGTTGGTTTTATACAGGGCCATGGCGAGCCAACTACTTCCGAGTTCCAACAGGTAATGGCATCTCTGGGGGTTCTGTACACTGTTGAAGGCATAAATATTACCGATTCTACCTATTTGCCAAAATATAAAACACTTGCATTGATAGCCCCCTCGGATTCAATCCCAGAAGGACATTTTAATATGCTGGACGACTACCTTGCAAATGGAGGGAACCTTGTTGTCGCTATCAATAGGGTAGAGGGTAACTTTAGCCAGGCAATGGGCAGGGGGTTATCAACCGGGCTCGAAACCTGGCTTGAAAAAAAGGGGGTCAAGGTGGATAACAGCTTTGTTGTGGATGCCAGTTGCGGCTCTGTTTCCGTCCGTCAGCAACAGGGGATATTTACCTTTAATACGCAAATTGAATTCCCTTACTTCCCGGTCGTTTCAAAATTTGCAAAACACCCGATTACACAAGGGCTTGAGACAGTTATTCTTCAATTTGCCAGCCCTATTTCTTTTGTTGGGGATACTACGCTGGATTACCTGCCTTTGCTTTACAGTTCTGAGAAATCGGGGACTCAATCTCCTCCGGTTTATTTCAATATTCAGAAAAAATGGGGTGAGGCTGATTTCCCATTGTCGAACTTAACTCTGGGGGCGTTGCTTGAGGGTAAAATCTCAGGAAGCAATAATGCCAGGATGGTTGTCATTGGCGATGGCGACTTTGCTGTAAACGGGCAGGGTAACAATGCCCAGCAACTACAACCGGATAATATTAATTTACTGGTAAATTCTATCGACTGGCTTTCAGATGATACGGGGTTAATTGAACTGCGTACCAAAGGAATTACTTCGAGGCCATTGGCACAGATTGAAGATGGCACAAAAAAACTGCTAAAATGGTTGAATTTACTACTCCCTATCATTTTGATCATAATTTATGGGCTATTCAGGATCGGGCGCAACCGCAGGATTCGTGAAAAACGCAAACAAGAAGATTACAATATATAGGCGAATCATTAAAACGGAAATAAAATGTTTAGAAAAGTAAGTATCAAAATATTGCTGTCTGTATTTGTTATTTTGCTGGTAATGGTAGTTTTGGTTAAAATTATCGATACAAAAAAAGGAGACAGGACTTTCAGGAATGAATTAGTGAAAGTGAATGCTGATGATATTACGTCTATCCTGCTTTCACCAAAAATAACCGCAGGGAAAGTTATTACCCTGAAAAAAGAAAATGATAGCTGGAAAGTTATTTCACCGGAAGGTGAGGTTTTCACTGCTGATAAAAATGCCGCAAGTAATTTAATAGCTGAATTGAACCGTATGAAACCCGAGAGTGTTGTGGCGACTTCGAAAGAGAAATGGGGGCAGTTTGAAGTAACAGACAGCCTTGGGACGAATGTGAAATTGTTGAAGGGCAATGATGTTATTGCCGATATTTATATTGGTAAATTCAGCTTTTCCCAGCCACGTAAGATGACTTCGTATGTGCGCCTGGCAGGTGATAAAGAGGTATATGGCGTCAATGGCTTCCTGTCGATGACGTTTAACCGTGATTTGGATTCGTTTCGCGACAAAACCGTTATTAGTTCATCTGCAGGCGACTGGGCGAAACTGTCATTCACTTACCCCGCCGACAGCTCGTTTACCCTTGCCAAAGTAGAAAATGACTGGCAGGTAAACGGTATCTCTGCTGATTCTGCATCAGTTGCAAACTATTTAAGTTCTATTACTCATTTGAGCGGGCATACATTTGCCAAAGAAAAACCTCCTGTCGATGCATCACATATTTTGAAGATTGAAGGGAATAATATGATGCCGCCTGTCGAAATAAAAGGGTACTACCTGGGAGGGGGGCAAATTGTAATAGAAAGCAACCAGAACCCGGGAACTTATTTTGACGGTGGGGAGCTGGCTTCAAAATTATTCCCGCCGAAAAGTAAGTTTATTATGAAATAATACGGGTGCTGCGGTTTATAGCCGCAGAAAGGGGCTTGTAAACTACTGATGATACCTTTGCCTGGCAAAAGCTTTATTGCAATTAAACAGTCTCTTTAATTTTGAGGAGAAATTATTTAGCCGGACTAATCCCGGGCGCGGTACTTGAAGGATGTTATGGGTTATATTCCCCACTCATTGCAGCGGGTTGGTGCCTAAAAAATAATTGGAGGTTAAAAACCTCCACACCCATAGCTCCAAAGGATGCTTTTTTCTTAATTTTGTCGGTGAATGGGCAGGTTAAAGAAAATATATAAAAACAATATTTATGGTATCATCGGCACATTGTCGTTTCATATTATCCTGCTTTTATCATTCCTGTTAGCCGATGTCCATATAAAAGGGGAAGTGAAAGAAGATGCCGTAATCATTGAGTTCCCTGATGTTGCACCTGATATTGAAGAGGCAAAAGCAGAGGAGGTGAAAACGGAAGAGGCTCCGGCCGTGCCAACGGAGAATACTCCTGCCAATACCGGCAGGGTTACGAACCAGGCGTCTAACCAGTCTATGAAGGACGATGACCTTTTCGATAAAGATTATCTGAAGGAAGTTGAAGAAGCACGTAAACTTATCTCGGATGTAAACAACCAGTTGAACAAAAAGGTTATAGATATTAATGATATACAAATGCCTGTGGAAACGACAGAAGGCATCGACCCTGATTCGATAAAGAACGTAATATATACAGGGGAAAGCAATATTACTTATCATCTTGAAAACAGGTACCATATCCGCCTCCCGATCCCCGTATACCTTGCCCAGGGAGGAGGTACTGTTATCGTAGATATTGTGGTAAGAAGGAATGGTTCGGTTATTAAAGCATCAGCAAGGAAAAATAACAATATCCGCGATGCACAAATATACTATTATGCTGAAATGGCAGCATTGAATACATTATTTAATGCCGACAATTCGGCTCCTGAGCAGCAAACAGGCTATATCCAGTATGTTTTTATTGCTCAGTGAGTTTATGTGAATATAAAGTTAACTTTAACATCATTTAACATTATAAAGTTGCCAAATACCGATTCTGCCTTTATCTTTGTAGTACGTTTTTTTTCATAAGTTTAGGTTTAGTTAGGTTAGTTAGTTTAATGAGGAAAGGATAGGTTATTGAGCCTATCCTTTTTATTTTATTATAACCTCTCTTTTTTGCCAGCACCTCAAAATAATACTGAGAGCCACATAAAAAGGAATGCTGATGTTAATTTTTTCTTATTCAAATTAGCTAAAATTTATGCTTTGCCCACAACTTTATGAAATGACCCCATTTCACTCTGAATTATTTTCATTTGCGGTCTATCCAAATTATAAAATTGCTGTCCCTCAATATTACGATGGTAAAATACAATTATTATTACCATTGTGTTTGACCTCTGGGTCTCCAAATCCAGATTTAGCCTTAGTTGTACATAGTCTCTGCAAGACTTATTGTTAAGCCTCAAAGTAATTGGCTGAAACCATAAAATACTGGGTGCAGTCGAGTAGCCCGCCCCGCCAGTAAAAACTGACAGGGAGAGGCTCTCACATTTATCTGCCGGAATAAAATGCAGGCATGGCCACCGTATCCCTTTCGGGACAGGACGTACGGACCTCGTATACAGCGGTTAGCCAGGTATTTGTAGCCGGTACGGCAAATTGTACCCCGGACGGGATTCGAACCCATGACCTACTGCTTAGAAGGCAGTTGCTCTATCCAACTGAGCTACCGAGGCATCCTTATTTTTAATCAGCGGTGCAAAGATAAAAAATATTGGAAAAACCGGTTGGCAATGTTCAAAAAAGTCCCGGCTAAATTGCGGAGCCTCTTTTTTTACGATAAACTGCTAAAATATGACGGGGGAAAACGCCTAATAAACGTAAAAGCGGTAGGCAGGGGTAATTTTAAACAGTGAAGTTGTTTAAAGTTAAACAACTTCAGTTTCTAAATAAACAAAGGCTACAGCCGGCAATATTATTTTACATCCACCACCAGCCCATCGTACGACAGAAACACATTATCGGGCAATCCCCGTTGGATATCATTGTGCTTCCCCATTGCATGGCTTATATGCGTAAGGTATGTCTTTCCCGGTTTTAGCTCCAGGGAGAGGGCCAATGCCTGCTCAAGGTTAAAGTGTGAAATATGTTCCTCTTTCCTCAGCGCATTCACCACCAGGACTTCAAGCCCCTGTAGTTTTTCTTTTTCCTCATCAGCAATGAAATTAACATCGGTAATATATGCAAACCCGCCAATCCTGAACCCAAAAACAGGCAACTTATAGTGAAGCCCCCTCACCGGGGTAACCTGGGTGTTTCCAACATAAAACAACTTGTTCTCAATGATGTGCAAATTCATTTGTGGTATCCCCGGGTATTGGTAGTTGGCAAACACATAATTAAATATCCTCCTGACTGCCCTCTCAACACGCTTTTCAGCATAAATATCCATAGGCTTTTTTTGTACCCAGTTAAACGACCTGATATCATCCAATCCGAAGATATGGTCCACATGCTCATGGGTCAATAATACTGCTTTTAATGACGTTACATTATGTGTTAACATTTGCTGCCTGAAATCGGGGCCTGCATCAATAACAATATTTTCCCCGTTTATTTCGAGCAATACCGATGACCTCAGCCGTTTATCTTTAATATCTTTCGAGTTGCACACCGGGCAACCACATGCTATTACCGGAATCCCCTGCGATGTGCCTGTACCCAAAAATATCAGCCGTATTGTTGCATTATTAATTCGGTTCATTAAAACAAAAATAACAAACTACAAATAGAATAGATTCAGTACTTATCACTATTTTTAGGGAAATTTTACAAAATGCCCAGATTATACCTCATCCCAAATGTATTGAGTGAAGCTCCGTGGGAAACAGCCCTTCCTAACAGTATCCATTCGGCCTGCACCGGATTAAAATACTTTATTGTTGAAAATGTACGGACTGCCCGGCGGTTCCTAAAAAAGCTCGACCAGGGTATCAACATTGACGAACTGTCATTTTATGAACTTAACAAAAGGACTTCGGAAGAGGAAAAACAACAATCTATCGGCCCTCTGCTCAAAGGGTACGACATGGGTATCATCTCGGAGGCAGGATGCCCCGGAGTGGCCGACCCGGGTGCGGAGATTGTGAGATTAGCCCATGCAAAAGGCATCAGGGTTGTACCACTGGTTGGCCCTTCATCAATTTTACTGGCAATGATGGCTTCAGGGATGAACGGGCAAAACTTTGCTTTTACAGGGTATATACCTGTAAAGCCCAACCAACGGGTTAAAAGGATAAAACAGCTGGAAAAACTTGTGCAATTTGAAAACCAGCCGCAGATATTTATTGAAACACCATACCGCAACAACCAATTGCTGGACGACCTGCTAAAATACTGTAATAATTCCACATTGCTTTGCATTGCATGCGACCTGACTTCAGAAACAGAATTTATTGCAACAAAAAGTATTGCCGGTTGGAAGAAAGATAAACCCGATTTAAATAAACGCCCTGCTATTTTTATTTTGGGAAGGTAATTAACCCAACCTGAAAAAAATCAGTCCCTGTTAATGTATCAAATTGAAAAGCTGTGGGAGGGGAAATGGTTTAATTATGTATATTGAAACTATTAAACAATACACTGATTAATTAGTTACGGAATATCGAATATTGATTAACGAATTATGAATTGAGAAGTTGATTAAGCATGGGCAAATTTGATTTAGAAGGGCGGCTGATAGGATTTTCAGTTTTGATAATTGAAATTGCGAATGAATTGCCCAATTCAAAAGGCATAAATAATTATTCAATCATAAATAAATCAAAAATCGTTAATCGGTGTTCGATATTCGATATTCAAAAAAGTAAATACGAAAAGGCATAAGATGAAAACTAGGTATACTGAATATCGTAATTTTACATTATAAAAACACAAATGGAGGCTAATCGTTAAAATTAACCCCCATTCACTTTAGGTAACCGAAGTTGCCTATAGTGCCAGGCTACGGTTATTATGGCCGGCTGTAGTTACTCCCTTTTCAGGAAGTCTTTTTAAGCCCTGGCTTTCCGGCTATGCTTTTTACACCATAGCCTTCCGGCTGTCCGCTCGGCATTCGCGCTTGCCTTCCCGGACGAAGTGTTATTCTGCTTCCCTGCCTTAACCTTTCTTGCGATTGGTTATAGCCGGAAGAAAACAGTTCCGGCTTTTACACCTTTCCTGTTCCGCAGTCCAACTTAACGAAGCCGAAGCCTCGTCAGGTTTCCTGCCCTAACTCAATCATTTAAAGAACGCCTGTTTTCCTTCAGTGATTGAATGAACCTATATTACAGACTTTAGGTTCAAACTCCGGCTCTTTTGATGTGCGGAGCCGAAGCCCCGTACGATCAGGATTGTGCCCCGGCTAAGGAACCTTCTCCTTCTCCACATCTCGGGAGCTGCCTTTTATCGCTCACCTGGTATATCAAAGTTACAGTAAAAAAGGTATTTGTGTCAAGTATTTTAAGGGATTAAAATGAACTTTAAACACACATGGGTTATCAACAAATGTTAATAAGTGGAGATTGACTGTTAAACCACAGGCAATGAGGGATATCAATCAATAAAATGGCAAGGGTTATAATAAAAAATGTAGGTTTTCAACAATTTTTGCGATACGGTTTTCAACAAGGGGGCTATAAAAAAGGCACATTGCCAATTATTTCCCTGAAAAATAACAAAGCTATGGTATACAGTAAATAAAGCCCCTGATGCCTGGCACCAGAAGCCCGCAACCCGAGGCAAAAGCAAACAGCGATAGCTCATTTAAAACCTTCATTGACAAATATCGGATATTGCCGAATGCCGGATACAGCTGCTCTCCTAACGTATATCCCCCAAATCATACGGAGTCTCCTGGTAAACGTAATAGTTCAACCAGTTTGAGAAAAATAAGTTGGCATGTGATTTCCAACGCATGACCGGTTCCTTTGTTGGGTCATCATCACGGTAATAATTCTTAGGTATTTCTATCGGCAAATTTTTGGCTAAGTCTCTTCTGTATTCATTGTCAAGCGTACCCCTTGAATATTCGGCATGGCCCGTAATGAAAAGCTGCCTCCCTTTCCGGGCCGACAGGATGTTTATACCCGATTCTTCCGAAGAGGAGATAATTTTAAGACCCTTTACCTTTTTAATATCGCTCTCCCTCACTTCGGTATACCGTGAATGCGGCACATAAAATTCATCATCGAACCCCCGGAAGATAGGGAGTTTTTCATCCGAATAGGTATGCTTAAATACACCAAACAGTTTTTTGCTTAGCGGATATTTAGGTACGCCATAATAATGGTAGAGCCCTGCCTGGGCAGCCCAGCAAATAAACAGGGTCGACTGGACATTGTGCACCGCCCAATCCATTAGGCTTTTCATTGTTTCCCAGTAAATTACCTCTTCAAAGGGTAGCAGCTCAACCGGGGCGCCTGTAATGATCATGCCATCATATTTCTTCTTTTTTACTTTATCGAATTCAGTATAAAATGCACTCATGTGCGATGCCGGTGTATTCTTAGGCGTATACTCTTTAAATTTCAGGAAATCAATCTCTATCTGCAAAGGTGAATTGGAAAGTAACCTTACCAGGTCGGTTTCGGTGGTCACCTTCAGGGGCATCAGATTTAAAATGGCAATTTTTAGCGGCCTGATATCCTGGCGGGCAGCACGTGTTTGGTCCATCACAAAAATATTCTCTTTGCGGAGGAGTTTTATCGCCGGTAGTTTATCTGGTATATTTAATGGCATATTTTCAATATTAAAGAATTATATTATATCCCTCGTTTAACTAATTTTACCCAGTGCTTGTTCAAAATCAGCAATAATATCGTTGATGTGTTCAATCCCAACACTCACCCGCAATGCCGAAGGGAAAACCCCTGCTGCAATTTGTGCCTCTTCCGGGAGTTGTTGGTGTGTGGTTGCCGATGGCTGTATGATCAGTGTTTTTGCATCGCCCACATTGGCCAGGTGGCTCACAAGTTCCAGGCTGTTCACTACTGTTTTTGCAGCTTCTTTACCGCCTTTCACCTGAAACGAAAGTACCCCTCCCGCACCTTTGGGCAGGTATTTACGGGCGTTTTTATATGATGGGTTGCCTTCCAGCCCCGGATAATTAACACTTTCGACCTTCGGGTGCTGTTGCAGCCATTTAGCCAGTGCCAGTGTATTCTCCACATGGCGGTCGAGCCTAAGCGACAATGTTTCAAGCCCCTGCAAAAGCAGGAAGGAGTTAAATGGGCTCAATGCCGGGCCAAAATCACGCAATCCTTCAACCCTTGCCTTTATAATAAAAGCGATATTCCCAAACGCCCCGTCAAAATTAAATATGTCCCAGTATTTTAATCCGTGGTATCCTTCAGAAGGTTCTGTAAACCCCGGGAATTTACCATTACCCCAGTTGTAGTTCCCTGCATCAACAATAACCCCGCCAATGCTGGTGCCATGCCCGCCAATCCATTTTGTGGCCGATTCAACCACAATATTGGCGCCATAGTCAATCGGGCGGCATAAATAACCCGCTGCTGCAAAGGTATTATCGACAACAAACGGTATATCGTATTTTTTTGCCAATGCACCAAAGGCATCAAAATCGGGGATATTAAAACCCGGGTTGCCTATTGTTTCCAGGTATATAGCCTTTGTGTTTTCATCTATTAGTTTTTCAAACGACTCAACCGCTAAATCTTCTGCAAAACGTGCTTCAATACCTATTTTTTTGAAGGTCACTTTAAACTGGTTGTATGAACCGCCATACAAAAACGGCGAAGTGACAAAATTATCGCCCAACCCCATGATATTTGTAAAGGCAAGGAATTGTGCAGCATGGCCCGAAGACACTGCCAGCGCGGCAACTCCTCCCTCAAGTGCTGCAATTCTTTGCTCAAACACATCGGAAGTAGGGTTCATTATGCGGGTATATATGTTGCCAAATTCTTTCAGCGCAAAAAGGTTTGCTGCATGGTCGGCATCTTTAAATACATAAGAACTGGTTTGGTAAATGGGCACTGCACGCGATGAGGTCGTTTCATCGGGCTGGTGCCCGGCATGTACCTGGAGGGTTTCAAAATTCAATGCTTTTCCTGTCATAACTAAATTTCTTAATTGGTATATAGGTTTTGGTTAAATCTATATTAAACATTGAAGTTGGTTAAATATTACCTTCTTCTGTTGCCTTGTTAAAAAATGCCTGATGTATTCCGTGTATACACACATCGCGGTCG
Organism: Chlorobiota bacterium; assembly: GCA_013152355.1. Classification (GTDB taxonomy): domain Bacteria; phylum Bacteroidota; class Bacteroidia; order Bacteroidales; family Prolixibacteraceae; genus JABMQB01. The sequence continues at coordinate 13,710 of JAADGO010000066.1, forward strand.
GTATTTTTCACAACAATATAACTTACTAAATTGGCAGACCCCGAACCACTTAATATTACATTAACCTTGTTTTGCGCAACGGCATTGAGCAATTTTGCCAAAATACCAAAATTTTGCTGCAACCCATGCCCAACAATACCTATCAGCGAAACTTTATCTTTAAACTGGATGTTTTGTACCGAGTCGAAGCCAAGGTTTTGGATCAACTTAAGAGCCCTTTTCCCATTTTCTTTACTTAAAATAAGATTGATGGCAACCTGTGCCGTAATGACCGACTTGATATTAATATCTGCATCGTTCAGGCAGTTTGTAACTTTTGCCAAAATTCCCGGTTTCAGCCCTACTCCGGGGCCATTTAGCGATAAAATTGAAATATCGTCAGAGTAAGCAACACTCTTCACAATCTGTTCGGCCACATAAGTTTCAGTATTGATCAATGTTTCAATATTGTTTGAGGCTGCACTTACTATATGTATTGGGATATGTTTTGCCTCCAACGGCTCTACAATCCGCGGGTGTAATGAATAATGGTCGAAATAAGCCAGCTCGCTGGCTTCGGCGTATGTCAAACGTTTTATCCTGAGTGGGCTTTCGACAATCTGCGGGTCGGCACTGAAAAACTCCTTTTCCATGCCCCAAAGAATTAATTTTGGGGCTTTGACCAATGCTGCCAATGCTGCGGCAGTATAATCTGAAGCGGCATACCCTGCCCGCGCAATTTTACCCTGGGGGGTAACGCCATACGACCCTGGCAACAGGAATACTCCATTAGGGTTTAACCTGTTTACCTTTTCTGTTTCCACACCTGTGTAGGTTGCATTCCCATAATCAGGAGTAACCTTTAGCCCAATCTCTTCAGGCTGGATTAGTTGTACATCAACCCATTTTGCTAACCGGTAAAATAAAATTTGTGCCGATAATTTTTCGCCAAAACTCAGTACTTCCGCTTTTAAGGCCTCAGAGTAATCACCAATCAGGCGGATTCCCTTTAAAAGTTTCACAAGTTCTTCTGTGGTTGAAAGATATGGTGCTGTTGCTTCCCCTCCGGTTTCTTTCGTGAAAAAGGCTTGCAACTGCTTTCCAAACTTCTCTTCAAAATCCCCTGATTGTAAAGCATTCGCAATACAATCTGATATCAGCGACTTAATTCCGGGAATTGCAGACACGACTATAAAACTCCGCCCTTCGAAGTTTTTTATATATTCTGAAAATCCTTTAATGAACGGGGTATTGCTACAATAACTCCCGCCAAATCGAATTACACAATCTGACATATTATAGTAATAAATAATACAGTTTTAAAAAAAAGAAAATGATTTTTTGTTTTATGACTGAGGTGCCTTCAAACAATGTATGCATAATCCTACACCGAATGAAGGCTATCGCATACACATCGACATAGAAGGCATAAAAAAACAGTTGCGGCTAATATTTAAAACCGGCTGCATACGATTGTATTTGAAAGTATATTCCATTTTTACACCTTTTTAGAAGCACAAAGATAAATTGATTATTTAAACAGGCAAAATGTATTTATAGAAAGTTTAAATAAAAAAACATTAACACTGATGCCAGTCTGGGTAAAAAAGGGAGGTATGCCTGCCTGTCTAATATTTTTTTATTGAGACCAGAATACTGGGGTAAACTTCTTACTTTTAGGTAAAAAATAATTATGAGCCAGGTATCAATAAACGACAGGGATTTCTCCCCGGAATGGAATTTTACCAGTTCGAAAAGCAGTGGCCCGGGCGGGCAGAATGTAAATAAAGTGAATACACGCATTGAGCTACGTTTCGATATTAATAAATCAAAACTACTTAGCGAACCGGAAAAAGAGGCTATCCTGAAAATGCCAGGCAATAAAATTAACCATGCCGGAGAATTGATTATTGTTTCCCAGAGCAGCAGGTCGCAATTAAAAAACAAAGAAGAATGTATTGCTAAATTTTACCACCTGCTGGCAAAGGCATTAGAAAAACCCAGGCCAAGGAAAGCAACGGCGCCTACTCGTTCGTCCATTGCAAAAAGGCTGGAACGCAAAAAGTACCTGAGCGAAAAAAAAAGGCTCCGGAAAAAAGGTGATTATTAATGGGCATTTAGGAGCTGTTTAAATTTTATCTTTCATTATTATAAAAAAAGGGGGTACTTTAGTGCAAAAAATGAGATTAATAACCATACTTTTATTCGTTGTGCCTTCAGTAACCTGTATGGCCCAGGTTCAGTTTATCGGGCACCGTGGCGCATCGTACCTTGCCCCGGAAAATACGCTTGCATCGTTGAAACTAGGGTATGAACTCGGTGCTGACGCCGTTGAGATAGATGTATATTTGTCGTCCGACAACAGGGTTATGGTAATCCATGACAAGTCGACAAGAAGGACGTGTAAAGGAAAAAATTTTGATATAAAAACAACCCCTTCTATTTTATTGAGGGAATTAGACGCAGGGTCATACAAAGGCAAAAAATTTAAAGAGGAAAGAATCCCTTTCCTTTCGGAAGTTATAAAGCTGATCCCCCCAGGCAAAAAACTGGTTGTCGAGATTAAATGCGGCCCAGAGGTATTGCCCTATATAAAAAAAGCAATTGAGAAGGAGGGCAAATCAGGGCAAATAGTTTTTATCAGCTTTGGCTGGCAAACCATCCTCGACACAAAAAAGGCTTTCCCTGATAACGATTGTTACTGGCTGAGTGCAACAAAGGCCAGGGTACATTCAAAGATGAGGAAAGTAAAAGAAGCCGGACTACAGGGAGTTAATTTAAAGCATTCGATAATTGACAAAGATTTAGTTGCCCTGGCGAATAATTTAAACCTGGAAGTGCTTGCCTGGACCGTTGACGACCCGGAAGAGGCAAAACGGCTAATCGGCTTAGGGGTAAAGTATATTACCACCAACCGCCCTAAATGGCTGAAGGAGCAGGTATTGAACTAAGAGACTGTTTAAAATTTGTTTTTGAGCAAGGTTTTTGATGGATTAAGTTCTCAGGCAAGGCAAAATTGACGCGAATAGCACCGCTATTTAAGGAAATTTTAACGCCGCATGAGGGCTTAAGGCGTAAAAACAAGCCAAAGGATAAAATTTAAACAGTCTCTAAGAAGCTGTTTTTTATAACGATGCCCAAATCCGGGCAAGCGAATACCCCGGGGCTTTAATATTTAAATCAAGGAAATACCCGAAAGGGGTTTGTGCTGTTTGGTAACCTGCATTTTGCAACCGCTGTTCGGCCAGATCGAACAGTTCTTTGGTGAATTCAACCGATGCCTTCGAATCGGATAAGTGGGCAAATGAATGCAGGATAACATGTTTGCATTGGTTTTTACGGGATACCCATTTCAGGTGGTTTACCAGTTTCTTTTCACGCGATTTTACATCATATTCCTCATCGCCCTTTTCTACCTGGATAAAAGCAAGTACCGCTTCTTTGTAGTGAGCCCCCCTGGTAACTTCTTCCGCATCATCAAGGTTTTTTTGCGAAGGGGTGTAACTAAATTCATCAACGTACATTACTAAAACTTTCATGAAATCCCTGATTAATATTTTAACAACTTCCATTAACCTTTGCAAGATACATATTAACAATTGCCGGTTATAAACAATTCAAATAAATTATCAGGGAGATTTTATTCGCATATATAGAAGTTGTTTAAAGTTAAAGGGAATTTTCGAGAGTGACAGATTGATTTTCAGTGGCAAAGCTCGGTTTTTCTTGCATAGCCAAAGCTATGGAAGGAAAATTAGCTGAAGTCCAATGGAATCAAGATATT